>DATBTC010000107.1:0-2469 GCA_036559465.1 Xanthobacteraceae bacterium
CTTCACCATCGCCCGCATCCGGAGCCTCTATGGCGACCAGGAGCGCACCATCAACCTGAAGCAGCCGATTCCGGTGCATGTGACGTATCAGACGGCCTTCGTCGACGAGCAAGGACAGCTGAATTTCCGGCACGACATTTACGGGCTCGATGCCGCCACTTTGAAGCTCATGCGCGGCGACGAGCGCATGATTGCGGATACGCCGATCGCGCGGCCCCACAATGCGAGCAGCAAGCCGGTGATGGCCCGCCTCCCGGAACGCGAGGACCGCGAATGGCAGGGACAGTATCAATACCGGGGCGGCGGGCGGTTTGGCTTCGGCGGAGGCGAGCGGGCTTACGCATCCTCGCCGTATCGCTCTCGCTCGTATCGCGGCTTGGATCGCGCCGACGGGCTCTGGTAATAAGGCCCAGGCCTGCCGGGCGCGATATTCCGGCCAGCAGCAACACCATGAAGAAAACGAAGAGCGGCGCTGGAGAAGCTAAAGGCGCAGAGTCTCCATCTCGGCTGATCGATGCCAGAATCAAAAAACTGAATGATTGGCGGGGCGAGACACTCGCCCGCGTCCGAGGTCTCATCAAAGAGGCCGAACCGGACGTGGTCGAGGAGGTGAAATGGAGAAAGCCATCGAATTCGATGTTGGGGGTACCGGTGTGGGAGCACGACGGCATCATCTGCACCGGCGAGACTTATAAGGAGGTCGTGAAAATGACCTTCGCCAGGGGCGCCGCGCTGGAGGATCCTTCCGGCCTTTTCAACTCCAGCCTTGAGGGCAATGTGAGGCGTGCCATCGATATCCGCGAAGGCGAGAAGATCAATGAAAAGGCGTTGAAAGCGCTCATTCGCGCCGCCGTGGCGCTGAACACGTCGGCGCGTTCTCAGAAGAAAACAAAGAGCGCCTGAGTCAAGGCTACGCGTCGACCCCAAGATAGGCGGCAAGCACGTTCGGATCAGCGAGCACACTCTCGGGCACGCCTTCCGCAATCGTGCGGCCGTAGTCGAGCACGTGGATGCGGTCGGCGAGATCGGCGATCATCTGCATGTCGTGCTCGATCCAGATCATCGTCATGTTCAATTCGTGCTTGATGCGCAGGATGAAGCGCGCAAGATCCTCGCGCTCCTCGCGGTTGAGGCCGGCCGATGGCTCGTCGAGCAACATGATGGTGGGCTCGAGCGCGAGCGCGCGGGCAAAGCCGACGATCTTCTGCACACCGAACGGCAGGCTGCCGACGGCGGCATGACGGTAACGTTCAAGCTCCACCAGCTCGACGATGCGCTCGACCGCCTCGCGGTGCGCGACTTCAGCGCGGCGCACGCTTGGCAAAAACAACATCTCGGCCACCGGATTTGTGCGGATGCGCGCGTGACGGCCGGTCAGCAAATTGTCGAGCACGCTCATCTGCGGGAAAAGCTCGCCATGCTGGAACGTGCGGGCGAGACCAAGCCGCGCGATCTCGTGCGGCGCACGCCCGGTAATGTTCTCGCCGCGGAAACGGATGGCACCGCTGCCGCGATAAATTCCGCTGATGCAATTGAGCGCACTGGTCTTGCCGGCGCCGTTGGGGCCGATCAGGGCGAACAGCTCGCCCGCGGCAACCGAAAACGACACGTCGTCGAGCACGGTCAGGCCGCCGAAGCGCAGACATAAATGAGCGACATCGAGGTCAGCCATACCACCTCCGCGACCGGCGATATTGCTTGACGGCCCGGTATGAGCGGCGCTCGCCGCTGGCCTGACCCAGATAGAACTCCTGCACGTCCTGGTGGCTCTTAAGGCGTTCGCGGTCGCCATCGAG
This sequence comes from Xanthobacteraceae bacterium, assembly GCA_036559465.1. Lineage (GTDB taxonomy): Bacteria > Pseudomonadota > Alphaproteobacteria > Rhizobiales > Xanthobacteraceae > JAHFPN01. The sequence goes on from DATBTC010000107.1 coordinate 1,797, forward strand.
CACGATGCGGCCGTTCTCCATCACATAGGCATGGTCGGCGATCGCCAGCGCCGCTGCGGCGCTCTGCTCGACGAGCAGGACCGCAATGCCGAGCTCGTCGCGGACTGCGAGCAGCCGCCGCGTAAGATCCTGCACGACGACGGGCGCGAGCCCGAGCGACAGTTCGTCGACGAGAAGAAGACTCGGCCGGCACATCAACGCACCGGCGATCGCCAGCATCTGCCGCTCGCCGCCCGACAGCAGCCCGCCGATCCGCTGGCGCAGCTCGGCAAGGCGCGGAAACAGCTGATAAATCTGCTCATCCTGGCGGCGGCGTTCCGCGGCGCCGGCGCGCGAGACCGGCACCGCCAGGTTTTCGGCAACCGTCAGGTTGGGAAAGACCTTGTCGCGCTCGGGCACCAGCACAATGCCGCGCGCGGCGATGTCGTGCGGCGGCGCGTTCTCGATCCGCCTCCCCGCGAACGAAATTGCACCTTCGGTGATGCGCGCATCGTCGAGGCCGAGGAATCCCGAGATCGCGCGCAACGTCGTGGTCTTGCCGGCGCCGTTGGTGCCGAGGATCGCCACGATCTGCTTCGGGCCGACCGACAGAGTGACGCCCTGCACGGCGGTGATCACGCGCTTGTACACGACCTCGATCTTCTCGACCTGAAGCAAGGCGTCGCTCATTTGC
>DATBTC010000108.1:0-18521 GCA_036559465.1 Xanthobacteraceae bacterium
CCAGGAAATCGCCTATGCGCTCGACGCCGCCGGGCTTTCGGCCCGCGCGGCCGTGGCTGCTGCGCACCTGGCGCATGGCGAGCAGCGTCAGCTTGAGATCGCGATGCTGATCGCCTCAGGCGCGCGAGTTTTGATCCTCGACGAGCCGCTCGGCGGAATGGGCGCGGAGGAGACCGGGCGAGTGACGGCGCTACTGCGTGACCTATCAGTGGATCATACGGTCGTGCTGATCGAGCACGATATGGACGCGATCTTCGCCGCCGCCGATACGCTGACGGTGCTTGTGGAAGGACGTCTGCTCGCCCACGGCACGCCGCTGGAAATCCGGCGCGATCCCGCCGTTCGCAAGGCCTATCTCGGCCGCTACGCCGACGATGAGGTACCGGGATGAGCGCTCTCGCCCGCACCGCCCGGCTCGAGCCCGCGCTCGCGGCAGCGGGGCTGAATACATTCTACGGCCAGAGCCACATCCTGCGCGACGTAGATTTCCGAGTGATGCCCGGCGAAACGCTAAGCCTCCTGGGCCGCAACGGCATGGGCAAGACGACGCTGTTGCGCACGCTGATGGGTTTGGTGCGCCCGCGCAGCGGCCATGTTCACCTCGATGGCCGGGACATCACCGGCGTGCGGCCTTCGGCGGTCGCGCGGATGGGGCTCGCTTTCGTGCCGGAGGATCGCGGGATTTTCCCCAATCTCACCGTGATCGAGAACCTCACTTTTGCATCAAGGGCTGGCCGCGGCGCGAGGCCGGATTGGACCTTACCGCGCGTGTATGAGCTCTTCCCGCGGCTCGCCGAGCGGCAAACGAACTGGGGCAACCAGCTTTCCGGCGGCGAGCAGAAAATGCTCGCGATCGGCCGAGCGTTGATGACCAATCCGGACCTGATCTTGCTCGACGAGGCGACCGAGGGGCTTGCCCCGAAAATAAGAGACGAGATCTGGGCGACGCTTCGCCTGGTCACCCAGGCAGGGATCGCCGCAGTGGTCGTCGACAAGAATCTTGAAGACCTGCTCGCGCTCTGCGACCGGCACGTGGTGATGGCCAAGGGCGCGATCGTGTTCGACGGCAGCGCCACGGAGCTGCGCGCCGACGAGGCGTTCATTCATCGGCATCTGGGTGTCTGAAGTGCACTGCTTGTCGACCCTACTTCGCGTGACCATAATGCCGGCCCCAATCCGAGCAGAGGACCATGGCCGTTTCGCTCGATGAGTTCACGCAGCGGCGCGCCTATAACGCCGCAAGCGACTTTGTCGATGCCAACGTGGCGCGTGGGCTCGGCGGCAAGGTCGCATTCATCGACCCGACCCGGCGCATCACCTACGCCGAGCTGGCCGATTCGGCGGCTCGCATTGGGCCCATGCTCGCGCGGCTCGGGCTGCAGCGCGAGGACCGAATCGCCATGCTCATGCTCGATACGGTCGAGTTTCCGATCCTGTTTTGGGGCGCGATACGCGCTGGTATCATTCCGATCCCTCTCAACACCCTGCTGCCGATCGAGCAATTTCATTACATAATCGAAGATTCTCGGGCCAAGGCGCTATTCGTGGCGCCGCCCCTGCTGAAAGCCGCCGAGACTGCGTCGGCCGGCGTCGCCACACTGAAGAAGCTCGTGCTCGTCGGCGGGGAATCGTCGCAATATTCGAGCTTCGACAAGCTGCTGCGAGACGAAAGCGCCGCGGAGCCGGCCGACACGTGCAGCGACGAAGTGGCATTCTGGCTCTACTCGTCCGGCTCGACCGGCATGCCGAAGGGCGTGCGGCACATTCATACAAGTCCGATGAACACGGCGCGGCTCTACGCCAAGAACGTGCTCCGCATCACCCAAGACGATGTGTGTTTCTCGGCCGGCAAGCTCTACCACGCGTACGGGCTCGGTAATGGCATGAGCTTTCCCATGTCGGTCGGCGCAACTACCGTCTTGTTGCCAGACCGTCCGACGCCAGCGGCGGTTTTCGAGGTGCTGCGGCGCGAGCAGCCGACGCTGTTTTTCGGCGCGCCGACACTCTACGCGACCATGCTCGCGGATCCGGCCTGCACACCGGAGAACGGCTCAAAGCGCCTGCGCTACTGCGTGTCGGCTGCCGAGGCGTTGCCGGAGCACGTTGGGTTGGAATGGAAGAAGCGGTTCGGCGTGGACATCCTCGACGGGCTCGGCTCAACCGAGATGCTGCATATCTTCGTCTCCAATCAACCAGGCAAGCTTCGCTATGGGACCTCCGGCACGCCGGTCCCCGGCTACGATCTTCGCATCGTCGATGAAAAGGGCGCCGACGTCGCCGACGGCGAGCTTGGAGAGCTTCTGGTACGAGGCCCGACGGCTGCGGACGGATATTGGAACCAGCGCGAGAAAACGCGGCGCACGTTCGAGGGCGAGTGGACGCGGACCGGCGACATCTATGTGCGCGATCCCGACGGCATGTATCGCTACTGCGGCCGCAACGACGACATGTTCAAGGTTTCCGGCTTGTGGGTGTCGCCTTTCGACGTCGAATCTGCGCTGATTTCACATCCAGCAGTGCTCGAGGCGGCCGTGATCGGAATCGAGGACAACGACCAGCTGACCAAGCCGAAAGCGTTCATCGTGCTCAAGCCCGGCATTGACGCCAACGACGGCTTGTTCGAATCGTTGAAAGCACACGTGAAGCAGACAGCCGGAGCCTGGAAATACCCGCGTTGGATCGAAGTGCGTGCCGATCTGCCGAAGACCTCGACCGGCAAGATCCAGCGCTTCAAGCTGCGCGAGGAGAGCGCTGGCGGGAGCGCTTAGGCCGAGGACGCACTGATGGTCATGGAACGCGAGATCGTCGTCGGCAGGCGGCGAATCGAGGCGGCTTGGCACGGTCCGGCGCCCGAACAAGCACCGACGCTGGTGCTGCTGCACGAAGGGCTCGGCTGCGTCGAGATGTGGCGCGATTTTCCCGCGCGCCTAGCCGAGCGCACGGGCTACGGCGTGCTGGTCTATTCGCGAGCCGGATACGGTAAGTCGGACCCCGTGCCTTTGCCGCGACCGCTCACCTACATGCATGAGGAAGCGCTCGACGTATTGCCGCAGGTGCTCGACCAGGCTGGAGTCCATAAAGGCGTGCTGGTCGGCCACAGCGACGGCGCTTCGATCGCAACGATCTATACCGGCGGGCGGCAGGATTTCCGCGTGCGCGGGATCGCGCTCTTGGCGCCGCATTTCTTCGTGGAGGAAGTCGGGATCAAGAGCATCGTCTCTGCGAAGGAAGCCTTTGAGAAGGGAAATCTGCGCGAGCGGCTGGCGCGTTATCACCGCGACGTCGATACGGCGTTCTGGGGCTGGAATCGCGCCTGGCTCGATCCCAAATTCCGCGCTTGGCGCATCGACGAGTATCTGGCGACCGTGCGGGTGCCGATCCTGCTCATCCAAGGTGAAGACGACGAATACGGGACCGTGGCGCAGCTCGATCTGGCCAATTCCGAGACTTATTGTCCGGTGGAGACGCTGCTCTTGAAGAGCTGTCGGCATGCCCCGCAATTCGACCAGCCGGAGGCGACGCTCTCGGCCATCGCCGAATTTGCGCACCGGATTCTGACGATCCACGAAGGCGTCGCACCGGCGGCAGGTGATCGGTGATTTTTCTTGGTAGCGGTCGGCCCGACGTTAGGCCTGTTTCAAGGCGGTCTTTCTCCGAGGACCGAGCACCGCAAGCAATTCGTGCAAACTCTGTTGCGGCGCCTTGTGCGCGGTCGATAGAGTGATGTCGGCGCGCGCATAGAGATGCTGGCGGCCATTCAGGATGGAGACGAGATCGTCCATGGCGCGCGAATTTTCGGCCATGGGCCGAAGATCGCCCTGAGCGATCACCCGTTGCATGTGCTCGTCGGGTTCTGCGCGCACCCAGATGGTGAGGCAGGAGGAGATCAGCAGTTCGAAGGTCTCCGGCTCGGTCACGATGCCCCCACCGGTGGCGAGGACAAAACCCTCGTAACGCTTCAAAACCTCTTCCAACGCAAACCTCTCCATGCGGCGAAAGGCTTTCTGCCCAAACATCTCGAAGATTTCGCCGAGCGTCGTTCCGTTCAGCCGCTCCACCTCGCGGTCGAGTTCGATGAAGGGGGCGCTCAGCCTTTCCGCGGTCAGCCGTCCGAGCGTCGACTTGCCGCCCCCGCGAAGGCCGATGAGCGCAATCCGATTGCGCCTAAGGTCTCCAAGCGACTCGCCGAAGCGTTGTAAGAGAAGCTTGCGCGCCTCACGCAGCGCTTGTGACGGAAGCCGCTCGAAGAATTGATCGAGCAGGATGCTTTCGACGTGGCGCTCCGGCCGGTCATCAACCAGCTCTGCCACCGGCACGCCCATGGCGCGGGCGACGCGGCGAAGTAGCACAATCGAGCAATTGCCCAGTCCTGTTTCTAGCTGCGCGAGATGGCGCTCCGATATTCGAGCGTGTAGCGCCAAGGCGCGACGCGACATTCCCCGCTGGTTACGCGTGGTGCGCACGCGCTCGCCAAGCCGCCGCAGGAACAGATCAGCGTCGGGGCGCTGATTCCCATTCTTGCCGGCACCTGTCGCCTGACTTTTCATATCGCTTTGCTTGTCTGCAGCCGCATAAGCTGCATTATAGTTCACATTCCATTTTTAGCCTGTGATGAGTATTCTAGTAAGATGCATCATAGTACATCGTCAACAGGCGACCTTTTGTTGGAAACGTCATAATGGCAATCGACTTCCAGACCGAGCCCGGGCGCTACCGCCATTGGCGGATCGAGCGCGACGGCGAGATCGCGTTCTTGGTCATGGACGTCGATCCGGCCGGCGGCCTTTCGTCCGACTACGAGCTCAAGCTCAACTCCTACGATCTAGCCGTCGATATCGAGCTCAACGACGCAGTGCAGCGGCTGCGCTTCGAGCATCCCGAAGTACGCGCGGTCGTCATCAAGTCCGGCAAGGAAAATGTGTTCTGCGCCGGCGCCAACATCCGCATGCTCGGCAAAGCGACACACGGACACAAGGTGAATTTCTGCAAGTTCACCAACGAGACACGGCTGGCGATCGAGGACGCCAGCGAAAATTCGAAACAGATTTATCTCTGCGCGGTGAACGGCTCGGCGGCCGGCGGCGGCTACGAGCTCGCGCTCGCCGCAGATCACATTCTCCTCGTCGACGACCGCCGCTCGGCGGTATCACTGCCGGAGACCCCGCTGCTGGCCGTGCTGCCCGGTACCGGCGGCATCACCCGCGTCACCGACAAGCGCAAGGTGCGGCGCGATCACGCCGACTTCTTCTGCTCGACCGAGGAAGGCCTGCGCGGCCAGAAAGCAGTCGAGTGGCGGCTGGTGGACGAGGCGGTGGCGAAATCGAAATGGGACGAGACCATAAAGGCGCGCGCGAAGGAGATCGCCGCGCATTCCGACCGGCCGCGCGAAGCCAAAGGCATCAAGCTCTTGCCGCTTGAGCGGAAGATTTCCGGCGATACGATCGCCTACCCGCACGTGCGGATAGAGATCGAGCGCGAACGCGGCATCGCCACCATCACAGTGCGTGCGCCGATCAAGCCTGCGCCAGTATCGCTGCAAGCGGCGCACGCGCTCGGCGGCTTCTTCTGGCCACTCGCGGTCGCGCGCGAACTCGAAGACGCGATCCTGCACTTGCGCTTCAACGAGCCGGCGATCGGGCTTCTGATCTTCCGCACCGAGGGCGAGGCGCAGGCGGTGCTTGACCACGACGCGTTCCTGGCGAAGAACCAAAAAGACTGGCTGATGCGCGAGGTGCGCCATTATGTGAAGCGCGTACTGAAGCGGATCGACGTTACCGCCCGCAGCTTTGTAGCTCTCGTCGAACCCGGCACCTGCTTCGCCGGCACGTTCGCCGAGCTGCTGTTCGCCTCCGACCGCTCGCTCATGCTGATCGGCCGGCGCGAGGGCGACAATCGTCCGCCGGCCGCCGTCATACTGAGTGAAGCCAATTTCGGGCTTTATCCCATGGGAAACGGCCTTACGCGACTTCAAACCCGCTTTCTCGGCGAGCCCAAAAGTGTCGAGCGCGCGAAGGCCAAAATCGGCGCGGTGATCGAGGGCAAGGAAGCCCTTGAATTGGGTCTGATTACCTTTGCTTACGAATCCTTCGACTGGGACGATGAGATCCGCGTGATGCTCGAGGAACGAGCGAGCTACTCGCCCGACGCTCTCACCGCCATGGAAGCCAATATCCGCTTCGCCGGGCCCGAAACCATGGAGACCAAGATTTTCGGAAGGCTCACCGCCTGGCAGAACTGGGTCTTCCAACGGCCGAACGCCATCGGCGAACAAGGCGCGCTTAAAGTCTATGGCAGCGGCGTGAAACCGACCTTCGACCGGGAAAGGGTGTGAACATGGACATCGGCAATGTCGACTATGACGGCCTGATCCCGAACAACGTGAACCTGAGCGGCGACCCGCGCGTGAAGGCCGCGCTTGAGAAATGGCATCCGGGTTACATCGACTGGTGGCAGGATAGAGGGCCGGAAGGCTTCCAGCAGGCGCTGGTTTATTTGCGCACTGCCGTCAGCGTTGATCCGAAAGGTTGGGCCAAGTTCGATTACGTGAAGATGCCCGATTACAAGTGGGGCATCCTGCTCGCGCCGCAGGTCGAGGAGCGAAAGATTCCGTTCGGCGCACATCTGGGCGAAAAGGCCTGGCAGGAAGTGCCTGGTGAGTATCGCGCGATGCTGCGGCGGCTCGTGGTGATCCAAGGCGACACCGAGCCGGCGTCGGTCGAACAGCAGCACCATCTCGGCAAGACCGCGCCCTCGCTCTATGACATGCGGAACCTCTTTCAGGTCAACGTCGAGGAGGGCCGCCACCTGTGGGCGATGACCTATATCCTGCACAAGTATTTCGGCACCGATGGCCGCGAGGAGGCCGACGAATTGCTCAAGCGCCGCTCGGGCGACGCCGACGCGCCGCGCATGCTAGGCGCCTTCAACGAGGAAACGCCGGACTGGCTCTCCTTCTTCATGTTCACCTATTTCACCGACCGCGACGGCAAGATGCAGCTGCACAGCCTGGCGCAGTCCGGCTTCGACCCGCTGTCGCGCACCTGCCGCTTCATGCTGACCGAAGAAGCCCATCACATGTTCGTCGGCGAGACCGGCATCGGTCGGATCGCGCGGCGCACTTGCGAAGCGATGAAGCAGGCGGGCATCGAGAACCCCAACGACCGGGATAAAGTGCGCGCGCTCGGCGTGATCGATCTTCCGACCATGCAGAAGAAGCTCAATCTGCATTATTCCCTGTCGCTCGATCTGTTCGGCTCGGAGGTTTCGACCAACGCGGCCAACGCCTTCAACTCCGGACTCAAGGGCCGCTATCAGGAAACGGAGATCAAGGACGATCACCGGCTCGAACATTCCACCTATCCCGTGCTCAAGCTCGTGGACGGCAAGATCAAGCTGGTAGACGAGCCCGCCCGCACCGCGCTCAATATGCGGCTGCGCGACGATTACACCGCTGATTGCGCCAAAGGCCTGTTGCGCTGGAACAAGATCATCGACACGGCCGGAATCGATTTCCGCTTCGCATTGCCGCATGTCGCTTTCCACCGGCAGATCGGCGAGTTCCGCGATGTACAGGCGACGCCGGCGGGCGAATTGCTCGACGAGGCGGCCTGGCAAAAACGTAAATACGAGTGGCTGCCCTCTAAGGCGGACGGCGACTTCATCGCCTCGCTGATGAAGCCCGTGCGCGAGCCGGGCAAGTTTGCGGGTTGGATCGCGCCGCCCATCGTCGGCATTGACAACAAGCCCGGCGACTTCGAGTACGTGAAGCTCGACTGAGCCGGAGCGCCGCGCGGGCGCCGTCAGACGCGAAGTTTGCCGACGACCTCGCAGAAACGGCGCACCGGTGCCTGATCGCGAATCAGCGTCATCGGCACCGAGAAGTGGCCGCGGTTCCAAACGAACGTGTTTGCCGTAGGCACGCCCCAGCTTCTGATCAGCGGCAGTCCGCTGGTGAACGGCGTAACGCTATCGCGGCTGCCAAGCAGGCTCACGATTCTCTCCGGCGCAACCGGCGGCTCGGCGCGCGGATCGAGCAGCCCGAGATAGGCCTCGATCAATTCGGGTGTCCAGCCCTTGGCGATGGCTTCGTCGGCGCCGCCGAAGATTTTCGCGATATCGCCGTGCAGGATCGTATCTGCCATCCGCCCGCAATGGGTGACGAGGAACAAAGCATCGGGCCGCAGCCGTTCGGGCCATTCACGCGCACGGTCGGCGGCAAGCTGCGCGAACTGGGCGCCGAGACTGGTGCCGCCGAAGGTGAGTGCGCCGCGCGATGTGCGCCGCGACCAGTCGGCTAGCACGGCCCATTCCCGGAGCGCGCCGGTGAAGGCATCGAGCGGGCCGGTCGGGAAGGTTGCAATCAAGCGCTCGCCGCCGAAATATCCCCGCGGCGCGCGCCGCCCATGCCACGGCGCCTCGGGCCGGATGACGCGGAAGCCGGCGGCGCAGAGCGTATAAGTCTCGTCGATCAGACCGCGCCAATGGTCGAACTCGACGCAGACGCCGTGGCCGTAGATGAGCGTCGGCGGGTCGATGACGCCGGCGGGCTCGTGCACGCGCGCATAGACGGTGTCGCTGAGGCGCGCCGAGGGGCTCTTGAAGCGCAACCAGTATTCCGGGCCGATGGAGCTGCCGATGGCGCGTGAAACTTCGATCTCCGGCATCGGGTCTGGTGGCGCCACGAACGGCGCGAGATTTTTCAGCGCCTCGCCATAGACCGCAGCGGCTTCGGCAGGGCTCCGAGTCTCCAGCTTCACGCTCGGCACGCCGCGCTTGATCAGAAATCCAAAATGCCGCCGCGCGGTGTTATAGGCGTGCACACCGTCGAGCCGCGCGGCTTCGACCGCGCTCCGGTGTGCGGACGAGCTTTCCTCCGGCCCGAAGAACACTTTCTGCCATTCCGCTTCGAGCGCACTGGAACGCGCACGCGCCTTGTCGAAATGCGCGAGCGCGGCTTCGAGACGCTCGCGGTCGTCGAACCGGCGCGACATCGGCACCGCGTCGAAGAAGCGCTCGGGCGAGCCGTCGGCCAGCTGCGCGGCGGCCCACAAGCGCGAGGCCGGGAAGAAGAAGCGTCGCAGCGTCCAGGCGGCGAGGCCGTCGAACCAGGGCCAGGCTAGTGCCAGGCCGGCGACGGCGCGCGTGCGCCTTCCCGCGGCGGCCCGTGTGCGCATGCCCCGCGACGAGTTGTCGGTGGAAACGGAGGTGCCGACGGCACTCGGAGTGAGATTGGGCCGCGAAGCCATGCTGTTCTGCTCTCTGGTGCCCGGATGCTATCCTAGCCGTACTTGGACGGGCACGCTTTATAGCGGATCATCGCCCGCCGGCACGGGGGATGATGAATATGTGGTCAAGCGTGACGTTGCCACTCTGGCTCGTCGTGATCGCGGCCCTCCTGGCGGCGCTGGCGATTCTCGATCGTCTCCTTATTCCCAGCGTGCGCTGGGCGCTGCGGCGGCGCGCCAATCGCGCCATCGACGAGCTCAATACGCGCCTCAAGCTGCACATCCAGCCCTTCAAGTTCACCAAGCGTCAGGTGCTGATCGACCGGTTGACCTTCGACCCGGAGGTTCTGAATGCGGCCCAGGAATACGCCAAAGAAGCCGGCGTGCCACGCGAAGTCGCGGTCGAAAAGGTAAAGCGCTACGCGCGCGAGATCGTGCCTTCGTTCAGCGCCTACGCCTATTTCGGCATCGGCACGAGGCTGGCGCGGCGCATCTCGCAGATGCTTTATCGCGTGCGCATCGGCTACAAGAACGACGAGGCGCTGAAGAACGTCAACCCCGATTCCTCGGTCGTCTTCGTCATCAATCACCGCTCGAACATGGACTACGTGCTGGTGACGTACGTGGCCGCGGCGTCATCGGCGCTGAGCTACGCGGTCGGCGAGTGGGCGCAGGTGTGGGGGCTCAGGAGCCTCATCAAATCGATGGGCGCCTATTTCATACGCCGCGACTCGCGCGACGCGCTCTATCGCAAGGTGCTGGCGCGCTACGTCCACATGGCGACCGCTGCCGGCGTGGTGCAGGCGATCTTTCCCGAGGGCGGCCTGAGCCGCGACGGCCGCCTGCGGCCGCCGAAGTTCGGCCTGCTGAGCTACATGGTCGCGGGCTTCGATCCGCAAGCGCCGAAAGACGTCGTCTTCATTCCGGTCGGCATCAATTACGACCGAGTGCTGGAAGACCGCATGCTGACGTCCATCGCTACGGCGGAACCCGGCAAGAAGCCGGTTTTTGGATTTAACCTCAAGACCTTCACGCGCCACTTCTTCAGGCATCTGTCGATGGCCGCGCGTGGCCAATGGTATCGCTTCGGCTACACGTGCGTGAGCTTCGGCGAGCCGGTGTCGCTCCGGAAATACCTCGCCGACAAGCATATCGATTTTCGCACGATGCCTCCTGATGTCCGTCACGCGGAGATCGAAAAATTGGGGCACCGGCTGATGGACGGGGTCGGCCGCGTCGTTCCGGCACTGCCGGTCTCGCTGGTCTCGACTGCCTTGCTTGAGGCCGGGGAGAATCCGCTCACGCTGCTTGAGCTAAAGGGGCAGGTCTCCAACCTCATCAGCCAGCTCGAAGCATCGGGCGCTTACGTCCACATCCCGCGCGCCGACCGCGACTACGCAATCGATGTGGGATTACGCATGCTGAAGCTGCGCCATCTTATTCTGGAAAGCGACGAGGGCTACTGCGCCAACCCGCAGGAGCTCCCGCTGCTGCAATACTACGCCAATGCGATCGCGCATCTTTTCGCGAGCGCCCCCTCTCAAGTCGTCGCGCTTGCGGAGCCGAGCCGGCCCGCCCCGATCGATACTTTTGAAGATCGTTTGCGTGCGAAGAACTAGCGATTGTTCGCCGGTTTGAGGTGGACCGCCTTGGTCTGAGCTTCGATCGCAAGGCGCGTAACTGTGAAGCTGTGCTCCTGCGGCATCGCGGTCGCGGTGCGGTCGCGCACGTCGGCGAGGAACTTACGGAAATAGGTCAGAGGTTGCTTGCTCGCGTCGATGTATCGCGTGCCGGAACGCTCGGATACGAACACATGGTCGGTCCCGGAGCGCCCGGCGAGGTCGATGTACTTGCGAACCTCGATGAAGCCCTCGGTGCCGAGCAGGAACAGCCGCCCGTCGCCCCAAGTCGAAAGCCCGTCGGGCGTAAACCAGTCGACTCGGACGTAGCCGGAAGCCCGGTCGCTGCGCAGTGTGAGCTCGCCGAAATCCTGGAACGTGGGAACGTCGGGCATCGCGTAATTGGCGACCGCGCTCGTGACGATCTCGGCGTCGGTCGAGCCCGTCAGGAACAGGAACTGATCGATCTGATGCGATGCGAGGTCCACGAGAATCCCGCCATAGGTGCCGACATCGAAGAACCAAGCGGGCCGGATGGCTCGGTTGAGTCGGTGCGGGCCAAGGCCGACGGTCTGCACCACGCGGCCGATGGCGCGATCGGCGACGAGCTTCGACACCACCTCCATTGCCGGAACGACGAAGCGTTCGGAGAAGCAAATCGACCAGATGCGGCCGGTCTCCTTGACCGCCCGGCGCACCGTATCGAGCTCGGCCATGGTGGTGGCGCCGGGCTTGTCCACCATCACGTCCTTGCCGTGGCGCATGGCATCGACCGCAATGGCAGCACGGTCGCGCGGCACAGCAGCGCAGCAAATGACCTGGATCGATGGGTCTTCGATCAGCCGGCGGCGCTCGACCGGCTTGAGATTTGGGAAGCGCTTACGGAAGCCCTCCAGCACGTGCGGATCGCTCGTTTCCGGGCAATAGCCCCCGCATTGCGCACCGACCGCGAGTAGGTCCTCCACGTGATGATAGATATGGCGGTGATCGAGACCGACGGCGGCGAAGCGGATCATCGGCGATGCATCCTTCCGTTCAGCCGGCCGCGACCTTGACCGGCACGCCCCTGGCGCCGGTTTCGATCAGGGCATCGATCAGCCGGTGAACCCGCAAGGCCTCCTCGCCGGTCACCTTCGGCTCGCGGTCGAGCTGAACGGCATCGAGAAAATCCGCCATCACGGCCCGATGATAATCGTGCGGAAAGGCCATTGGATCGGCGCCGGTGCCGCCGGCGCTCTGGTCGGGCGCGATATCCACCTTGCGGCCGTCGTGATAGCGGATTTCGAGCGCAGTGCCGATGATGGAGGCGGTACCATTGCGGCAGATCAGCTCAATACGCTCAAGAAAGCCCGGATAGGCCGCCGTGGTGGCGTCGATGGTGCCGAGCGCGCCGTTTACGAAGCGCGCCGCGGCGCAGACGAGGTCTTCGGTCTCCATGCGATGAACCGGCGTCGTAGTGGCATAGCCGGAAACTTCCTCGATCGGCCCGGCCAGGCTCAGCATGAGATCGAGCGTGTGGATGCCCTGCGAGATCAAAACGCCGCCGCCGTCGCGCGTCATCGTCCCCCTGCCCGGCTCGTCGTAATAGTTTTGCGGCCGCCACAGGCGAATAACGGTGGAGCAGCCGACGATGGCGCCGAGTTCGCCCGATTTCAAAATCTCGGTGAGCTTCATGCCCGCCGGCCGGAAGCGGTGCTGCAGCACGATGCCGACTTTCACACCCGCCTTCCGGCAGGCTTCGACCAGCTTTACTGCCCGCGCGGTCGTGGTCTCGACCGGCTTTTCGAGGAGCACGTGCTTGCCGGCAGCAGCACAGCGGCTGGCCAGATCGAAATGTGTATTGGAGGGCGTCAGAATGGCAACGGCGTTGATCGTGCGATCGTCGAGGATCGTTTCCAGCCGGTCGCAGAGCGGGAACGAAAACCGCGCGGCGAATGCCTCGCGCCGCTTGGCGCTGGGGCTGAAGGCATGGACGACCTCGACGCGGTCCTTGAGGTCCAGGAGCCCCTTGGCGTGCGGGGTCACCGCCATGCCGAGGCCGATCAGTGCGAGCCGTGTCTTTGCCATGCCGTTGCTATTTCATTTGCCGAGATGCGCCGCAATGTGCGCAGCCGTCGCATCGCCATCGTGCACCAGAACCCGATACCGCGCGAGCATCTCTTCGCCACGCCGGACCAGACGGCCTTTTAACCGGAACGGCCCGACGGTGACCACGCCCCAGTCGGCGACGAACCAGGAGAGATCGTCGTGGTCGCGCAGATCGGGGATGACGGTGATCCCGGCGGTCGCTCCGCCGCCGACAGGGCCGGAGAAATCGACCCAGCGTGCGCCGGCGCCGCTCACCGCCTCGCCGCCGGTTCGCCCTCGATCGTCCTGCACCGTGCCGCCGAACGCCACGATCATGGAGTCGGCGACGCGCACGTTGAAATAGGCGTGCCGCGTAGGGCCGAGCGTGAAATCCCAATCCACAGCTTTGAGCCGCGACTCGACATCGATCACGTACATCCCGGCTTCAGCCGAAATTTTCAAGCTTCGCGTCTCGCGCGCCGCGATCCGGCCTTCCGGCGCCGCCCACTCGACCGGGCCGCGCCAGTCCAGCGTTTGCATGATGCGGAACCCGTCGCTGCCGAGCGGCTCGCCGCTGAAGCCGGTCTCCGCGATCCGTCCAGGCGCGCGGCCCTGAAAAGTCTCGTTCAGATAGAAATTATAGGTGTATTCCTCGAAGCCGTCGGCGACCGGCATACGGCAATGCAAGTGATCCGCCGCGATCCAGAACGAATTATGATGCGGATGATCGCCCGGCGACTCCGACGTCACCGCATGGCCGGCGGGCGTATAGAGCGGAAACACATAGGCGCGGTGGCGGCCTTGGGTCAGCGCGAGTACGGGCCGGCCGTCGCAGCGCAGCGTGCGCCGGTGGGCCGCCGCCCAGGCACCCTTCGGCAGCGCGACGGAATTTTCTGTCAGCGAAAAGCGCGCCATCATGGCCCGAAGAGCTTGACCGGCAGAAGACTCAGCGCCGGCACGAACGAGATGATTGCGAGCCAGATCAAGAGGCCGGCCATGAAGGGCCGGCAGGCGCGATAGGCAAGATGGATCGGCGTGTCGGTGACGCGGGCCGCGGTGAACACCAGTACCGCGAGCGGCGGCGTCAAGGCGCCGATGCACAGATTAGCGACCATCACCACGCCGAAATGCACGAGATCGATGTTCGCCGCCTTCAGGATCGGGACCAGCAGCGGCACCAGGATTACCATGGAGGCGATCATCTCCATGGCCAAGCCGACGAACAGCAGGAACACGTTGAGCACCAGCAGCAACAGAATCCAGCTGCCGACCAGCGTGCCCATGGCGGCGGCGAGCTTCTGCGGAACCTGCTCGATGATGAGAGCAAACGCGAACGGCGCTGAGGCCGCGATGATGAACATCACCGTTGCCGTTTCCGCGAGCGACTCGCGCAACGCCTGCAGCAAGGATGCGCCGTTGGCGGTGCGATAGATAAGGACGCCGCAGACAGTGGAATAGAGTGCCGCGACCGCGCCTGCTTCGGTCGCCGAAAAAATCCCGTAGCGAATGCCGCCGACGATGACGAGCGGCAGGATCAGAGCGGGCAGCGCATACCATGCGGCCCCGCCGCGCGCCGCCCAGCTTGCGCGGGGACCGCGCTCTCCAATACCGAGCCGAATGCATTCGATATACACCACGATCGAAAGCACCAGCGCCATCAGCAGCCCAGGCACGATGGTGGCAACGAACAGCGCACCGACCGACACGGCCGCCAACGAGCCGTAAATAATAAGTCCGAGGCTCGGCGGAATCATATTGGCGAGGATCGAGCCCGCGCTGGTGAGCGCGACGCCGAAAGGTTTCGGATAGCCGCGGCGCGCCATGGCGGGAACCATGGTCTTTGCGATGGCTGCAGCGTCTGCGGTGGAAGAGCCCGAAACGCCGCCCATCAGCGTATTGGTCAACACGTTCACGTGCCCGAGACCGCCGCGGAAATGGCCGACCAGTGTAGCGGCAAGCGCGACCAGGCGATCAGTGATGCCTCCGACATTCATCAATCCGGCCGCAAGCATGAAGAACGGAATAGCGAGCAACAGATAGTCGAGCGCGTTGGTCAGGCTGTGCGGCACGGGAAGCAGCGCGAGCTCGCCCTGCGGCAGGAACGCGACGAACGTCCCGAACAGAAGCGCGTCGCCAATCGGCACGCCGAGCAGCATCAGGCCGATCGAGATAATGACCAGCGGCCAAATGACCCCGAGCGAGCCCATAAAATTCGTGCCGGCGGCGCTTTCCAAGATGAAGTAGAGAACGACACCGGCAAGCGTCGCGAGAGCGCCGCTGCGGACCCGCTCGAAGCCGGCAACCGGATCGAGCGCAAGCACGAGCAGAGAAATCGCTGCGCCGGTCGGCACCGCGAGATAAACATAGGTGTAGGGCCACTGCAGCGCGGGGGACACGTAGGTCGATTTCAGGACGAGGTCGCCGCCATAGACGAGAAGAAACGCGGCGACCGAAGCTGAAATGATCCGCACCGCGACCGCATGCACGCGAAGCGGACCGGGACCGAGCGAGCGGGGCAAGAGGTCGATGACGATGTGGCGCGCGCGGCGAGTGACCATCGCCGCACCAAGGAAAACGAACCAAACGAACGCGAAGCGGGCCATCTCCTCGGGCCAGCTCAGCGAAGCATTCAAGACGTAGCGGAAGAAGACCTGGACGAGCGCGATCAGTACGGTCCAGACCAGGAGCGTGGCCGCGACCGTCTCAGTTGCGATATCGATCGCACCGGCGATCCGCACGTTGGCGGGCGGGCGGGCGACCGGCAGCGAGCCTCCGACTTCGGCTTTTGAGCTCACGATACTGTTCCGTCCGTCGCGGGGACCGATGACCGGCCCCCGCGCCGAACACTAGCATCAACTCCCGGCAAGGCCGCGGATGCGGTCGATCATCGCCTTGGTGGCCGGGCTCTTGGCACTGAACTCGGCATAGAGCGACTCAGTCGCCGCGCGCCATTTCGGGGCGTCGCTGAGCTGGTAGACGGTGATGCCCGATGCCTTCAGTTCTTCCAGCGTCTTGGCCGCATTAGCCCGGTTCTGCTTGCGCTGTTCGGCAAAGATTTGCTTGGAGGAATCGCGCACCAGCTTCTGCAGATCGGCCGGAAGCGCGTCGAGCCAGCGGGCATTGACCCGGACGGCCTTGGGCAGGAACCAATGCGACGTGTAGGTCAGGTGTTTGGCCTGCTCGCCCCACTTGAAGCCCTTGATCGAGAATACGTCGGCCTCGAGCGCATCGATCAGCCCGGTCGAGAGCGCACTGTATTGCTCGGCATAGGGCAGCGGCGTCGGATTGGCGCCGACCTTTTTCCAGAAATCGACCCAGACCTTGAGCTCGGGCACACGGATCTTGAGGCCCTTGACCTCGTCGATGCTCGTTACCTTGCGCTTGGAGAGGATGTGGCGGAAGCCGACCTCGCCATAGTCGACGAATTCGACGCCGGTCTTGGCGCGGGCGATACGCGAGACTTCGGCGCCGATCTCGCCCTGCAGGACGCGATCCACATGCGCGTCGTCGCGGAAGATGAAGCCGGGTGCGCCGCCGGTGGCGGCGATCTCGGGCGCCATGGTCTCCTCGGTGTCGGGTCCGCCGGTCGTGATCTGGATGGTGCCAAGGCGGTTCTGTTCGATGTTCTGCGTGTAGCTGCCGAGCTGGCCCGCGGGGAAATGCGCCGCCTCGATGCGACCGCCGCTCTTTTCATTCAAGAGCTTGGTCCAGTTCTCGAACGCCATCGTGAGCGGTGAGCCGATCGCCTCGTTATGGGCGATGCGGCAAGCGATCTTCGCCTGCGCCGCGGCGCTGCCGATCAGTGCCGGCATGGCGATGACGACGCCGCCGATCTGAACGAAGCGACGACGAGAAATATTGTGCGATTTCATGTGAGTGTCCTCCCGTCCCTAGTTCTTGCTTTCATTGGGGGAGGATCGTAGCTAGAATACTAGTATGGAAGCAAGTCCCATGGCCGTTTCGCGCACTTTCGCTCGTGCCGCCGTCCCCACGGTGGCCAAGGAAGTGTTTTCGCTGCTCTACGAAAAAATCATCCAGGGCGAATGGTTGCCGGGTCATCGATTGTCGGAAAACGAAGTGGCCCAGTCGCTGGGTGTCAGCCGTACGCCGGTGCGCGAGGCCTTGATCCGCCTCGGCCAGGTCGGGCTGGTCAGCGCCTATCCGCAAGTCGGGACCGTCGTATCGCCGATCCAGTTATCCGAGGTCTACGACAATCAATTTCTGCGCGAGACGATCGAGTGCCGCACCGTGAGCGTCGCGGCCGAACGATGCACCGACAAGGCGGCTGCCGAGCTTCGAGAACTCATCGAGCGCCAGTTGAAATGCTGCATCCCCGGCCGCGAGGCAGAGTTTTTCGCGCTCGACGACGCGATGCACCGAAGCCTGATCGAGCTTGCCGGCCGGCCCGCGATCTGGCGCGTGCTGCGCGACGCCAAGGCGCAGCTCGACCGGGTGCGGCACTTGTCGCTCCACGACACCGCATGGGTCGAGCGAAACATCACCGAGCATCGAAAGATCGTCGAGTGCGTGATCGCGCACGACGGTGAAGGCGCTACGACTGCGATGCGCAAGCATCTTTCGAATGTGTTCCAGACGATCGAGCGCATCTCACGAGAGAACCCGCGGTTCTTCGAAGCTCCTCCAGCCGAGACTGCCGCCGAAGCGGGAGCTTAAAAGCTCATGGAGCAAACTTTTTAATGGAACAGACTTGGCGCTGGTTCGGGCCGGTGGATGCCGTCACGCTCGCCGCTGCTGCTCAGGCGGGAGCGACCGGCATCGTGACGGCGCTGCATGATATCCCCGCCGGCGAGATCTGGACCGTTGAGGCGATCAATGAGCGCAAGCGATTGATCGCCGCCGATCCATCGCTCGGCCTGCAATGGAGCGTGGTCGAAAGCCTCCCGGTGGCCGAAGCGATCAAGATCGGCGAAGGCGATCTTATGACGCTGTTCGACGCTTACCGCACGTCACTCTGGAACCTAGCGAAATGCGGCATTCGGACGGTCTGCTACAATTTCATGCCGGTACTCGACTGGTGCCGCACCGATCTTGCGGCTCCGGTCCGCGGTGGCGGACTGGCGCTGCGCTTCAACGTGCATGAGTTTGCCGCCTTCGACTGCCTGATGCTGGAACGGCGCGGCGCCGAGGCGGACTATTCTTCAGCGGTTCTGGATCGCGCGCGCGCCTGGTTTGCCCGCGCCTCGGAAGGCGACAAGAAGCGTCTGATCGCCAACATCATGGCGGGTCTGCCCGGCGCTTTCGACCGCTATGACGTGCTTGGGCTGCGGGTCGCGCTGCGCCGCTACAAGGGCATTGGGCCCGCTGAGCTGCGGGCCAATCTCGCCCGCTTCCTGCGTGAGGTCGTACCGGCGGCGGCGGAAGCCGGCGTCCGGCTTGCCATCCATCCGGACGATCCCCCTCGCCCGCTCCTGGGTCTGCCGCGTGTGGTGAGTAGCGCCGAAGACATCGCCTTCGTTCTTGCCGCCCATGAAGCCGAAGCGAACGGGCTCACGTTCTGCACCGGATCACTCGGCGCATCGCACGCCAACGATGTGCCGCAAATGGCCAAGCGCTTCGCGGGGCGAATTCACTTCGCGCATTTGCGGAACGT
>DATBTC010000109.1:0-10724 GCA_036559465.1 Xanthobacteraceae bacterium
GCGCGATGGCGGCAGCGCTCGGCGCTGTATTGCAACGGGCTTAGGAGCGTCAGCCCGGAAGGCCGAGAAACCGCCTATTTTTTTAATCCGCGAACGGCCGCGGAATCTCACAATCGTTTGCAATCTGGTGTTGTACTAACCAGAACGTGTGTGTAGATATTCCTCAACTCGTCCGCCAGCGGCCGGGCCAGCCGCTGGAGGAGTGAATTCATGGCAGATGCCCCGCGCACGAGGAATTGGAAGGCTTGGGAAGACCGTTTACCGGGCCCAGGCCAGGGACTGGCCATCTATGTCACTGGAGAAGTCGAGACCAGCAACTCGAACCAGACCCCGCATCTGCGCGAAGCCGTTCCGCAGGGCATCAATCCGACCATCCTCATTCTCGATCTCACCCTCACCACGAGTGGAGCCGGTAACGCGGTGATGGACCGGTGCGGTTCGAGAAGAAGCTGTCGCGCGACAACCTCGCTAGCGTCGAAATCCGTTGGGAGCACGAATCGATCGCGGCGTGCAAGGTCGAGGTCGTGCACTAGCGGGGTTTGGGCTCGGCCGGGATCACGAGCTGGGTCTGCGTGACGACGGCAGCGAGCTTGCCGTCGCCGCGCGTTACCTTGGTCTGCCAGACCATGGTGGTGCGGCCGCGATGCAGCGGCATGCATTCAGCGTGCGCCGTGTCGCCGATCTTGATCGCCGCGAAGAAATTGGTCTTACTCTCGATCGTCACGGTGCTCGTGCCTTCCGGCATGTTTGCGATCGTACCGGCGGCGCCGAGCGTATCCGCGAGCGCCATGATGGCGCCGCCGTGCATGACGCCCGCGCGGTTCGAAATCTCCGGCCGCGCTTCGAGTGAGCCCTCGACCTTCTCCTTCGTATAGGCGCCGATCTTGAGGCCGATCAGTTTCATGAAACCCGGCTTATCGCCCTCCAGAAACGCCCGAACGGTTTCGATCGACACGGTCCAGTCCTCCTCGGTGATCGGTTCAGAACAACACTACGCTGCGGATCGATTTCCCCGCGTGCATCAGGTCGAAGGCCTTGTTGATGTCGGAAAGCGGCATGGTGTGGGTGATCATGGGGTCGATCTCGATCTTCTTCTCCATGTACCAGTCCACGATCTTGGGCACGTCGGTGCGGCCTCGAGCGCCGCCGAAAGCTGGACCCTTCCAGACGCGGCCGGTGACGAGCTGGAATGGGCGCGTCGCGATCTCCTGGCCCGAGCCCGCCACTCCGATGATGACGCTGACGCCCCAGCCGCGATGACAGCTTTCCAGCGCCTGGCGCATGACGGTGACATTGCCGGTGCAATCGAAGGTGTAGTCGGCGCCGCCGATCTGGTCGGCGCCATGCTTGGTCATATTTACGAGGTGCGCGACCAGCTCCTTGCCGACCTCGGTGGGGTTGACGAAGTGCGTCATGCCGAAACGCTCGCCCCATTTTTTCTTCTCGGGATTGAGATCGACGCCGATGATCATGTCGGCGCCCGCGAGGCGCAGCCCTTGGATGACGTTGAGCCCGATGCCACCCAAGCCGAACACGACGCATTTGGCGCCCGGCTCGACCTTGGCGGTGTTGAGGACCGCGCCGATGCCGGTGGTGACGCCGCAGCCGATGTAGCAGACCTTGTCGAACGGCGCGTCGTCGCGGATCTTCGCGACCGCGATCTCGGGTAGCACAGTGAAATTCGAAAACGTCGAGCAGCCCATATAGTGGTGCAGCTTCTTGCCATCGAGCGAGAAGCGCGACGTGCCGTCGGGCATGACTCCCTGACCTTGGGTCGCGCGGATCGCGGTGCAGAGATTGGTCTTGCGCGAAAGGCACGACGGGCACTGACGGCACTCGGGCGTGTAAAGCGGGATCACATGGTCGCCCTTCTTTACGGATGTGACGCCCGGCCCGACTTCAACGACGATGCCGGCTCCTTCGTGGCCCAGGATCGCAGGAAACAACCCTTCAGGGTCGGCGCCGGAGAGTGTGAACTCATCGGTGTGGCAGATGCCAGTGGCCTTGATCTCGACCAGCATCTCGCCGACCTTGGGGCCGTCGAGTTTTACGCTCGCTACTTCCAGCGGCTTGCCAGCCGCGAACGCCACCGCTGCGCGTGTGTCCATACTATTCCCTCGATTTTCCAGAGAGTACCGGCTTCGTGTGCTTCAACCAATCCCGGCAATGCGCGCGATCATGCGGTCGTGAATCGCGGGAAAGCGCACGAGAAATCCCAGGATGGTAGGGAACAGCGCCCTTCCGAAGAAGCCCTGGCTGGTGGCAATCCGCTGCATCATGTCGCTCTCACGAACGACCGCGGCAGCGTGGCGCTGCTGGGTCGCCTCCCAGGCTGACAGATCGCCCGCCCCGGCGATCACCTGCGCCAGCGTGATGGCGTCCTCGATGCCCAGATTCATGCCGCGGCCACCAGCCGGCGAATGGATATGAGCGGCGTCGCCCACCAGCCAGACGCGGCTCTGGCCGCGGCGCTTCACCATGCGGTGGCTCACCGAGAAATCCGACTGCCAATGGACCTTGCCCGGCTTCCAGCTTGCTGGGACGCGCGCGAGCACATTGGGCGCGTTCGAGATCAGACGGTGGCGGCGGGGCGCGATCGGCGCGCGCACCATGACTGGCCCGCGATAGTCGAGCCTGAGCTCGGCGCGATCTGGTTCCGCGTCGCCGAGCAGCTCTACATCGGCAAGGCTCCAGTGGAATGGGTAGGGCGCGCCGGGGAATTCCAGCCCGATCCGGTGGCGCACGGTGGAATGCGCGCCGTCGGCGCCGATGATCCAGTCGGCGGTGAACAGCGCTTCGCCCTTGGGCGTCTTGGCGCGGACGGTGGCGCTGTCGGTGCCGTTCACGATATCGACGACCTCGACGCCGCGCTCGACCGCGACACCGCGCCCCTGCAAACATTCGATGAGGACGCGCTCGGTTTCGTTCTGGGCAAGCGCGAGCAGGAATTTGCGCGGCGGCGGCAAGCGGGTCGCGTCCATGGTGACGCGCATGCGGCCGTCGACCACGATGCGCGCGCCACGCAGCTTCACCCCCGACGCGATCAGGCGGTCCGACCCGCCAGCGGGATCCAGCAGGTCGAGGGAGCGCGTGTTGACGAGGATAGCGCGGCTTTCCTTGGTCGCCGCCGAAATTCTATCGACGATGCGGACCGCGACGCCAAGGCGGGTGAGCTCGAGCGCGGCCGAAAGCCCAGCGGGTCCGGCGCCGACTACGAGTACACTGGTCTTGTCTGTCATCGGTACGGGAGAATGTGGGGCCGGGTGGGGGCCGTCAATCATACGAACGGGCGGATCGCTCGCGCGTTCCGCCCGTTTCGAAGACTATACACCTCGTTCAACGCGGCTGCGGAACGATGCGGATATAGGGCTTGGGCGACTTCCAGCCGTTCGGATAGCTCTTCTTGGCGTCGTCGTCGGACACGGAGCCCGCGATGATCACGTCCTCGCCGTGCTTCCAGTTCACCGGCGTCGCGACCTTGTGCTTGGCGGTGAGCTGCAGGCTGTCGATCACGCGCAGCACCTCGTCGAAATTCCGGCCCGTGGTCATCGGATAGACCAGGATGAGCTTGATCTTCTTGTCCGGGCCGATGACGAAGACGTTGCGCACGGTCTGATTGTCGGCCGGCGTGCGCTTGGCGGGATCGCCCGAGACGCTCGCCGGCAGCATGCCGTAGAGCTTCGATACGTTGAAATCGACATCGCCGATCATCGGATAATTGGGCGCGTGGCCCTGAGTCTCCTTGATGTCGTTGGACCAGGTCGAGTGCTTTTCGACCGGATCGACGGAGAGTCCGATGATTTTCACATTGCGTTTGTCGAAATCCGGCTTGATGCGCGCCATGTAGCCGAGCTCGGTGGTGCAGACCGGCGTGAAGTCCTTGGGGTGCGAGAACAGCACCGCCCACTTGTCGCCGATCCAGTCGTGGAACTTGATCTTGCCTTCGGTGGTTTGCGCCTCGAAATCGGGTGCGGTGTCGCCCAATGAAAGAGCCATGCTTGCCTCCTGATTTTTTGCAGACACGCTCGCGAGCCGTTGCGCGCTGCTCTGCTTCTCAATCCAATATAGGCTTGTTCACATGACGCGCCAGATGAATGATCTAATCACATCAACTGTACGTTCAAATCTCGATCGCCCTCATTCCAGCGGCGGCAGGGCGGCCTCGATCTTGGCGCGATGCGGTTCGTACCAGGACGGCAGCACCAATTTCTGGCCGAGCTTCTCCTTCGGCTCGTCGATCATGAAGCCGGGGTCGTCGGTGGCGAGCTCGAACAGGATGCCGCCCGGCTCGCGGAAATAGACCGAGCGGAAATAGTTGCGCTGCACTTGCTCGGTGGCGTGCAGCCCGAGGGCCAATGCGCGGCGGCGCATTTCCATCTCGTCGGCGTCGTTGGCGGCGCGGAAGGCGATGTGGTGATTGATGCCGAGGCCCTGCTGCGAGCGCGGCGAGCCTGGTGTGATGCGCATGTCGATCACGCGGCCGAGCGGGCCGCTTTCGGCGAGATAGCGATGACGGTTGTGCTCGACGCCGGACGGCTTGAAGCCGAATACTTGCTCGAGCACGCGTCCGGTAGGCGCCGGGTCGCGCACTTCGAGCGTGATGCCGTGGAAGCCGCGGATCGCATGTTCGGCCGGAATTTCGCCGTTGGTCCAACCTGGGATCGCGGCCGCACCTTTATCCGTCACCAGTTCGAGCTTGAGGCCGTCGGGGTCCTCGAGGGCGACCGCGGTCTCACTGAACCGCTTTGCCGGCGCGCCATGCGCGATGCCGAACGCGTCGAGTCGTTTAAGCCAGTATTCGAGCGAGCCGTCGGGGATGGCCAAGGCGATTTCCTGGGCCTCGCCGGCGCCGTGCTGCCCCTTGGGCAGGTCCTTCCAGATGAAGAAGGTGAGCGCCGTGCCCGGCGAGCCGACTTCGTCTCCGTAATAGAGATGCCAGGTGCCCGGATCGTCGAAATTGACCGTGCG
Organism: Xanthobacteraceae bacterium; assembly: GCA_036559465.1. GTDB lineage: Bacteria > Pseudomonadota > Alphaproteobacteria > Rhizobiales > Xanthobacteraceae > JAHFPN01. Next base: position 4,969 of record DATBTC010000109.1, read on the forward strand.
CTTGACGAAACGCAGGCCGAGCGTGCGCGTGTAGAACGCGACCTGTCGCTTGGGATCGCCCCCGATCGCGGTGATGTGGTGGATGCCGGCGCTCTTGGTCATTTCCGTTCGATCCCGATCGCCGCTTGCTTGCGGCTGTAAACATATAGGGAGGATGGCCGCAAGAGTTAACAGCCTGGTAACCGCCGTGGCGGAACATTCGCCCTCGGGTGTGGAGTAGGGCGATGGACGGGGGCACGGCCACTTCGCGCAACGAGGTCCAGGTCCTCGAAACGCTGCGTGAAGAGTTCTTTCCAACAGGCATATTGAGCGAGGCTGCGGCGCGCGAGCTGATGGCGCAATACGCGCCGCACGGTCGGGTGGCCACGGCGGCCGGGATCGAGACCTTGTTACGAGTCATGGAGGCGGCGATCCAAACGCCGTCCTTGCTGTCCGCCTTTCTGATCGGTCAGTTTTGCGCGGCGGTCATTGCCGGCGAGGGACCGGCGCTCGGGCGGCGCCCGCATTTCAGCCGTTCAATCGATGCCGAAGATGTGCGTTTCTTACGCCGCGTGCTCGAAGCTGCCGGCGGAACGGCGGGAATACCGGTCAGCCGGGCCGAATCCGAGGCGTTGTTCGATCTGCACGACGCGGCCGCGGCCGGCAGCAGCGATGCCAGCTTTCACGATCTCTTCTGCAAGGCGATCGCCGATCACCTGATCGCGGCCTCGGGCCATTCGGTGCCGCCACGGCGCGAGGCGCTTGCCGCCGAGCGGGACCTGGTGAGGATCGCAGTCGGCGCGGAGCAGGAGGCGTGGCTCGCTAGCCATATCATGCGCGACGGCCGGCCGACCGCGGCCGAGCTGCGGCTTCTGGGGCTGCTCGGTAACGGCCCGAATGCGTCGGACCCATCGGTGCGCCGGTTCATCGACTTCGCGGCTTGAGCGCCGACACCCGCGATCGGCTATGATGGAAGCCGGTCAGGGGGACGGCTTCATGCGAACGATTGTCATCGCGGCAGTAATCGCCGTGCTGATGTTGACGACGCACGCCGAGGCGGCGTGTCAGGTTTCGCCGCATCGTTTCGTATTCGGCTCCGATATAGAACTCGACGTAGAGATCACCGGCGGCACGCGCTGCCCGATCGCGGTCCGGATCGGCGAGAAAAGTACGGCTCGGAGCAACCGCATTTCGAGTCCGCCGGCGAACGGCATGGTGCGTACGAGCGGAGCCGCAGGCGTGCTCTACCAGCCCAAGGCGGGCTTTACGGGCAAGGATGTTTTTGCTTTCGCGGTGTGCGGCAGCGGCGGCGGGCGATCCGGCTGTTCGACCGTGCGTGTGCGCGTGACGATCCAATAAGCGTGACGGACTTGTAGAGCGATCTCTGCTAGATCGGCGTCATGGATTTCGAACTCATTCAGCGCTTGGTTGCCGCGACCCTGATCGGGCTCCTCGTTGGTGTCGAGAGAGGGTGGCGCCAGCGCGCGGAGCGGGCCGGATCGCGCACTGCCGGAATCCGGACCTTCACGCTCATCGGATTGCTGGGCGGGATTTTTGGCGCAATCGCGAAGGCACTCGGCGATCCGATCGGCGCGGCGATCGTGCTGGCGGTGGGCTTCACTGTGTTTTCCGCAATATTCGCCGCCTTCCGTCTCCGCGAGAACGAACAGGACAAGAGATTCGGCGCTACCACCATGGTCGCCGCCATCGCACTGTTCGCGATCGGCGCTTATGCCGTGCTTCAGGACGCGGTGATAGCAGCTGCTCTCGGTGTCGCGGTGACGATCATTCTCGCAGCGCGCGACACGATGCACGGATGGGTCGCGAAGGTGACCTGGCCGGAGTTGCGTTCGGGCATTGTGCTTGCTGCCATGACGTTCCTTGCGTTGCCGATCCTGCCCAACGAGAGCTTCGGGCCGTTCGGCGGCGTCAATCCGCGCCAAATCTGGCTGCTCGCCGTGGTGCTCGCGGGCATATCGTTCTTCGCCTACGCGGCGGCCAAGGGATTCGGTGTGCGCTATGGACTGCTTGCCGCTGCGGCGGTGAGCGGCCTCGTTTCTTCGACGGCTGTGGCAGTGACCGCGGCGCGCCGTGCAGCCGCGGGAGAGGCAGCGCCCGTCCTGTTCGCGGCGAGCGCAATGCTGGCCAGCGCGGTGTCGTTCGTTCGCACGCTGATCCTGATTGCCGCGCTCAACAGCGAAATCGCGATACGCGTCGCGGCTCCGCTGCTTGCCGCCACGGCGGCGGCCTTGGCGTTCACATATCTCATGACGTGGCGAAACTTGCGCGCGCCCTCCAAGACCGGATTTGTATTGCGCAACCCGTTCTCTCTGCGCGAGACGCTAGGATTGGCACTATTGCTCGCCGCCGTCCTCTTCGTCACGCGAGCCGCTGCGGCCGTCTTTGGTCCGGCCACCGCACTCGCGGCGACGATCCTTGCGGGCATTGCGGACGTGGATTCGGCGACTTACACGCTCTCGCAGCTTGCCGGTGGACCGCTCACGCCAGGACTGGCGGCGCTGGGGCTCTTGCTTGCTGTCACGGCCAACAATCTCTTCAAGATTGTGATTGGCGTGGCGCTGGGCGGACGGACATTTGCGATCCAGCTCGCGCTCGGTCTCGGAATTTCGACCGCTGTAGGCGCTGTTGTCGCGCTTGGGACGGTCGCTTGGTTGTTTGCGCCCGGTTGAGCCGAGCCGAGGAGTGTCTTTGCTACCGCCCGATTGACAAGCGGCGTGCTGCACCGCACACAATTCGACAGCGCGTAGGCTCCGAAGCATGTTCCGCAAGATTTTGATCGCCAATCGCGGCGAGATCGCGTGCCGCGTAATGAAGACCGCGCGGCGCATGGGCATCCGCACGGTCGCGGTCTATTCGGATGCCGACAAGGACGCGCTGCACGTCGATCTGGCCGACGAGGCGGTTGGCATCGGGTCCGCGCCGGCGACGCAATCCTATCTCGTAATCGAGAAGATCGTCGCCGCCTGCAAGGCGACCGGAGCCGAGGCCGTTCATCCGGGCTACGGATTTCTCTCGGAGCGCGCGGCCTTTGCCGAGTCGCTCGTCAAGGCGGGGATCGCGTTCATCGGGCCGAACGCGGCAGCGATCGCTGCCATGGGCGACAAGATCGAGTCGAAGAAATTCGCGGCCAAGGCCAAGGTCTCGACCGTTCCCGGCTTCCTCGGCACTATCGAAGACGAAAAGCACGCGCTGAAGATCGCCGACGAGATCGGCTATCCGGTGATGATCAAGGCTTCGGCGGGCGGCGGCGGCAAGGGAATGCGGGTCGCGCGCGACAAGAGCGAGGTCGTGGAAGGTTTCACGCGCGCGCGCTCGGAGGCGAAAGCGAGCTTCGGCGACGAGCGCGTATTCATCGAGAAATTCATCGAGAACCCGCGGCACGTGGAAATCCAGGTGCTCGGAGACAAACATGGCAACGTCGTATATCTCGGCGAGCGCGAGTGCTCGATCCAGCGGCGCAATCAGAAAGTCGTCGAGGAGGCGCCGTCGCCGCTGCTCGACGACAAGACACGCAAGGCCATGGGCGAGCAGGCGGTCGCGCTGGCCAAGGCCGTGAATTACGACTCGGCGGGTACCGTGGAGTTCGTCGCCGGGCAGGACAAGAGCTTTTTTTTCCTCGAGATGAATACGCGGCTGCAGGTCGAGCATCCGGTGACCGAATGCGTGACCGGTATCGATCTGGTGGAGCAGATGATCCGCGTCGCCGCCGGCGAGAAGCTTGCGGTGAAGCAAAGCGAGGTGAAGCTCAACGGCTGGGCGGTCGAGACGCGGATCTATGCCGAGGACCCGTTCCGTGGATTTCTGCCTTCGATCGGGCGGCTCCGGCGCTTCCGGCCGCCGGCGGAAGGCAAGCGCAGCGAGACCTCGGTGCGGGTCGATACCGGCGTCGTCGAGGGCGATGAAATCTCGCTCTATTACGATCCCCTGATCGCCAAGCTGGTAACGCACGCGCCGACGCGTGCGGCGACGATCGATGCGCAGGCCGACGCGCTCGATGCGTTCGCGATCGAAGGGATCGAGCAGAACATCCCGTTCCTGGCGGCGCTGATGCAGCATCCGCGCTGGCGCACGGGCAAGCTCTCGACTGGTTTCATCGCCGAGGAATACCCGGAAGGCTTCCGCGCGGTCGCGCCGCAAGGCGAACTCGCACAAATGCTCGCTGCCGTTGCTGCAGCCATCGACCACGTACTCGGCGAGCGCAAGCGCAAAATTTCCGGCCAGCTCATCGGCCGGGCGGTGACGCGCGAGCGGCGGCGTATCGTGCGGCTGGGGGACACGGAGCTCGAGCTTGACGTTATTCGCCAGGACGAAGCGGTGGCGGTGCGTTTCGCGGACGGCGCCCACGTGTTCGTCCTGCAGTCGCGTTGGAAGCCGGGTGATCCGGTCTGGGTCGGGCTGATCGACGGCAAGGAGACCGCGGTGCAGGTGCGGCCGGGTGCCAATGGTTTCCTGCTCATGCACCGGGGCGTGCGTACGCGCGCCCACGTATATACCGAGCGCGAAGCGGCGCTGGCGCGGCTCATGCTGGCCAAGGTAGCGACCGATTCGGGCAAGGAAGCGCGCTGTCCGATGCCGGGGCTGGTGATGTCGATCGCAGTGGCCGAGGGGCAGGAGGTCAAGAGCGGCGATACGCTGGCCGTCGTCGAGGCCATGAAGATGGAAAACGTCCTGCATGCCGAGCGCGACGGCACGGTGAAGAAGATTCACGTCAAGCCCGGCGATAGCGTGGCAGTGGACGCGGTGATTCTGGAATTCGCGTGAGCCCGTCGCTCTATTTCGCCTACGGCTCCAACATGGACCGCGCGCACATGACACGGATGTGCCCGCGCGCGAAGGCCTATGGACCGGCGCGGATCAAGAACTATCGCTTCTTCATCACGGCGAGCGGGCATGGCTCGATCGCGCCGCACCGGGGTGCCAATGCCTGGGGCGTATTGTGGCACGTGACCGCAGTCGATGTCGCCGCGCTCGATCGCTACGAGGACTTGGCCGGCGGACTCTATCGTCAGGAGATGCTGCCGGTGCACCACGACGAAAAGCTTTTGAGCGCGCTGGTCTATATCGCGACCGATACGACCCCCGGGCGGGCGCGCCCACAATACCGGGCGCAGGTAATCGGCGCCGCGCGCGAATGGAAGCTGCCGGAAGATTATGTGCGCGACCTCGAGCGCGCGTTCGGCCCGGGGTGAGGGATGCGCGTTGTTCGACTCACGATCCGCGGGTATGTGCAGGGCGTCGGTTATCGCGCGTTTGTCGAGGATGAAGCGATGGCGCGCGGGCTCAAGGGCTGGGTGCGCAATCGCCGCGACGGCTCGGTCGAGGCTTTGATCGCGGGCGAGCCGGCGGAAGTGGACGCAATGATCGCCGCCTGCCGGTGCGGGCCGCGCTCGGCGCGGGTCGATGCGGTCGAAATCGCGGAAGCGAACGAGAAAGCGCTCGCCGCCCGGCGTCCCGGCGAAGTTTTCTCAATGCTGCCGACGGCCTGACGCCGTGCCTAATCGCCGAAGACTTCCGTGAAGCTCGCGCGCAATGCTTTGTCCACGTCGGCCATTGTAGTTTGGATCCCGAGATCGGCGAGGCTGGTGACGCCGTGCTGCGGATCGTTCACGCCGCAGGGCATGATGCCCGAATAGTGCGAAAGATCGGGCGCGACATTGAGCGAGACGCCGTGATACGTAATCCAGCGACGCACGCGCACGCCGACGGCGGCGATCTTGTCCTCGCGGCCCTCGCCCTTATCGGGCCGCTTGACCCAG
>DATBTC010000110.1:0-3456 GCA_036559465.1 Xanthobacteraceae bacterium
GCATACCGCAATTTCGGCCCGATCGAGCATGAGTGCCTGGCCGCGCTGGCTGAGCGCGGCTTCCGCTTCTCGATGGACCACGTGGCCGACCTCCACATATCGCCGAACGAGCTCGCCGACCGCTCGTTCCGCTTTTTGAAAGTGCCTGCCAAGCTGTTGCTCAACAAGGTTGCAGGCGTCCACACCGACATCGACCCGGAAGACCTCGCCGATCTGCTGGCGCGCTCGGGCATCGATCTGATTGCCGAGCGGATCGAGACCGAAACGACGGTCGTCGACATTCTCGACTACGACGTCCGCTTCGGGCAGGGCTTCCTGTTCTCGCCGCCGCGCCCTGTGCGCGCCGAGGCGCTGCATAGTGTGGCGTCCGACCTCGCCAAACCGGGCGTTGACGAGAGCCCGGGCGCCCTGCTGGCGGCCAGCTGATTCCCTTGCGCTTCATGCGATACGCCCGTGTCGCCGCTGCGGCCGTGCCCGATCGCCGCAGTCGTGAAGAAGGTCTCAGATGAAAGCCGCATCGCCCCAGCTGATCTCGAAATTCTCCACGCTCGCACCCGGTTATGACGTGCTGCTGTGTGATATCTGGGGCGTCGTGCACAACGGCCTTGCGGTCCATCCGCACGCCTGCGATGCGCTGATGCGGGCGCGGGCGCAAGGAGCCACGGTTGTCCTCGTCACCAATGCGCCCCGTCCGAGCGAGCAGGTGGCGCGTCAGCTCGACCGGCTGCATTGCCCGCGCGAAGTCTATGACGCCGTTGTTTCGTCGGGCGACGTGACTCGCAGCGTGATGCAGGAGCGGCGCGGGCAGACCGTCTATCATCTGGGCCCCGAGCGCGACCGCTCGATCTTCACCGGCTTCGAAGCGCATTTTGCGCCGCTGGAGACCGCCGACTACGTCGTCTGCACCGGGCTCGACGACGACGACATCGAAACGCCGGAAGACTATCGCGCGCGTCTTGAAGTCATGCTCAAGCGCAAGCTCTTCATGGTGTGCGGCAATCCCGACGTCGTCGTCGAGCGCGGCTCGACCCTGGTCTACTGCGCCGGTGCGATCGCCGATCTCTACGCGACGATGGGCGGCAAGGTGCTCTACGCCGGCAAGCCCTACCGTCCGATCTACGACATGGCGCTGGCGAAAGCGGAAAGCATGGCCGGCCACAAGGTCGCGCATGATCGCGTGATGGCGATCGGGGATTCCGTGCGCACCGATCTTAAGGGCGCCCACACGGTCGGCATCGATTTTCTGTTTGTGACGTCAGGGATTCACGCCGAAGAGCTCGGCAGCCGCGAGAATCCGGACGCCGACGCGCTGACGGCGACGTTCGCCGCCGCCGGCGGAATGCCGAAGGCGGTCATGCGCGAACTGAGATGGTAACGGTCAGGCTGCGGGAGCGGACGCTTCGGCTTCGCCGAAGACGGCATCGATCTTGTTCTTGAGCGTCTGCGCGTTGAACGGCTTGACGATGTAATTCGACACGCCGGCCTTCTTCGCGGCGATCACGTTGTCGGTCTTGGATTCCGCCGTCACCATGATGAACGGGATCTCGGAGAGCGAAGGATCGGCACGCATCTCCTGCAAAAGGGCGAAGCCGGTCATCGGCTCCATGTTCCAGTCGGAGATGACCAGCCCGTAGTCGCGTTTGCGCAACTTGGCGAGTGCGCTTGACCCGTCATTCGCATCATCGACCTGCTCGAAGCCAAGCTGCTTGAGCAGGTTGTGCATGATGCGGATCATCGTGTTGTAGTCGTCCACGACCAGAACAGGCTTGGTCAGATCGACAGCCATGGCGCACCGGGCTCCCCAAAGGTGGCGATAAATAACAGCGCGCTCTTGAATAACCCGTTAATTTGAAGGTTTGTTAACGGCGCGCTAACCGTACAGGCTGACGCAATGTTCCGATTGTGGGATATGTGGCCGGCTCTGGCCCCGACCTCTGCAAATTTCCCGGTTCCTGATGAACAAGCCTGACGCGGCGTCCAAAGGATTTCATGTCGTGCGCGGCGGCGCGGATGGCGTCGACGGGGGACCCCTTGCCGGCGCGGTCGTGGCGATCGGCAATTTCGACGGCGTTCATCGCGGTCATCGGGCGGTGATCGGCGCAGCGCTCAAGCGCGCGCGCAAGCTCAAACGGAAGGTGGCGGCGCTGACGTTCACGCCGCACCCGCGATTGTTCCTGCGGCCGAAGGAACCGCTGTTTCAGCTGTCGAGCGAACACGACAAGCTGCGCCTCCTGGCTGCCAGCGGGCTCGACGGAGCGATTATCATGAGGTTCGACGCGGCGCTTGCGTCGACATCGGCCGAGGATTTCATCGAGAAGATCCTCGCCGGCGCGCTCGGCATTGGCGGCGCGGCAATCGGCTTCGATTTTCATTTCGGCAAGAACCGCGCCGGCTCGCCGGAATTTCTGACCGAGCAGGGCCGGCGTGTCGGCTTTGCGGTCGATGTCGCTCCGCCGCTTGAAGACGAGGGCCGCCCGGTGTCGTCCGGCGCCGTGCGCGCAGCGCTCGCGGCGGGCAGGGTGGTGGAGGCGACCGAGCTCCTTGGCGCCCCTTGGTTCGTCTCAGGCGAGGTCATTCACGGCGACAAGCGCGGCCGCGAGCTCGGCTTTCCGACCGCCAATCTGAAGCTCGATCCGTCCTGCGGCCTCAAGCACGGCATCTATGCGGTGCGCGTCGATATTGCCGGCGTTCGGCATGACGGCGTGGCCAGTTTCGGCCGCCGGCCGATGTTCGACGACGGTGCGCCGCTGCTCGAGGTGTATCTCTTCGATTTCGACGACGACCTCTACGGGCAGAACATCGATGTCGCCTTCATCGGATGGATCCGGCAGGAGCAGAAGTTCGAATCGATCGAGACGCTCAAGCGCCACATGACCGCGGACGCCGCCCAGGCCCGCGACGCGCTCAAGCGCGCGGGCAAGGCCTTCCCGCGGCTGGGTGACATTTAGCCGAGCAGCCTGCTAAACAGCGCCTCATGTCGAAGCCCGAGCGCGATTATTCCGAGACGCTGTTCCTGCCGCAGACGGAATTTCCGATGCGCGCCGGGTTGCCGCAGCGCGAGCCGGAAATCCTCAAGCGCTGGGAGAAGGGCGACCTCTACAAGCAGCTGCGCGCGGAAGCGAAGGGGCGCGAGAAGTTCATTCTGCACGACGGTCCGCCTTACGCGAACGGCAACATCCATATCGGGCACGCGCTCAACAAGATCTTGAAGGACGTGGTGACGCGCAGCCAGCAGATGCTCGGCTTTGACTCAAATTATGTGCCGGGCTGGGATTGTCACGGTCTGCCGATCGAGTGGAAGATCGAGGAAGAGAATTACCGCTCGAAGAACAAGAAGAAGCCGGACCTCTCCGATCCCGCCGCCATGGTGGCCTTCCGGCAGGAATGCCGCGCCTATGCCGAGCACTGGCTCAACGTGCAGCGCGAGGAGTTCAAGCGCCTCGGCGTCGAGGGCGA
>DATBTC010000111.1:0-50302 GCA_036559465.1 Xanthobacteraceae bacterium
GATGGTATCGAAGGCCGCCATCGACCGCGGCGTCGATATGTCGCTTCTCGACGGCATCGCAACCGAAGCCGACCTTTCGTATCTGCTCTACTTTAGCCGCGACCGCGAGGAGGGCCTTGCGGCATTCCGCGAGAAGCGCGCGCCCACCTTTCGCGGCGAATGAGGCCGGCATGAGCCGCGACGTTGTTATCGCCGGGTACTCCGAAACCAAGATCGACGTCCGCACCGGCCGCAGTGCCTATGACCTCGGCGGCGAGGCGTTCGCGCAGCTTCTGCAATCGACCGGGATCGACAAGAAAGCGATCGACGGCCTTTCGGTCAACGCCGCGATCAGCGAGGCGCCGAACCCTTTTTTCGCGGTCTATATGTGCGAGGCGCTGGGCCTCACGCCGGGCTGGATCAATTTTTCGGGGCTAGGCGGCGCTTCCAGCATCGCCGCTGTCGCCCGCGCCGCTGCGGCGATCCGCGACGGCTTGTGCGAGGTCGCCGTCGTGCTCGCGGCCGATGCGCAAACCAATGGCAACCGCTCCAACTATGGCGCCTATCGCGGCGAGTTCCAGGAGCCGACCGGGGTGTTGAGCCCTCCCGCGAGCTTCGGACTCCTGATGAACCGCTATGAGCACCTGTTCGGTATCAAATACGAGGCGCTCGGCAAGATCGCAGTCACCCAGCGCGAGCATGCGCTCTTGAACGAGAATACCTGCCCGAAACTCAAAAAGCCGCTCATGATGGAAGAGTATCTGGCTTCGCGCATGATCACCGATCCGCTGCGGCTGCTCGATTGTGTGATGGTCTGCGACGGCGCCAACGCGGTGCTGGTCACTTCCGCGGAGCGCGCCCGCGATCTCGGCCTAAAGAAGACCGTACGCATTGCGGGCTACGCGGAACTGACCAATCACGGCGGCGACGAGGCGCTTCCCGACATAACCGAGTCGGGGTTCTCCAAAATCGCGCCCAAGGCCTTTGCCCGCGCCGGCATGGCGCCGGCCGACATCCGCATGTTCCACCCCTATGACGACTTCACCATCGCGGTCGTGATGCAGCTTGAGGATTTCGGCTTCGCCGCTCGCGGCAAGGGTTGTGACTATGTGCTGGCGACCGATCTCTCATTCAAGGGCAAGCTCCCGCTCAATACCGGCGGCGGGCAGATTTCCGCAGGCCAGCCGGGGCTCGCCGGCGGTGGGCTCAACTTGGTGGAAGCCGTGCGCCAGATGTTCGGCGAGGGCGGCGCGCGCCAGGTGAAGGATGCGAGCACCGCGCTCGTCACCGGCATCGGAGTCATTCCCTATGGCCGCAACTGGACCGTGAGTGCGGGCTTGATCCTGGAGCAAGCGACGTGAGCGAGCCCGCCGCCAGGCGCCCGGCGCCCAAGGAGAACGCCTTCGTCGACACGCGGCCGTTCTGGGAAGGCGCGCGCGCGGGAAAACTCGTGCTGCAATATTGCCGCGACAGCGGAAAGTTTCAGCACTATCCGCGGCCGGTCAGCATCTACACCGGCAGCCGCAATCTGGAATGGCGCGAAGTCTCCGGCCGCGGTACGATCTACGCCTGCAGCGTCGTGCGCATTCCCGGCCCGGGCGTTGAGGGCCGCCTGCCGCTTTCGATCGCGATCGTCGAGCTTGAGGAAGGCGTGCGCATCATCGCCAATATCTTGGAGCGCAAACCCGAGGACGTGAAGATCGGCCAGCGCGTGGCGCTTGCTTGGGACATGCTCGAAGGCGGCGTGCCGTATCCCGCCTTCAAGATCGTCGGTTGAACGCGCTCAGTAAGGGCAGATCACGTTCAAGAGCGCCTGGCGCTTTTCCTTCAGCACCGCGTCGCGCGCCCGCGCTAGTGCGCCGGGCAGGTCTTTCGGATTCTCCACCCGTTCGCCGTAGCCGCCGTGTGCCTTCACGATCTCCTCGCAGGGCAGGCTCGTCGGGAAGTCCGCGAGGAAGCGGCCGTCATCCCGGCCGGCGGCGCCCTTGTCGAACATGGAAAGTGTCGCCCCGCGCACGGCGCCATAGCGGCTGTTGTTGGAGATGATAGTCAGCATCGGCAGGCCGAACGCTTCCGACATCCAATGGCAGGCGGTCGGGTTGTTGAAAATATAGGAGCCGTCGCCGAGCGCCGCGACCACGAAGCGCTCTGGTGCTGCGATCTTGATTCCGAGCGCGCAGCCGAAGCCCCAGCCCAAGCCGCCCGCGGGGCTGGTGCCGAAGAAGGTGCCTGGCTTCTCGCGCGCGCAGTGGTCGAGTTCGGTCCAGTATTCGCTCACCAGGATCGCATCGGGGCCCATGGCCTCGGACATACAGCGCGTAAGGTAGGCCTTGGTGATCTTGTCGCCACTCTCTACCTGCTTCGCACTCTGCGCATGCCGCGCCTTGTTGCGCTCATTGATGCGTCCGCGCCTAGCCTCGATCTTCGCCTTGTCGGGCGCCGCACGCTCCAAGGCGGCATCGAGCGCGGCGAGCGCCGCCGCCGGCGTCGAGGTGATGGCGAGGTCGCTGCGGAAGCTGCGCATCGGGTAGCGCAGGAACATCGGGTCCTCGCCGACATGCGCGACCTTGCAGGAATCCTTGGGCGTATTGGCGCTCGGAATCCACGGCACGTCGGATTCGAGCACGATGGCAAGATCGGCCTCGCCGATGACCGCCCCCGGATTGAAGCCGAAATGCATCGGGTGGTTGGTGGGAAGGTTCAGGTAACGCGGCGCGTGCTGCGCGACCGGAATCGCCCAGCGCTCGGCGAGTCGCCCGAGCGCCTCCACCGCGCGCGGATCGCGACCGCAATTGGAGGTGATGATCAGCGGCTTTTCCGCCGCTGCGATCCAGGCCGCCAGAGTCTCGATCGATTTCGGATCGGCGTGCGGGGGTGCGGGAATCGCGCGCGGTCCGGCCGGCGTTGTAGGCTCGGCAACCGGGGCCGAAAGCGGCTCGCGCGGCATGATCAGATAAACCGGCCCCATCGGGCTCGTCATCGCCGCTTCGTAGGCGCGCGCGACCACGTTGCCGACCTGCTCGGGCACGCGCAGTTCGTAGTCCCACTTCACCAGTTCGCGCAGCATGCCGGCCTGATCGAACATTTCCTGCGCCCAGTGGATCGAGCGATTGCGGCTCGCGAAATTTCCGGTCTCGGTCACCGGCGTGCGCCCCGCCGCGAGAAACAGCGGGATGCGGTCGCGGCTCATGTTGGTAATGTTGTTGATCGTGTTGGCAGTGCCGACATTGACGTGCACCATCACCGCCTGCGCCTTGCCGGTCATCAGATAGGCGCCGTGCGCCATGGCAACCGCGAGGTTCTCGTGCGGCACCAGCACCGGTCGCGGCATTTTGCTATTCGAGCCCTCGCGCGCGCGGCTATAGGCCTCGACGATCGGCGGGAAGTCGGTGCCCGGATTGGCGAAGAAGAAATCGACGCCGTGATCGGCGAGTGCGCGCAGAAAAATCTCGCCCGCGATTGTTGGCTCTTTGGTAGCTGGCGTGCGCGGGGCGGAGGGTTTGACGTTCATATTCTTGCACCGCTGTTTGGGATTGGCCGATCCGGCATCTTACACGACGCGACGCGCTGCGTCGAAGGCTCTAGCGTCGCGCCCATCAGTGGGCAGGCTTGTTAGTGGACCGATTTGCCGATCTCGTCTCTGAGCAGGTTCTTCTGCACCTTGCCGGTGGAGTTGCGCGGCAGCGCCCGGAACAAGATGTGCTTGGGCTTCTTGTAGCTGGCGATCATATCCTTGCAGTGGGCAATGAGCGCGTCCTCGCTGACCTTTGCGCCGGGCTTCAGCTCAATGACTGCGACCACGCTCTCGCCGAAGGTCGCATCGGGCGCGCCGATAACGGCAGCGTCGAGCACGGCAGGATGGCTAAGCAGCGCCAGCTCGACCTCGCGCGAATAGACATTGAACCCACCGCTGACGATCATGTCCTTCTTGCGATCGACCAGGTAGAGAAAGCCGTCGGCGTCGAAATATCCCATGTCGCCGGTGAACACCCAGCCGTCGACAATCGCCTCCGCACTGGCAACCGGATCGAGATAGCAGCGCATGGTGATGTAGCGCCCCGGCTCGCCGCAACGGACCGCGATCTCGCCGGTCTCGCCCGGCGCCACGTAGTTGCGCTTGTCGTCCACGATCCGCACCTCGACGCCGGCGCAGACGCGGCCGACCGAAGCGGGGTGCGTGAGCTGCTCCTCCGGCTCGAGATTGGTGACCGCTCCGGCCTCGGTCATCGCGTAGAACGAGTGCAGGCGGATATTCGGTAGCAGCGCGAGCAGCTCCCGCTTCAGCTCCACTGGAAATGCCTCGCCGGTCGAGAGCACGACGCGCAGCAACTTGAAGCGCTCGGGCGCGCGGCGAATCTCGGGCAGCGTGAGGCGGATGATGGTGGGCACCATGCCGGCCACGGTGACTTTCTCGCGCTCGACGGCATCGGCCATCGCGGCCGCGTCGAATTTCGGCAGGATCACCAGCGTGCCACCGACGCCGAGCGCATTGCCGAGCCGCGCCAGCCCCGTGCCGACCGAAAGCGGCGACATGGCGAGCACCTTATCGCCGGGCCGTAAATCCCAATCCAGCACGTTCATCATTCCATGCTGGACGTGGAAGCTGCCATGCGTGCGCACCGCGCCCTTGGGCGTGCCGGTGGTGCCCGAGGTGTAGGAATAGAGCAGGTCCTCGACTTCGGGCGGCAGCGCAGGCGGCCGCTCGGCTGCACCCTCGTCGATCAGCGCCGCAATCGTCGGATCGCCCTCGGATGCGGCGGTGCTCGCGATCAGCACGATATCGTTGATGCCCTTGCTCGCATCGAGTGCGACCTGCCGGCGCGCCGGGTCGAACAAGTAGAATTTCGGCCGGCTGCTTGAGAGAATGACGGCGATCTCGCGCGCGGTGAGGCGGGTATTGACCAGCACCATGATGCCGCCCGCTTTAGCGACGCCATAGAAGGCCTCGACGAACTCGACACTGTTCTCAAGATGCATCGCCACCCGGTCGCCATGCGCGAGCCCACGCGCGCGAAGCGCGTTGGCGAGCCGGTCGCTGCGCTGGTCAAGCTCGCGATAGCTCAGGCGGCGTGTGCCGCTCACAGCCGCGAGCCGATCGGGATAACGCAGCGCCTGGGCGTTGAGCACGGAGCCTAACTTCATCGCTTCCCCTTAGTGCAGTTGATACGCGCAGTCGATATCTGCAAACTCGGCGCGTGAAACGCCCCGTGCTCGTCGCTGATATCGGCGCCACCAAGACCCGTCTCGCGAACATCCGGATGGACGGCAAACTGAAGGCCGTCCGTTCGGTGATGAACGACGACGTCGCCGATCTCGAAACGCTCCTCGCCGGCGCGCTCACTGCCATCCGGCCGCGGCCCCAATTGGCCGTGCTTGGCATCGCTGGCTGGATCGACGGCGACCACGTGCTCGTCACCAATCGCGGCTGGACGTTTTCCCGCCGCGCACTTACCCGCAAGCTCGGACTTAAGCGCCTGGTCGCCGTCAACGACTTCGAGGCGCTGGCCCATGGTCTCCCGGCGCTCGGAATGACGGACCTCGTCGCCGTCGGTGCGCCGCAGGAAACGCTGAAGGAGCGGCTCCTGGTATGCGGGCCCGGCAGCGGTTTCGGCAGCGCGCTTCTGCTCAAGAGCGGTCCGGGCGCGAAGGTGCTGGCGAGCGAGGCCGGACACATGCGGCTCGGTGCCGCCAGCGCCGACGAGGCCCGTGTCATCGCCCATTTCCTGCGCGAAACCGGCTCGGTTGTCGTCGAGCACGTGTTGTCGGGGCCGGGCCTAGTGCGCGTGCATCAAATTCTTTCAGGCGAGACGAAGCGCGCGGAGGCCATCGCCGCCGCTGCTTGCGCGGGGGAGGCGGCGGCCCGCGCCACTGCCGATTTTTTTCTCCGTCTCTTCGGCCGGATCGCAGGCGACCTGGCGCTCGCCTATAACGCCAAGGCCGTCTTTCTCGCCGGCGGCGTTACGCGCGGCCTAGCGCCGCTCTTTCCCAATTCGTCATTCCGGGCGGCCTTCGAGGATCACGCACCCTATCGCGACCGCATGGCGCTGATCCCGATCAAGGCGATCGTGCACGAGGAGCCGGGGCTGTTCGGCGCGGCGCAGATCGCGCGCCGGCTGGCCTAGACGAGGCCGAGATCGCCGAACGCCGCGGCGTGGAAGTCGGCGGCTTCCTGCGAGAAGCAACAGAACACGACACGCCCGATCCCGCGCCGCGCGGCCGCTTCGCCGGCGATGGCGGAGACCGCGATCTTCGCCGCCCGCTCGGCTGGGAAGCCATAGACTCCGGTTGAAATCGAAGGGAAGGCGACTGAAACGAGCCCGTTCGCGCGCATGAGTTCCAGCGAAACGCGATAGCAGGAGGCGAGAAGATCATCCTCGCCGGCGCTGCCGCCCCGCCAAACCGGGCCGACTGCGTGGATCACGTGGCGGGCAGGGAGCCTGTAGCCGCGAGTGATTTTGGCCTGTCCAGTGGCGCAGCCGCCGAGCGTGCGGCATTCGGCGAGCAGCTCCGGCCCGGCGGCACGATGGATCGCCCCGTCCACGCCTCCGCCGCCCAGCAGCGCTGTATTGGCCGCGTTCACAATCGCGTCGAGCTTGAGCAGCGTGATGTCGCCGACCACGATCTCTAGAATCGTGTCGTGCACTTCAGCGGCCAGATGCTGGCGTGGCTCCATGCGCCGATCTTATCGCGTCGACGGGCTCAGGTCAGGCCGCTTCCTTGCGCAGATCGAGCGTGCCGCGGCGGCCGATGGCGCCGAAATCCTTCTTCAGGAAATCTTCCGCCGCCTTGCGGCCGACGTCGCGCAAATGCTGGAAGAACGACCAGTCGACGGTGAACTTGGAGCTGGAGCTGAGCGTCTTCAGCTCCTTGTCGGCGGCGATCCGGTGGATGCGGATCGGTTTGGCGCTCCGGCCGGTCCAGCGGCCCAACAGGCCACTCTTCCTCTGGCGGCTCACGAAACCGATCGCACGCAGCTCCGACTGCAGCGACGCGTTGAACGTGATCTCGTTGACTCGGTTCAAGATCTCTCGCGCGGTCCGCGGGGTCTTGTTGCTCACCAGCGGATTGGTCTGCACCAGCACGACGTCATCGTTGCGGCCCGTGCGGAAGAACGGAAACAGCGGCGGGTTGGAGACATAGCCGCCGTCCCAGTAGGGTACTCCGTCGATCTCGACCGCGCGGAACAGGAACGGCAGACACGCCGAGGCCATCACCACGTCGGGCGTGATCTGCTCGTGGCGGAACACGCGCATCTTGCCGGTGCGCACATTGGTGGCGGACACATAGAGGTCGAATTCGCGATTTGCCCGCACCGCTTTGAAGTCGACCTCGCGCTCCAGGATTTCGCGCAGCGGATTGATGTTGAACGGGTTCATGTCGTAGGGCGAGAAGAAGCGGCTGGCGACGTCGAACGCAAGAAACACCGGGTTCTTGTCGAGCGACCAGTTGCCGAACAGCCGGTCCGCGATCGAGCGTTGAATTGGGCTCATGCGGCCGTCGCGCGAGACGGCGCGCCAGAAATTGCTGAGTGCCTCGCGCGCACCTTCGCGCCCGCCTTTGTGATAGCCCGACGCCAGCACCACGGCGTTCATCGCACCGGCGCTTGTGCCGGAGATCGCCTGCAGCGAAAGCCGCTCGTCTTCGAGCAGGCGATCGAGCACGCCCCAAGTGAAGGCGCCGTGCGCGCCGCCGCCTTGCAAAGCGAGGTTGACGGGCTTCGGCCCGGTGTTCTTGCGGAGAATCATGGGATGAAAATCAGCATGCCCGATTGTATTGTGCAGTGCAACAAAAGTAGCAGGGGCAGGTTTTTATAAGGCGTTGCAAGCCTGTAAGATGTGCGTTGAGAAACCTTATGAACCTTGGCTTTCCGGCCCCCGATCACGACCACGCACACTGCGTTGCCGATTTGCTCAAGCGCGCAGAGCAGGCATGCGGTGAACGCGGCCTCAGACTCACGCCCTTGCGGCGGCGGGTGTTGGAGTCGCTTGGCGGTAGCCACACGCCGCTCGGCGCCTATGAGATTGTCGAGCGCCTGGCCAAGGCCGGCGAGCCGGCGCCGCCCATGTCGGTCTATCGCGCGCTCGATTTTCTGGTGGCCGAACGGCTCGCGCACCGGATCGAAAGCAAGAATGCGTATCTCGCCTGCAACCACGGCCATGACGGCGGCGAAGTAGTGATGTTCCTGATGTGCGAGCGTTGCGGCACCGTGGCCGAGGTCGCCTCGCGC
Organism: Xanthobacteraceae bacterium; assembly: GCA_036559465.1. Taxonomy (GTDB): domain Bacteria; phylum Pseudomonadota; class Alphaproteobacteria; order Rhizobiales; family Xanthobacteraceae; genus JAHFPN01. The sequence goes on from DATBTC010000111.1 coordinate 8,207, forward strand.
GCGGTTGGGCGCGATCTCGGCGAAGCCGCGCGCTCGATCGGCTTCGATGCGCGCACGCAAGTGCTCGAGATCGCGGGCCTGTGCGAGAATTGCCGCAAGACCAAGCCGAAGCGTTGATGCACCGATGACCGGTCGGATCGAACCCGCCTCTAGCATCGCAGCACCCGCGGCGCGACGGCGCACGGTGGCGGTGCGCGTCGGCGACGTCGTGATCGGCGGCGGCGCGCCCGTCGTGGTCCAGTCCATGACCAATACCGACACCGCGGACATCGAGGGGACCGCGCGCCAGGTCGCCGCGCTTGCGCACGCGGGCTCGGAGCTCGTGCGCATCACGGTCGATCGCGATGAGGCCGCGGCGGCGGTTCCGAAGATCAGGGATCGGCTCGGCGCGCTGGGCGTGGCCGTGCCCTTGATCGGCGACTTTCACTATATCGGACACAAATTGCTCGCCGATCACCCGGCCTGCGCCGAGGCGCTCGACAAATACCGCATCAATCCCGGCAATGTCGGCTTCAAGGAAAGGAAAGATCGCCAGTTCAGCGCCATCATCGAGCTTGCACTGAAATACAAAAAGCCCGTGCGCATCGGCGCCAACTGGGGCTCGCTCGATCAGGATTTGCTCACGCGCCTGATGGACGAGAACGCGCGCGCCGAGGAGCCGCTCGACGCCCGCGCGGTGACGCGCGAGGCCATGGTGCAGTCGGCGCTTCTATCGGCCGCTCGCGCCGAGGAGCTTGGGATGGCGCGCAGGCAGATCATTCTTTCTGCCAAAGTTTCGGCCGTGCAGGATTTGATCGCGGTCTATGCGGAACTGGCGCGGCGTTCCGACTATGCGCTTCATCTCGGGCTTACCGAGGCCGGCATGGGCTCCAAGGGTATCGTCGCCTCGGCGGCCGCGATCGGAGTGCTTTTGCAACAAGGGATCGGCGACACCATCCGCATTTCGCTTACCCCCGAGCCCGGCGGCGACCGCACCCGCGAGGTGCAGGTCGCCCAGGAGCTGTTGCAGACCATGGGGCTGCGTACTTTCGTGCCGCTGGTCGCAGCTTGCCCAGGCTGCGGTCGCACCACTTCGACGACCTTCCAGGAGCTTGCGTCCGAAGTGCAGGGTTTCATCCGCATCCGCATGCCCGAGTGGAAGAAGCTCTACCCCGGCTCCGAGGCGCTTACGGTCGCGGTGATGGGCTGCATCGTCAATGGGCCGGGCGAGAGCAAGCACGCCGACATCGGTATTTCCCTGCCCGGCACCGGCGAGCAGACGGTGGCGCCGGTGTTCGTGGACGGCAAGAAGGTCGCGACTCTGCGCGGCGCGACGCTGACCGCCGATTTCAGGACGATGGTCGAGGACTACGTGGCGCGTCGCTGGGGTGCGGCAGCGCGCCGACCCGCGGCGGAATAGCAAGGCCTACTTGCCGACCAGCGATGCCGCGATGTTCACCGCGAGCGCCAGGATAGCCGCAGTGAAGAAGAACGACAGCAAGCCGTGCGCCACCACAGTGCGGCGGATTTCGCGGTGCGTAATGCCGACGTCCGAGACCTGGAACGTCATGCCGATCACGAACGCGAAATAAACGAAGTCCCAGTAATCCGGCCGCTCGTCGCCCGGGAATTTGAGGCCGGCGGCGCGCCGGCCGGTGCCGTAGAACTCATGGGCATAATGCAGCGCGAAGATCGTCTGTGTGAACATCCAGGACAGGATCACGGTGGCGATGGCGAGCGCGACATGGAAGCCGTAGCCCGGTTGCGATTGCCTGATCCCCACGAGCTCGGCGAAAATCGCGCCCGTGCTTACCACCGCCGCGGCGACCGCGAGCAACAGGAGAGCGAACGCGCCCTCGTCCTGCATTGCTGAGTGGTAGCGGATATCGGAAGGCGTCGAGCGCGCCATCGTGACCGCGGCGAGCGTGAGATAAAGAACCACGCCGGTATCCCAGCCGAGCAGGAAACGAGTGCTGTTGCCGATGCTTGCGGGAGCAAGCGCGTAAACTGCGATTCCGATCGCAATCGCGATCCAGAGGCGCACATGGCCGCGCACGAAGCGAACGATCCAGGGCCCTGCTTCGGTTTCGATCTTCGCGATCGGTGGCAGCTTCTGCTTCTTGGGCATGGATCTCACCGGCTCAAGCACGGCGTTCGGCGACGAAACGCGCGCAGGCCGCAAGCATAGCCCCGCGCGTACCGAAAGGCATGAGGGCGGCTTCCGCTTCTCGGACCAGTTCTTGCAACCGCTTGTGTGCTCCGTCGGTACCAAGCGAGGAGACGAAAGTAGCCTTGCCGCGTGCTTTGTCCTTGCCGACTTGCTTGCCCGCCGCCGCGGTCTCGCCCTCGGCATCGATGAAATCGTCGGCGATCTGGAATGCGAGGCCTAACGCGCGCGCATAGCGGTTGAGCGCTTCGCGCGCCTTCGCGTCGGCCCGCCCCAGGATCGCGCCTGCCTCACACGCGGCTTGGATCAGCGCGCCGGTTTTCATCGCCTGCAACCGGTCGATTTCTTCTGGAACGAGGACCAAGGGTATCCCGCCGGCGAACCGCCCTTCGGATTCAAGATCGAACATTTGGCCGCCGGCCATGCCGCCGACACCGGATGCAGATGCGAGCAAGCGGGTGAGGGCGATACGTATCGCGGGGTCGGGGTCGGTCATTTCATGTGAAATGATTTCGAACGCGAGTGTGAGCAGCGCATCGCCGGCGAGAATCGCTGTTGCCTCGTCGAATGCGCGGTGGACTGTGGGCTGGCCGCGCCGCAGCTCGTCGTCGTCCATGGCTGGCAGATCGTCATGAACCAGCGAATAGCAGTGCACGCACTCGATCGCCGCCGCCGCACCCATCGCCTGGGCTTGCGGAACGCCGAACAGCGCCGCGCACTCGATCACCAGGAAGGGCCTAAGCCGCTTGCCGCCGCCGAGCGTTGCGTGCCGCATGGCGAGCAGAAGCCGCTCGGGCCGCGTGATCTCACCTGGCAGCGGCGCGGCCGTCAGCGCCTCCGCAAGCGCAGCCTCAGTCGCGGCTGCGACCGCTGCGAGGCGGCGTTGAAACGTTTCTTTCGACGGCGGCGACATCGTACTCTCGTCTGAGCGCTTGCCCGGCAATGGCCGAGCCCAAGGCTCCGGTCAAGCGCCGCGCGCCCGCCGCAATCGGCGGCCATTTGGAGATGCCGAGTCTCGCATGATGATCCGCCGCCTGTTCTCCTTCGCCTGGAAGCTCTTGCTGGTTCTTGCACTGATTCCGGTCGTACTCGTGCCGCTCTATGCCTATGTGCAGCCGGTATCGACCCTGATGCTGTGGCGCCGGGTCATGGGCGAGCGGGTGGTGCACCACTGGCGTCCGCTGGCTGCGATTTCGCCCGAGCTCGTACGTGCGGTGATCGCCGGCGAAGACGCACGCTTCTGCACCCATAGCGGCGTCGATTGGGACGAGCTGCGCGAGGCGCTCGACGACGCCGACGAGCTTGCCGATGTGCGCGGCGCCTCTACGATCGCCATGCAGACCGCCAAGAACCTGTTCCTCTGGCCGGGTCGGCAATATGTCCGCAAGGTGCTGGAAGTGCCGATCGCTTATTACATGAGCGCGGTCTGGTCCAAGCGCCGCCTCGCCGAAATCTATCTCAACGTCGCCGAATGGGGTCCGAACGGCGAGTTCGGCGCCGAGGCAGGCGCGCTGCGCGCCTTCCGTAAGAGCGCTCGCTCGCTGTCGCCTGAAGAGGCCGCGCTCCTGGCCTCGGTCCTGCCCAATCCCATGCGGCGCGATGCCGCCCGGCCCGGCCCGGGCCTGCAACGGCTCGCCGTGCGCCGCGCCTCGGCGAGCGTGGCCGCCGGCCCTGCGGTCACCGCGTGCCTGCGCGCATCGCGCTGAGCCTCGACACGCTAAGCCTTGGCAATCGCGGCGCTCCTCCTCTATAAGTCCGCCTCCCGCGTCAATGCCCGCCCACGGGCCGTAACAACGAGGCTGCGATGGCCGTCCCCAAGAGAAAGACTTCGCCCTCGCGGCGCGGCATGCGCCGCTCCGCCGATGCGCTGAAGCGTCCGACTTATATCGAGGACAAGGACTCCGGCGAACTGCGCCGCCCGCATCATCTCGATCCCAAGACCGGCATGTATCGCGGCCGGCAGATCCTGAAGCCGAAGGCCGAGGTCTGAGGCCTCGGCGCGGCGCACTGCGGAGGGAACGGTAATGTTCGGCACCTTTCCGCTACTGGTCGTTTCATTCGCGATCTACAACATGGTCGCGTTCCTGCTACAGGGCGTCGGCTGGGCGGATCCGATCTACACGGTCAGCATGATGTCGGGCTCGTCCTGGACCATCACCAACGGCGATGCGTTGATCGGCCTTTCCCTTCTGTTTCTATTCTTCGAATTGATCAAGGCGGCTCGCGCCGGCTCGCACTCCATCGCCGATCATCTTCTGTCGACGATCGTATTCGTCGCCGCGCTCGTCGAGTTCCTGCTGGTGCGCGAGGCCGGCACCTCGGTGTTCGCGATCCTGCTTCTCATCGCGCTCGTGGATGCCATCGGCGGCTGGGTGATCTCCGTGCGCACCGCGCGGCGCGACATCACGTTCGAGGGCGAGCCGCCGCAAATGTAGCGCGACCGCTCACGCCCGCGCGGGCGGAACGCCTGAAAAGCTCGCCGATCTAAGTGGTGTTATTCTTTGTCGCCGGTGCGGCCCATGCGGTCGAGCCGCTGCTGCATCTCGGTCACCTGGCGCTTGAGCGCGTCGATATCGTCGCCGGGCGGCGTTTCCCCGGCCGCGTTGTGCTTCTGCGCGAAGGGCAGAAACATTGCGAAAGTACGCTGGAACATCTCCATGTTGCGGCGCACCTGCTCTTCCATCATTCCGAAGCCGGGCACGCCGAACGCCTTGCCCATCTGTTCACGGAACTTGTCCTGGTCGCGCGTGAAATTGTCCATCGACGCATCGAGATAGCGCGGCAGCAGGAGCTGCATGCTGTCGCCGTAGAAGCGGATGACCTGGCGCAGGAAATTGATCGGCAGCAAGTTGGTGCCCTTGTTCTCCTGCTCGAAAATAATTTGGGTCAGCACCGAGCGGGTGATGTCCTCGCCGGTCTTGGCGTCATAGACCACGAAGTCGTCGCCCGACTTGACCATGACGGCGAGGTCTTCGAGCGTGACGTAGGTGCTCGTGCCCGTATTATAGAGCCGCCGGTTGGCGTACTTCTTGATCGTTACCGGTTCCTGATTCTTGGTCATCACGCTGTACTTGTTTTGTCGCGCTTCGCTGCTCTCGGAATAGGCATTCACATTAAGGCCTTTCCGGCAACCGGGCTACCCATTTGTTCGAGGCCGCGAGCCCTGCAATTCCCGCATCGACGCCGGTTTCGTCTTATTGACATCGTACGCTGCTGGCACCAACGATTGGCCGAGAGAATGGCGGCGGCGCGCGGGGGCCCGCGCGATCGCAGCGGAGGAGAAATCAATGCAGGACGACATTGTTATCGTCGGTGCGGCGCGTACGCCGGTCGGCTCGTTCAACGGCGCGCTGGCTTCGTTGCCGGGACATGCGCTTGGCAAGATCGCGATCGAAGCGGCTCTGACGCGCTCGGGCATCGAGGGCAAGCGCGTCTCCGAAGTCATCATGGGCCAGATTCTGACCGCTGCGCAGGGACAGAACCCGGCGCGACAGGCTTCGATCGCCGCCGGCATTCCGGTCGAAATTCCGGCCTGGGGCGTGAACCAGCTCTGCGGCTCCGGCTTGCGCGCGGTCGCGCTCGGCTATCAGGCGATCTTGAACGGAGACTCTGACATCGTCGTCGCCGGCGGCCAGGAATCCATGAGCATGGCGCCGCACGCCGCGCATCTGCGCAACGGCCAGAAGATGGGCCCGCTCGAATTCATCGACACCATGATCAAGGACGGCCTGTGGGACGCCTTCAACGGCTATCACATGGGCAACACCGCCGAGAACGTCGCCAAGCAATGGCAGATCACCCGCCAACAGCAGGACGAGTTCGCGGTCGGCTCGCAGCAAAAGGCGGAGGCGGCGCAGAAGAGCGGCCGTTTCAAGGACGAGATCGTGCCGGTCAAGATTCCTTCGAAGAAAGGCGACATCATCGTTGATGCCGACGAGTACCCGCGCCACGGCGCGACGCTCGAAGCGATGGCGAAGCTGCGTCCCGCGTTCGATAAGGAAGGCACAGTCACCGCAGGCAACGCATCCGGCCTCAATGACGGCGCCGCGGTGGTCGTGCTGATGAAGGCGAGTCAGGCCGCCAAGGAAGGCAAGAAAGTGCTGGCGCGCATCGTCTCCTGGGCGCACGCCGGCGTCGATCCGTCGATCATGGGCACCGGGCCGATCCCGGCCTCGCGCGCTGCGCTGAAGAAGGCCGGCTGGAAGCCCGACGATCTCGATCTGGTCGAGGCCAATGAAGCCTTCGCGGCACAGGCCTGCGCGGTGAATAAGGAATTGGGCTGGGACCCAAAGGCGGTGAACGTGAACGGCGGCGCCATCGCCATCGGCCATCCGATCGGCGCATCCGGGGCGCGCGTTCTGGTCACGCTGTTGCACGAGATGGAAAAGCGGAACTCGAAGAAGGGTCTCGCCACGCTCTGCATCGGCGGCGGCATGGGCATCGCCATGTGCGTTGAGCGCTAAGAGCAGCGTGATGGGGAGGGGGCAATGAGTCGCGTAGCGCTAGTCACCGGCGGCACCCGCGGCATCGGTGCCGCCATCGCCAAGGCCTTGAAGGCCGCGGGCTACAAGGTTGCCGCAAGTTATGCGGGCAGAGACGAGGCAGCGCAGAAATTCAAGGCCGAGACCGGGATCGAAGTATTCAAGTGGGACGTCAGCTCGTTCGAGGCCTGTGGCGCGGGGATCAAAGAGGTCGAAGCCGCGCTTGGTCCGATCGAAGTGCTGGTGAACAACGCCGGCATCACCAAGGACGCCACGTTGCATCGCATGACGCCGGAGCAATGGAACGCGGTCATCAACACCAACCTCAACTCGCTGTTCAATATGTGCCGGCCGCTGATCGAGGGCATGCGCGGCCGTAAATTCGGCCGCATCATCAATATTTCCTCGATCAACGGGCAGAAGGGCCAGATCGGCCAGACCAACTATTCCGCCGCCAAGGCTGGCGAGATCGGCTTCACCAAGGCGCTGGCGCAGGAAAACGCCAAGGTGGGCGTCACGGTGAACGCGATTTGCCCCGGCTACATCAATACCGAGATGGTGCAGGCGGTGCCGAAGGACGTCCTGGAGAAAAATATCCTGCCGCAGATTCCAGTCGGGCGCCTGGGCGAGCCCGAAGACATCGCACGCTGCGTCGTGTTCCTCGCCTCCGACGATGCCGGTTTTATCACCGGCTCGACCATGACGGTGAACGGCGCGCAGTATTTGACCTGATCAGCGCGTGCCCGGCATGAAGCCAGGTAGGGCGAGCTCAAAACCGGAAAAATCGAAGCCCGGCGCTACCGTGCAACCGACCAGCGTCCACTCACCGAGGCTGCTGGCTGCTTGCCAGTAATGCGCCGGCACCGCCGCTTGTGGCTGTTCGCTTGCCGCCAAATCCGCTCCGAGTGTGATCCGCTCGATCGGTCCTTGCCTGGTCTTGGCGATCTCTAGGAGCAGGGCGCGCCGGCATGGAAGTGCCAGACCTCCATCGCATCGACCTTGTGCCAGTGCGAGCGCTCGCCGGCGGCCAGCAGGAAATAGATCGCGGTGGAATGCGCGCGCCTGCCCGGCTGCGGATCGCGGATCGTTTCGCGAAAATGCCCGCCCTCGGGATGCGGCTTGAGTTCCAGGAGCCGGATCACCTCGGCCGCGGTCAGCGTCTTCGGCAAAGGTTCAGCCCCGGAACGAATTCTTGCGCTCACGGATCTCGGTGAATACCGCGGCCGGATCGGCGCCCTTCATGCCGACCTCCTCGGCGATTTCGGGAGTGTCGGCGCGCAGGAATGGATTGGTCGCGCGCTCCTCGGCCATGGTGCTCGGCACCGTGGGCTTACCCGCCGCGCGCGTCTTCTCGACCTCGGTGAGTCGTGACTTGAGCGCGGCGTTCCTTGGGTCCACCGTAACCGCGAAGCGGCCGTTCGCCAGCGTATATTCATGGCCGCAATAGACCTGCATGTCGCCGGGCAGGTCGCGGATTTTCAGCAGTGAATTCCACAGCACCGCCGCCGGCCGCTCGAGCGCGCGCCCGCAGCCGATGGCAAACAGTGTGTCGCCGGCAAACAGCAGTTTCTCCTGATCCAGCACATAGACGATGTGGCCCGCCGTGTGGCCCGGAGTTTCGATCACGCGCGCGCCGAGGCCGCCGATCTTGATCGTGTCCTTGTCGCCGACGATCTTGTCGAGCAGGCCGCCCTTCGCCGCTTCCTGTGGCCCGATCACGGTCGCGCCGAATTTCTGCTTCAGCGCCGGAATGCCCTGCACGTGGTCGCCGTGGTGGTGAGTGACGAGGATATGCGTCAGTTTCCAGCCGGCCTCATCGAGCGCGCGCTCGATCGGCGGCGCCTCCGGCGCGTCGACCAAAGCCACCACGCCGCTCGCCGGATCGCGCAGGATCACGGCATAGTTGTCGCTGAGACAAGGCACCAAGCGGATTTCTGCGGCCATTTCGCGCTCCAATTCACTCCAATTCGCTGAATCTAACACGGCTTGGTGCGGCGTGCGCGGCGCTCTATTCTCGCCCGCGCATGGACGTCGTTGATCTTCGCAATTTCTATTCCCAGCCGCTCGGTCACGTGGCGCGGCGGCTGATCGCGCGCCCGATCCGTGTGCGCTGGCCCGAAACGCGGGGCATGGTGCTCGCTGGCCTGGGCTATGCGACGCCCTATCTCGGGCTCTTCCGCGACGAGGTCGAGCGCACGTTCGCATTGATGCCCGCGGCCCAAGGCGTCGTGAAATGGCCATCCGACGCCCCCACGCTGGCGGCGCTGGTCGAAGAGACATTGCTGCCGCTGCCCGACGCTTCGATCGACCGTGTACTCGCGGTGCATGCGCTCGAGATGACGATCCATGCACCGGACCTGCTGCAGGAAATCTGGCGGGTGCTCGCGGCCGGCGGCCGATTGCTCATGGTGGTGCCGAACCGGCGCGGGCTCTGGGCGCGCATGGACACCACCCCGTTCGGTCACGGCCGGCCGTTTTCCAAGGGTCAGCTCGTGGAGCTCCTGCGCGGCGCGCAGTTCGCACCGGTCGGCTGGAGCGAGGCCTTGTGGGTGCCGCCCTTTGCGCGCGCGCCGTTCCTGCGCACAGCCGTTGCGTGGGAACGCGTCGGCGCGACGCTGTCGCTGCCGTTCGCCGGCGTTCATATCGTCGAGGCGACCAAGCAGGTCTGGCGGCCGATACCGGTACGCCGGCGGATTCCGATCCTGCAGCCGGTGATGGCTCCCGCAACGCCGGATCCGGCGGGCGCCTAGTTCTTTCGCGACAGCAGGAACACCGCCTGCTCGCCGAACAGGTTCCAGAACCACCACGGTACGTGCAGCCGGACGCGGCGGCCGCGGCCGTCGAGCGCCACCGCGCGCTCGATGCGCACGTCGAGCGCGCGCACCAGCTCTACGAAATCGCGGATCGTGCAGAAGTGGATGTTTTGCGTGTCGTACCAAGTGTCGGGCAGGTTCTTGGTCACCGGCATGCGCCCGCGCGTGAGCAACTGCAGGCGCATACGCCAATATCCGAAGTTCGGCACCGAAACGATGGCGTGGCGGCCGATGCGGAGCATCTGTTCGAGCACCCAGCGCGGTCGGCGCGTGGCTTGCAGCGTTTGCGAAAGAATCACGTAGTCGAACGCGTCGTCCGGATAGTCGGCCAGATCCACGTCGGCATCGCCCTGGATCACCGCCAAACCCTTGGCGACGCAAAGGTTCACGCCTTCGCGCGAGATTTCGATCCCGCGCGCGTCCACGCCGCGCTTCTCGGACAGCAGCTGCAGCAGCTGGCCGTCGCCGCAGCCGACATCGAGTACGCGCGAGCCCGGCGTGACCATATTGGCGACGGCGACCAGATCGACACGCGCAGTGGAGGCCGATGCGGAATAGGAACTGCCCTCGCGCGCGAGCATCGGTTCAACCCTTGGCCGCCGGCAGGCCGCGCGCCCGTGCGGCGCCTTCAAGGAACCCTCGCACGATGGCGAACAGCTCCGGCTCTTCGAGCAGGAAAGCGTCGTGGCCCTTGTCGGTCTCGATCTCGGCGAATGACACCGGCGCCGCCGCCGCATTCAGCGCATGCACGATCGCGCGCGCGTCGGCGGTGGGGAACAGCCAGTCGGACGTGAACGAGACGACGCAGAACCGCGCCTTGGCGCCCTTGAAGGCGTTGGCGAGCACGCCGCCATAGTCGGCAGCGAGGTCGAAATAATCCATCGCGCGCGTGATGTAGAGATAGCTGTTGGCGTCGAAGCGCTCGACGAACATCGAGCCCTGGTGGCGCAGGTAGCTCTCGACCTGGAAATCGGCGTCGAAACCGAACGTCCAGGTCTCGCGATCCTGCAGCTTGCGGCCGAATTTCCGGTGCAGTGCGGCGTCCGAGAGATAGGTGATGTGCGCGGCCATGCGCGCGACGGCGAGCCCGCGGCGCGGGATCGTGCCGTCGAGCAGATAATGACCATCGCGCCAATCGGGATCGGCCATGATTGCCTGGCGGCCGACCTCATGGAAGGCGATGTTCTGCGCCGAATGACGTGCGGCGCCGGCAAGCGGTAGCGTCGCGAACACGCGCGTAGGATAGCTCACCGCCCATTGCAGTGCCTGCATCGCACCCATGGAGCCGCCGGTCACGCAAAACAGACTCTCGATGCCGAGATGGTCGAGCAACATTGCTTGCGCCCGCACCGTATCGCGGATCGTGATCACCGGCAGCGAAAGGCCGTAAGGCTCGCCGGTCGCGGGATTGCGCGAAGCAGGTCCCGTGGTGCCCATGCAGCCGCCGAGCACGTTCGGGCAAATCACGAAGAAGCGGTCGGTATCGATCGGCTTGCCGGGCCCGACCATGGTCTCCCACCAGCCCGGCTTGCCGGTCGCCGGATGCTCACCGAACACATACTGGTCGCCTGAGAGTGCGTGGCAGACCAGGATCGCGTTCGACTTGTTCGCGTTGAGTGTGCCGTAGGTCTCGTAGGCGACCTGGAACGGCGAAAGCGAAACGCCGGCGTCGAGTTTCAGGGGCTTGTCCGCGCCGAAGCGGACGACCGGCGAACGCGGCTCGTCCACCTCGCGGCGCACGGCGCCGGCGCGGTTTGCAGCTCCTTCAAGATCGGCACGCACCACGCTCATGAAACCCTCGAAAGCGCCCGCGCATAGCCCGCGGGCGGGCTAGAGCTATGGGCCGGTTCATTAATCTGTCAATGTTTTCTTTGCGTTCGCGCTGCCGCGCGCTACACCACGCCGCCAGAAAGCGCCGCCCATGCCGATGTCGAAGTCTCAACCTCCGAAGGTTAACGCCGCGGCTGGCGCGACGCTGGCGGATCTGCGCGCCGAGATCGATCGTATCGACGCGGAACTGCACGCGCGTCTGATCGAGCGCGGCGAGATCATCGACCGCCTAATCGAGGTCAAGCGCACGCAGGAATCCGGCGCCGCTTTCCGGCCCGCGCGCGAGGCCGAGATGATGCGCCGGATGGTCGAGCGCCACCGTGGGATTCTGCCCCTCGACACGGTCGAGAGCATCTGGCGCGTGCTCATCGCGACCTTCACCTATGTGCAGGCGCCGTTCAAAGTGCACGCGGATTTTGCCGCCGGCGATGCCGAGGTGCGCGACTCGGCCCGCTTCCATTTCGGCTTCACCGTACCGCTCAAGGCGGAGCGCAACGCCGACGCAGTCGTGGCCGCGGTTGCTGCTTCAAAAGGCGATCTCGGCTTGGTTCCCGCGACCTCGGTCGCCGGAAGCGGTGCCTGGTGGACCGCCCTCGAACGCCCCGACGCACCGAAGATCATCGCGCGGCTGCCGTTCGTGGAACGGCCGGATCATCCGGCCTCCGTGCCCTTGTTCGTCGTCTCGAAACCGCTCGGCGCCGACGCGGCGGCCAATGAAGTCGCTTGCTGGAGCCTGAAGGTTTCCGGCTGGACCGCGCGGGCCGCCAAAGCACTCTCTGCGCCTGTCGAGTTCATCGCCGTGCCCGAGGGCAAGTTCGATGGCGCGTCGCTGCTCGTTTCGCTCCCTCCGGGCAGCGCGCTCACAGAGATCCGTGACGCGCTCGTGAAGGCCGGTGTCTCGGTGCGCGGCGAAGCCCTCGTCGGCGGCCACGCAACCCGCTATATGCATGCGCCTCAAGTCGCCAAAGGTTCGTCCGGAGCGAAGTCATGAGCGCGCGCAAGCATCCCGTTCCGCATCCGGGCGTTCTCGGCATTGATCCCTACGTGCCCGGTCGCAGCGAAGCGCCCGGCGCCGCCAAGGTGTTCAAACTTTCGTCGAACGAGACGCCGCTCGGCCCGAGCGCGAAGACTATCGAAGCCTATCGCGCGGTGGCGGGCAGCCTTAGTTACTATCCCGATGGCGCGGCGACGGTGCTGCGCGAGGCTATTGGCCGCGCCTTCGGCCTCGATCCTGCACGCATCGTATGCGGCGCGGGCTCCGACGAGCTATTGGCGCTCCTGGCGCGCGCGTTTCTCGAGCCCGGCGACGAGGCAATCTACACCACGCACGGCTTCCTGGTGTACCGGATCGCTACGCTGGCGGCCAACGCCAAGCCCGTGGTGGCGGCGGAGAAGAACCTCACCGCCGACGTCGACGCGATTCTTTCGGCGGTGACGCCGAAGACCAAGATCGTCTTCATCGCCAATCCGAACAACCCGACCGGGACATATCTGCCGATCTCTGAAGTGCGCCGTCTGCATGCGGCTTTGCCGCCGCACGTATTGCTCGCGATCGATGCGGCCTATGCGGAATACGTGCGCCGCAACGATTACGAGTCCGGCATCGAACTGGTCGCGACCAACGATAACGTGGTGATGCTGCGCACGTTCTCGAAAATCTACGGGCTCGCGGGGCTGCGGCTCGGGTGGATGTATGCGCCTTCCCACGTCATCGACGCGATCAACCGCACGCGCGGCCCTTTCAACGTGAATGCTCCGGCCATCGCCGCGGGCGTCGCGGCGCTTTCCGACATGGCCCATGTCGAGCGCGCGGCCACGCACAACGCACAGTGGCTCGAATGGCTCACCAAGGAGATTCGCGTGCTCGGGCTCGAAGTAACGCTGAGCGTCGGCAACTTCGTGCTGATCCATTTCCCGAAGCAGCCGGGCAAAACCGCAAAGGACGCCGACGCTTTCCTGGTCAAGCGCGGCCTCGTGCTGCGGCGGTTAGAGCCCTACAAGCTCCCCGACGCGCTGCGCATGACGGTGGGAACCGAAGAAGCGAACCGGCTCGTGGTCGGCGCGCTCAAGGAGTTCCTGAACGGGGCCGGCCGTGGCTGAAAAGAAAACGCCGGTTATCGAGCGCCTCGCCCTCATTGGCGTCGGCCTTATCGGCTCGTCCATCGCCCGCGCCGCCCGTGCGACGGGTGCGGCGAGTGCGATCGTAGCGACGTCCCGCTCGGCCGCAACCCGCAAGCGCGTTGCCGAGCTCGGCATCGCGGATCAGGTCGTCGAAACGAACGCGCAGGCGGCCAAGGGCGCCGATCTCGTCATCGTCTGCGCGCCGGTGGGCGCCTGCGGTGCGATCGCAGCCGAGATCGGCCCGGTGCTCAAACCCGGCGCGATCTTGTCCGACGTGGGCTCGGTGAAAAGCTCGATCATCAGGGACATGGCCCCGCACGTACCCGCGCACGCGCACTTCATAGCGGCGCATCCGGTGGCAGGCACCGAGCACTCGGGCCCCGATGCCGGTTTCGCCGAGCTGTTCCAGAACCGCTGGTGCATCCTGACGCCGCTCCCCGGCGCCGACGTCAAAGCGGTCGAGAAGCTCAAGCGCTTCTGGGAAGCGCTTGGCGCCAATGTCGAGACCATGGATCCGGCGCATCATGACCTGACGCTGGCCATCACCAGCCACCTGCCTCATCTGATCGCCTATAACATCGTCGGCACGGCGGCCGACCTCGAAGAAGTAACGAGTTCCGAGGTGATGAAGTTTTCCGCCGGCGGCTTTCGCGATTTCACCCGTATCGCTGCCTCCGACCCGACCATGTGGCGCGACGTGTTTCTGAACAACAAAGAAGCGGTGCTTGAGATGCTCGGCCGCTTCAACGAGGACCTGTCCGCGCTCACCCGCGCGATCCGCATGGGCGACGGGCAGACCCTGTTCGATCTCTTCACGCGCACGCGCGGCATCCGCCGCTCGATCATCGAGATCGGCCAGGAGACCGCGGCGCCCGACTTCGGCCGCCCCCACGGCGTGCAGGAGCCGACGACGCCCATGCCACGGCCGTACGCTTCGGGCGACTGACCGGACGCGATGTCGGCGGCGGATTCTGAATTCTGGGTGCTCGGCTACGGCTCGCTCATGTGGCGGCCGGAGTTCGATTTTCTGGAGCGCCGGCCGGCGCGGCTCACCGGAGCGCATCGCGCGCTCTGCGTCTATTCCCACGTGCACCGCGGGACGCCCGAAAAGCCCGGTCTCGTGCTCGGCCTCGACCGCGGCGGTTCTTGCCGCGGCATAGCGTTCCGCATCGACGGCAGGAAGCGCGAGGCCACGCTGCAATATCTACGCGAGCGCGAGCAGGCAACCAAAGTCTATCTGGAAGTTACGCGAGCCGTCGATCTGCTCGACGAGCCGCAGCGGCGCGTGCAAGCCGTCACGTATCTGGTCGATCGCTCGCATCCGCAATATGCCGGCAAGCTGCCGCTCGAGACGCAATTGCATCTCGTGCGCCAGGGCCACGGGCGCTCCGGCATCAATCGCGATTACGTGCTGGCGACCGCCAAGGAGCTTTCGGCGCTCGGCATCCGCGACCACGCCTTCGAATGGCTCGCCGCGCGTGTGTGACGGCGGGGGCGAACGCCTTGCGGCAGGCGGACCAGGATCGGCTGCCGGTTGCTCTCGATCGCGGGCGCAACGAGCGCGGTGAGATCGGCGATCGCGCGGGCGAACCCATCGGATTCGTTGCGGACGAGATGGAGATGGACTTCGTCGGCGGCAGGAACGGGTCGGGCATCGCTTCCGGCCCGGACCGCTACGACCACGGGGCCATCTGGCGTGCGGCGGACATGCAGCGCTACCGAGGTTTCGTAAGTTGGCGCCGTTTGGGACGAGAAAACGCTGCACACGTAACGCCGCCCGGAAGCGCCGCGCCAGAAACGGAACCGCTCGGCGAGCGCTGGCTGCCGCACCGTATGCAACGGGCCCTCGTACCCGGAGTTGTTCACTAACCACATGGCACTACTCGCTAAAATCGAATCACTAGCAGAAGAACAAAGATAGAACAAAATTGATTCCTGTCAACCAGATTTTCCGCCCGTCTGCCTCAGCGTCGCTTCCAGCTCCGCCCGGCCCTGGGTTACGAGCCGCGCGGTGGCGGTTTCGATTGCGTCCTGCACCCGCGTCTTGAACGCATCTTCCTGGAGTCCGGGCTCGATCGGCTCCAGCAATTCCATCCGGATCATGCCCGGATAGATCCTGAACGTGCGCCGCGGCCAGAACACACCCGAATTGAGCGCGACTGGGAAACAGCGCACGCCGAGCTGCCCATAGAGATGCACGACACCGTACTTATAGGCGGGCTCTGCGCCGACCGCTCGGCGCGTGCCTTCCGGGAACAGGATGAGTTGGCGGCCGTGTGCGATCTTGGCCTTCGCCCGTTCGGTGATCTCGCCAAGCGCCGTTCCGCCGGCCCCGCGCCGGATTGGTATCATTTCGGCCTTGGCGACGTACCAGCCAAACACCGGCAGCCACATCAGCTCGCGCTTGAGCACATAGAACGGGTCGGAGAACAGCGTGACCAGCGCGAACGTCTCCCAGGCCGATTGATGCTTGGCGGCAACCAGGAGTGCGCCAGGCGTGATGCGTTCAAGTCCGCGGATTTCGAAACACGTGCCGCAAATCACGCGCAGGAGCCAGTGATTGACTGCAGCCCAACTGTGCACGGCCTTCCATAGCCACGGTCGCGGAAGCAACAGAACCGGCGAGCACAGGATCATGTGCAGAATCGTATTGAGATGGAAGCAGGCATGAAACAAAAGCGAGCGGAGCAGGAGCACGGCGGCTGTCCGATCAGCTCAAACGACCACGCGCCCCGGCGCGCGGTTGGCGCCGACGTGCGGCGATTCGATGCGAAGGCGCGCGAGCGCGGCCACGTATTTCACGTACTCGACGAACAGGAGCCGCGCGGTTTCCGCGCGCGACCACCAGCCTTGCTCGCGCATGCGCTCGCTGACCACCGGGTAAGGCACCAGCAGCACGTCCGGCATTTCGCGCGCCAACTCGATCAGCGCACGCGGCATGTGCCAGGCGGATGTCACCACGATCAGCGAGCGAAAGTTCTGTTGCTTCGCCCAGCGTGCGGCGGCGACCGCGTTGCCGATCGTGTTCAGCGCTTCGCGGTCGAGATCGATGCAGCAGCCGAACAAGCGCTCGACTTCCGGGCTGCGGCGTGTGATCTCGCCCGGGTTGGTGTGCGGATGGACGCCGGTGATCAGGAGTCGCCGCCCGCGTTTGGCGGCGAGCAGGTCGATCGCATCCTCGATGCGCGAGGCGCCGCCGGTCAGCACCACGATGCCATCGGCCGGCCGCTCGAGCGCGACTTCGCTGCGTGGGATCGTTGCGGCGAACACGAGAAACCCGCCGATCAACATGCCGGCGGCAAGCAGCAGGACGCTCCCGAGCAAGGCGACGACGCGCGGGTACCGCCGACCCCGGCCGGCTTCCGTGCGCCTGGAGGCTTCTCTTGCGTCCTCCATTTCCTCTCCCTGCAGCCGTGAGGATGGTAGCGCGAATTGAGGCGTCCCTGCGATAAAGAGGTATTGAATTACCGGATCAATCGATGCCGCGTAGCGTGCGTTGTACAGTGCGTCGCGAGGCAATAGCCGTGACTAACGCCACGAGTAGGCCGGCAGCTGCGATCCAGGCATAGCCGCGGGGCTCCAGGGTAATACGGCCCAATAGAAGCGCCGCTTCGCCTCCACCGGGCACGATCGCGGCGAGGTCCGGAGCGACGCCCGCGAGCAGGAAGAACAGCGCCGCCGCGGCCCCGCCCAGGATCGCTCCGTTCAGGCCAACGATAAGGAAATGGCGCTGGAACGCGCTCGCGATGAAGGACTCGCGCGCGCCGACCAGATGCAGCACCTGAACCACCGCGCGATTGGCCGCGACCGCGCCG
The DNA here is from genome assembly GCA_036559465.1 of Xanthobacteraceae bacterium. GTDB lineage: Bacteria > Pseudomonadota > Alphaproteobacteria > Rhizobiales > Xanthobacteraceae > JAHFPN01. The sequence goes on from DATBTC010000111.1 coordinate 25,413, forward strand.
CGGGTCGCAAACGACACCGACAGGATCGTCACCAGCAGCACGAGCACCAGCACGCCGACACCGATCAACATCACCACATCGGAAAGCGCCGCGAGCCGCCGCGCCCAGCCGCGGTGGTCGTCGAGGCTGGCACCCGTGACGTTCTGCGTCAGCGCTCGCCGCAGGCTTGCGAGATCGGCTTCGCGTTCGTCGGCGAGCCGCACCACCACGAGGCGGGGCACCGGCAGCGCCTGCAGATCGACACCGGCGCCGAGCCAGGGCTCGAGCAGGCGCGCTGACTCCTCGCGGCTATAGGCGCGCGCGTCGGCGACGCCGGGCGTGCGCCGCGCGAGGTCGACCGCCTTGGCGATCTCCGCCTCGATATCGCGCCCCTCGATCGGACGCACCTGGATCGTCACCTCGCGCGCCACGTCGGCGTGCCATTCGCTCGCGGCCACCCGTACGATCTCGACTGCCCCGGCCGCGACGCCGGCTAGAAACGTCATGATTGCGATCACCGCTACGAGCGAAGAGCCCGCCACGGTGCCACGAGGCACGATCGGCGAAGCGCGCCGTTTGCCCGGTTTTTCCTTCTCGTCCGCCAATGCTTATCCCTTCATTCGTCGAGATGGAGCCGGCCGTCGGCGAGTACCAGCCGGCGGGCGTCGAATTGATCCATGAGCGCGATATCGTGGGTTGCGATCACCACCGAGGTGCCCGACTTGTGGAGCTCGACGAACAGCCGCAACAACCGCCGTGCCAGCGTAGGGTCGACGTTGCCGGTCGGCTCGTCGGCGAGCACCAGCTCAGGCCGTCCGATGAGCGCGCGCGCGATCGCGGCGCGCTGCTTCTCGCCACCGGAGAGGATCGGCGGCAGCGCGTCCATGCGCTCGCCTAGCCCGACCCAGCGCAGAATTTCCGTTACCTCCGAGCGATAGCTCGCCTCGTCGCGGCCCTGCACGCGCAGAGGCAGCGCCACGTTCTCGTAGGTGGTGAGATGATCGAGCAACCGGAAGTCCTGGAACACGACGCCGATCCGCCGCCGGAACACGGCGACCTCGTCGAGCGTGAGTCGCGAGGCGTCGCGCTCGAACAGCGTGATCAGCCCGCGGCTCGGCCGCAGCGACAGGAACAACAGCCGCAGCAAGCTGGACTTGCCGGCGCCCGAGGCGCCGGTGAGGAACTGGAAAGAGTGCGGCTCGATGCCGAACGAGAGATCCTTCAGGACCTCCGGGCCTGGCCCGTATCGCAAGCCGACGTTCTCGAACCGGACCAAGCATGCCTCCGGCGAATCGGGTGCCCGCCCCATCTAGCCAAATGCCGGCGCCGACGGCACCCGCTCCCTTGCGGCGGAGCCGGCCGCTACGGCGTGCGGCGCCCCAAAATGCCACGGTTTTCAGGGTTTCCGATCCATTAAGGGTCGGCGGCGATACTCCGGGCCGGGTACGGGTTTGGGTTCGGGTATCGTCATGCTTCTGGTTTGTCCTTCCTGCGAAACCTCTTTCCGCGTGGAATACGTGGCGCTCGGCGCCGAGGGCCGCAACGTGCGCTGCGCGCGCTGCCACACGATCTGGCTCGCCGATCAGGCGCAGCTGGCGCCCGAGCCGGAGACGGCAAGCGGCCGCGAGATGACGATTATTCCAGCGGGTGAAATCATCAACGTGCCTGCACTCATCACCGACGACATCACCATGGCCGAGCCACAGGCCGTGGAAGCGAACCCGGCGCGAAATTCCTCAGCATCGAGCAAGCCCACGACGCCGGCCTGGAAAAAAATGTCGTGGCGCGGCCACGACAAGAAATCGGGCCCCGGCCTCGGTCTGGTGCTGACGACCTGCACACTCGCCATGATCGTGACCGCGGCAATCGTCTCGCCGGCAACCATCGTTCGCGCCATGCCGGATCTTGCCGGTCTCTATGCCGCCGCCGGGAAGCCGGTGAACTTGCGCGGGCTGGAGTTCCGCGAGGTCCGTACCGTGCGCGAAACCCACGACGGCATCGCGTTGCTGGTGACCGAAGGAAAGATCGCCAATATTTCGGGTCATGATCTGGAGCTGCCGCCGATCCGGCTGGCCGCAGTCGGCGCCAACGGCCAGGAGGTCTATGCCTGGACCGCCACTCCGAGCCGCGGCACGCTCGCCGACGGCGAGATGCTTGCGTTCAAGAGCCGCCTGGCTTCGCCACCCGTCGAGGCGCGCCACGTGCAGGTGCGCTTCCTCGGCAAGAGCGATCTTGCCTGGGGCTATCGCTAAGCCGCTTCACGCGCGGCTCGCTTCTAAAATCCTAGAAATCCTTCAGCAGCCGCTCGAGATAGTCGAGCTCGATCCGCGGCCGTAACGGCTCGCTCAGACGCTTCCGCAACTCCTCGAGCACGCGGCGCGCGCGCTGCACGTCGATCTCGTCCGGCACTTTCACCGTGAAATCGTCGCCATATTCACGCGTGCGCACCGCCCGCCCGAGCGGGTCGGTGCGGTCGGCTGCTTCCGGCGAGGGGCCGAACGGGTCGCCGGGCCCTTCGCCCGGACCACCCTGCTGCTCAGCGAGCTGCCTCGCGAGCTGTTGCGCGCCGCGCCGCAGGTTTTGCAGCGCACGGCCTTGAGAATCCACGGCGCCCTCTGCGTCGGTGTCGCCGAGCTGCCCTTCGGCATCGCGCATGGCCTGCTCGGCACGACGCATGGCTTCGGCGGCTTCCTTGCCCGGGCCGCCTTCCTCTTCTTCCTCGGGTTGGTCGCCGCGCTCGCGCGCCCTACGCATGGCTTCGAGCATGCGCTGCAGCTGCTCGCGCAGCTTTTCCTGGTTCTGCTTCAGGTCACCCATGGCGCGGCGCTCGCGGTCGGAACGCTGCTCCGGAGGACGATTGCGCCGGTCGGCGCGGCTGTCGCGCCCTTCGCGGAAGGTGCGGTCGCGCAGGCGCTGCTGCTCCTGGATCATGCGCCCGAGCTCATCGAGCCTCTCATTCATCTCGCCGGGCTGATCGCCGCGCGCCTGTCGGTTGCGCAGGCCCTCAAGCATGGCTTGCAGCTCGTCCAAGAGCCGTTTGGCCGCATCGCGGGCGCCGCTGCGCGCCAGGCTCTCGATGCGGTCGAGCATGTTCTTCAGGTCTTGCGGCCGCAGCATGCGCGCGTTGCGGTCGAGCGGGCGCGCCTCGGTGGTGCCGTCGCGCCGCGTCTGTTCGGCCAGCGCGCGCAGGAAGCGGTCGAGCGCCTGGCGCAGGTTATCGGTGAGTCGCTTGAGTTCTTCCTCGGTAGCGCCCCGCTCGAGTGCTTGCCTGAGCGCGTCTTCTGCGGCCCGCAGCGCCTTTTCGGCATCCGACATGGTGCCGTCCTCGATCAGCACCGCGATCTCCCACAGGTAATCCACGACCGAGCGCAGGTCGTCGTCGTTGCGCGCAAGCTTGGTGCGGGTCGCGGCGGTGCGCAGGCCGAGATAGATCGAAGGTTCCGGCGTGAAACGCTCGGGCGCGATCAGCAGTGCCTCAAGCGCGCCGCGGACGCGATCGCGCTCATTGGCGTCGAACGCGAGCAGGCGGCGCTGCTCGACCAGTGCGCGCGCCAAGGGCTTTGCGAACGTTCGCTCAGGCAGCAGGATTTCGCGCGCTTCGCTCCGGCCTTCGTTGCCGGCTTCGTCGCGGGCGATGAGTACGAGGGTCGCCAGCGTTCCCGCCCATGGATGCTCGGTGATGTCCTTGGTGGTCTGGCCCGTGCCGGCGCGCGTGCGCGCCTGCGGCAGCACAAGCGGGAAATCGGGTCCTGTCACCAGGGGGCGCGGAACTAGTGCGCCTTCGCGGGCGGGTGCGATGGGCCGCGTGTAGCGCGCCTCGGCTTGCGTCACGCCGTAATCGTCTTCGATCTTGTAGGTGAGCACGACCGAGGCGCGGCCGAGCACTTCCGGGTCCTTGGCGTGCGCGATGGTAGGCGCCCGGTCCGGTACCGCGCGGAAGCCCCAGGTGGCGATTCCGGCCGGCAGACCGCGCACGGTGAGCGAGCCGTCAGCGCCGATCTTGAAGCGCCGCTCGATCGTGCCTTGCGCCGCAGTCGTCGGCGTATCGGCGGTGTCTTCGGTCAGGCCGCCGAGTGCCGCCAGATCGACCGACGTCAGACCCGTGGCGCGCACCACGAGCACGCTCCCGGCGGGAACGGAAACGGCGGCGATCTCGCCCGGCGCCGGTTCGTCGTGACGAACGCCGGGCAGCAGCACAGGTGCGCGGCCGGTATAGACCGGCGGTGTCACCCAGGCGTCCACGCGATAGAGCCGCGGCGCGATGGCGCCGGAAAAATCGAAGGCCACAGAGACGCGCTTCCAGCGCTCGCCCTCAGCCATGAAAAAAGTGGTAACCAGCGCGAGCACCACGAGCGCTCGTAGCGCATAAGGGTCGCGCTCGGTGAGCCGCGGCTTAGGCCAGCCGGCACGCAGCGCCGCCGCGCGCGCCGCCGCACGCTCGACGTGGGCGCTCCACAGCGCCCTGATGACCGGGTCCTCGTCGCCGTGCGCGAGCCGGTCGGAGATCGTGGTGGCCGGGCGATGCTCGATACCGGTGCCGCGGTCGATCCGGCGGAGCGCTTCACCGCGCCGCGGCCAGCGCACGAAGCCGGCAGGAACGAAGCTGGCGATCAGCACGAGCCCGAACAGCGCGAGCACTCCGATTCGCCAGATCGGCGGCAGCGCGAGCCAAAAACCGGCCCAAGAGAAGGCGAGGAAAATGGCGGCGACGGCCATGACCGCCGTGATCGCGGGCCAGGCGCGCTCCCACAGCAGCGCGCTGCGGGCGCGGGATAGCGCGAGCTTGAGCCGCCGGATCGCGTCGTCGATCACGCCGGTTCTCGGGCCCGATCCGGGCTCACCGCGTTCGTTCGTCTCAGGCGCCATGCTCAAGCAAGGCTCCTCTGCGACTCCCCAGCGGCACCAATCTAGCATGCGTTGCAGCATGGGGGAGCCGTCACAGTGGCGTTATCTAGGATTTTCTAAGACTTGGAGGGGCTTCCGGCGAGCCAGGGCGGCATCCGGTCCAAGGCGATCAGGGCCTCGGCATCGAGCCGCGGGCGCACCACGGCCGCCTCGGTGCCCTTCACCAAAACCTCCGGCACCAGCGGGCGCGTGTTGTAGGTCGAGGATTCGACCGCCCCATAAGCCCCCGCGGTCATGACCGCTAGCAACTCGCCCTCGCGGACCACCGGCATGCGCCGGTCGAGCGCGAGATAGTCGCCCGATTCGCAGATCGGCCCCACCACGTCGGCCACGAAGAATTCGGCGCCCGACCGCGGCTCGCGCACCGGCTGGATCTCGTGATGCGCATCGTACAGCGTCGGTCGGATCAGATCGTTCATCGCCGCGTCGATCACGACGAAGGTCTTGGCCTCGCCGCGCGTCACGTAGATCACGCGCGTCACCAGCACCCCGGCATTGCCGACGATCATGCGCCCGATCTCGAACACCAGCTTCAGGCCGAGGCCGCGCGTATGGCGCTTGACCACTTCGGCGTAGTCCTTGGGCAAAGGCGGCGTCTCGCCAGGGCGATAGGGTATGCCGAGGCCGCCGCCGAAATCGATATGCTCCAGCTTGTGGCCGGCGGCCATGAGATCGCGCGCCAGCTCGGCGAGCAGAGCGGCCGCATTGTCGAACGGTGCAAGGTCGGTCATCTGGCTGCCGATATGCATATCGACGCCGATCACCCGGATGCCGGGAAGCTTGGCCGCCTGTGCATAGACCTCGCGCGCGCGCGAGATCGGCACGCCGAACTTGTTCTCGGCGGTTCCGGTCGCGATCTTCTTATGGGTCTTGGCATCGACATTGGGATTGACGCGCACCGAGATCGGAGCCGTGCGCTTCATCCCGGATGCCACGTCGGAGAGCGCTGCCAACTCCGGCTCGCTCTCCACATTGAAACAGAGGACGCCGGCCTCTAGCCCCGCCGCCATTTCGCTGCGGGTCTTGCCATTGCCGGAGAAAATGATCTTGGCCGGTGGTACGCCGGCTGCGAGCGCGCGCTTGAGCTCTCCGCCGGAAACGACGTCGGCGCCGGCGCCGAGACGGGCCAGCGTCGCCACCACCGCCTGGTTCGAGTTCGCCTTCAGAGAATAGCAGACCAGTGTCGGCGCGCCGGCGAAGGCCTCGGCGAACACCTTGTAGTGCCGCTCGAGCGTGGCCGACGAATAGCAATAGAACGGCGTGCCGACGCGCTCCGCGAGCCGGACAAGATCGACGTCCTCGGCGAAGAGGACGCCGTCACGATACGTAAAGTGATGCATGGGCGGCGCTTAAAGAAGAGGATCGAGCACGAACGGCTGGTCGGGCCGCGCGCTTTTCTGCGACGCCTTTGGTGCGCCCAACGGCCGCGCGGACGCCGGCTCGGCAGCGGCCTGCGGTTCCGGCGGCTGCGATCCGGGTGGCGGCTCCAGTCCGCCTTTCACGCCGCAGCCTGCAAGCACAAGCACGGCGAGCAGCGCGGCGAGCGGCGCGAGGCGGGAGCAGAGTTCACGGGGATACAAGGTCACGACGGGTCTCCGGATCGGGGCGCACTATAGCCGAAACCAAGGCAGCAGCGAGGCTGCGCCATCAGCGTTTCTTCTTCTTTCGATTTAGCCGTTTCAGCCACCGCCGCGCCTGGACGCGCACGTTCCTGGGCGCGGTGCCGCCCTGGCTGGTGCGGCTCCGTACCGAGCGGCCGACCGAGAGCACCGAAAAAACGTCCTCGGTGAGCCTGGGCTCGATCTTCTTCATCTCGGCGAGCGGCAGGCGGTGCAGCGCGACGCCCTCGGCCTCGGCCCGCGCCACGATCTTGCCCGCGGTGGCATGCGCGTCGCGGAACGGGACTTTCAATCTGCGCACGACGTAATCGGCAAGGTCCGTGGCGGTCGAATAGCCTTCGCCCGCCGCGGCCTTCATGCGCTTCTCGTCGGGCGCCATGTCGCGCACCATGCCTGAGGTCGCGGCGATGACGAGCGCGAGCGTCGAGAGCGCGTCGAACGTACCCTCCTTGTCCTCCTGCAAGTCCTTCGCGTAGGCGAGCGGCAGGCCTTTTATCACCACGAGGAGCTGCACCAGCGCGCCGATGATGCGCCCGGCCTTGGCGCGCACCAGCTCGGCCGCGTCCGGGTTCCGCTTCTGCGGCATGATCGAGGAGCCGGTAGTGAAGCGGTCGGAGAGCTTCACCAGCCCAAAGGAGGGCGAGGTCCAGATCACGATCTCCTCGGCGAAGCGCGAGAGATGGACCGAGCAAATCGCGCAGGCCGAAAGCGTCTCCAGCACGAAATCGCGGTCGGAGACCGCGTCGAGCGAATTCGCCATGGGTCGCTCGAAGCCGAGCGCGGTGGCGGTCGCTTCGCGGTCGATCGGGAAAGACGTTCCGGCCAGCGCGCCGGCGCCGAGCGGGGATTCGTTGAGGCGCTTGCGCGCATCGGCGAGCCTGCCGCGGTCGCGGGCGAGCATCTCTACATACGCGAGCAAATGATGCCCGAACGTGACGGGCTGCGCCGGCTGCAAGTGCGTAAAGCCGGGCATGACAGTCCCGGCATGCGCAAGCGCCTTCTCGGCGAGCGCGACCTGCAGCTCCGTAAGTGCCGCGTCCAATCCGTCGATCGCGTCCCGAACATAGAGCCGCAAGTCGGTCGCGACCTGGTCATTCCTGGAGCGCGCCGTATGCAGCCGGCCGGCCGCGGGCCCGATCAGGTCCTTCAGCCGCGCCTCCACGTGCGTATGGATATCCTCGAGTACGCGCGAGAACTTGAACTTGCCGCCCTCGATCTCTGACAAGATCGTGTCTAGACCGCGCACGATCTTTTTCGCATCTTCCGACGCAATGATGCCCTGCTTGCCGAGCATTTTGGCGTGGGCCTTGGAGCCCTCGATGTCCTGCCGGAACAGCTCGCGGTCGAAGTCGATCGAGGCGTTGATCGCCTCGACGATCGCGTCCGGCCCCGCCTGAAAGCGGCCGCCCCACATCCGGTTCTTCATGGCTATAGTCCCTGCCGGAATAGAATTGACGCGATGAGCGAGCAACCAAACCAAAGCGCGCGAACGCCCGCCCGGATGCGGACATCGACCTTGATATTCGTGGCCGCGCTGCTCGGAGCGGCCGCCGGGCTGGCGGCGGTATACGGGATCGGCGGGCTGCTGCGCAACGCAGGCACCGATCCGGCCTGTAGCGGCGCGGTCGAAGCCGCGAAAAGACTGGCGCCCCTTGTGCGCGGCGAGGTCGCGGCCTTCACGCCGGCGCAGGCGCCGCGACGCTTGCCGGCACTCAGTTTCCGCGACGGCAGCGGCAAGCAGCTCACGCTCGCCGACTTCAAGGGTCGCACCGTGCTCCTTAATCTTTGGGCCACCTGGTGCGTGCCCTGCAGGAAGGAAATGCCGACGCTCGATGCCTTGCAGCGCGAACTCGGCGGCGTGGGCTTCGAGGTGCTGGCGATCAATCTCGATACCCGCGATCTCGAGAAAGCGAAGAAGTTCTATGCCGACATCGGCGTGCGCGCGCTCGGTTTCTACGAAGACCAGAGCCTCGGTACATTCGAGGCGCTAAAGGCCGCGGGCCGTGTCGTCGGCCTGCCGACGACATTCCTGATCGACAGCCAGGGCTGCGAGCTCGGCGTGCTGCAGGGCCCGGCCGAATGGGCCAGTGCCGACGTGCTCGCATTGATCGGAGCTGCTCTCAAGCGCTGATCGAGTGCTAGAGTTCTGCTCGTGCGACCCGAACCCTTCAAGAAATGGACGCGTAAACGTCGCCTGCGGCGCCGCCTCCGCGCCTATCTTCCCTACGCCGGCAAGAGTTCGTACCGCATCGTCATTGCTCATCGGCCGCTGCCGCCAGACCTCGTGGAGTTCCGGCGCGATGGACGGCACTTGACGTTGTTTCTTGCTCCTCGGGAAACGCTCCTGAACGATCGGGCCTACTATATCTACCGCGTCTACCTGCCGGTGATCCTGCACGTATTTTCACGGACGTTCGAGTCCGTCACTGGAGCGATTGCGGAACTGAATGACGGCACCACGGTCCGGTCGGACCATCTGTTGTTCTGCTCGCCGCATCCCGATGCGCTCTTGCTCCCTGATCCGGAATTTTACAATTCGAACGCGCACGAAGATGTGCGCCAAACGCTCGCCAATCAGCGTCCCTGGTCCGAGCGTGACGACCGGCTGGTCTGGCGCGGGTCCACGACGGGTAGGGCCGAATTTCTCGGCGCCGACCTCGATCTTGCCCGGCCCAACCTCAAGCAGCGAATCCGGATGTGCGGCGTTCTGAAGTCGGTCCCCGGCGTCGACGCCAGGATAAATCAGGTCGTGCAATCGAAGGACGCCGAGCGTGACGAGGTGCGGCTGAGGCAGGTAGGCATCTTCGGCGATACGATTGCGCGCGAGACCTGGCTCGACCGGAAATTCGCTCTCGACATCGACGGCAACACCAATGCCTGGACGAATTTCTACATTCGTCTGTTGTATGGCTGTTGCGTCATCAAGGTGGGTTCACCGGCGGGCTTCAGGCAGTGGTACTACCACCGCCTCGAACCCTGGAAGCACTTCGTGCCGGCTCGCGCCGATCTCGGCGATCTCGCGGAGCGCATTCAATGGTGCCGCGATCATCCGACCGAGTGCGCGGAGATCGCGGCCAATGGGCGGGCACTGGCGCTGTCGATGACCATCGAGAGCGAGACGGCCTACGCGACCGGGCGGATCAATGCGCGGCTTGGAATGAAGCAGTAGTATCGTCCGCAAGCGCGCCGATACGCCGCGGAAATCGGGTGGCTTTGCGCAGCGCGCCGGTGCAGTCTTCGATACCAATAGCCAGAATGATCTCCCCTTGAGCCCGAACCGTCTCACCATGTCGGCGTCCGACTGGGCGCTGCTGATCCTGCTCTCCGTCTTCTGGGGCGGCTCGTTCTTTTTCACCGGCCTCACGGTGCGGGAAATTCCGCCACTAACCGGCGCGCTCGGCCGGGTCGCCATCGCGGGCGCGGCGTTGTTCGTCGTCGTCCTGGCGCTGCGTCAATCGATGCCGAGGACTCTTGAAGTCTGGAAGCCGATCGCGGTGTTCGCGGTCATCAACAACGTCGTCCCGTTCAGTCTGTTGTTTTGGGGCCAGACCCATATCGCCAGCGGGCTCGCGGCGATCCTGAATGCAACCGCGCCGCTGTTCACGATCGTCGTCGCAAACTTCGCCACCACCGACGACAGGCTCACGCCCGCGCGGCTTGTCGGTCTTGTCGTGGGATTCGCCGGCGTCGTCATCATGATGGGGCCGGACCTGCTCGGCGCCTTCGATAAGCACGTGCTGGCGCAACTCGCGTGCCTGACCGCCGCATTCTTCTACGCGGTGTCGAGCGTCTATGGCCGCCGCTTTCGGGCGCAGCCGCCGGCGGCGCTCGCCTGCTCACAGATGATTGTCTCCACCTTGATTTTCATCCCGATCGTCGTGCTCGTCGAGCGGCCCTGGACCATGCCAGCACCTTCGGCGCAGGCGCTCTGGGCGCTGGCGGGCGTCGGCCTGATCTCGACCGCGGCCGCCTATCTCATCTATTTCCGCATCCTGGCGCGCGCCGGTGCCACCAATCTCATGCTGGTCACGTTTCTCATTCCGGTGAGCGCGATCCTGCTCGGCACGCTGTTTCTGCATGAGGTGCTTGAGCTGCGGCACTTCGCGGGGATGGCGGCGATTGCGGTCGGGCTGCTCGCCATCGACGGCCGGCCGGCGCGATATCTCGCGCGGACAATGCGTCGCGGCCAGTCCGCGACCTGAAACGATCCGTTCGAGGACGTATGCTCACCAAGCCGAGTCTCACGCTCAAGCGCCGGATCAAAGCGCCGCCCGCGAAAGTCTACGCCGCGTGGACGGAACCGGCGCAACTAGCGCACTGGTTTGGGCCGGCCGAGACGGTGATCGGCTCGGTGCGCGCCGAGATGGACGTGCGCGTCGGCGGCCGCTTCCGCGCCAGCTTCAACACCGAGAACGGCGAGTACCACCAGGTCGGCGGCGTCTATCGCGAGGTCATATCGAATGAGCGGCTGGTGTTCAGTTGGGCCTGGCACTCGACGCCCGAGCGCGAGTCGCTCGTCACGCTCACATTTCGGCCCGATGGCGATGGCACGATGCTCACGCTCCATCACGAACAATTCTTCGATCAGGCCGCACGCGACGGACACGAACACGGATGGACCGGAACAATGGACAAGCTCGAACGTTATTTCACCTGACGAGCCGTGTATCGACCGCTTCGGCCGTATGGCCGACAAGCAAATGAAGGAGGACTCCCATGTCGTACGTCGATGGATTTATCGTTCCCGTCCCGAGGAAGAACCTGCAGGCCTACCGCCGCATGGCGCAGAAGGCCGGCAAGGTTTGGCGCGATCACGGCGCGCTCGAGTACCGCGAAAGCGTCGCCGACGACGTCAAGGTGGGAAAGTGGACGTCGTTCCCGCGCAGCGTGAAACGCAAGACAGGCGAGACGGTGGTTTTTTCCTGGATCGTCTACAAGTCGCGCGGTGACCGCGATCGCGTCCTCAAGAAGGTGATGAAGGACAAGCGCCTGGCGAAGATGATGGACCCGAAGGCGATGCCGTTCGACGCCAGGCGCATGATCTATGGCGGCTTCAAGATTCTGGTCGACGCCTAGCGCTGGGTTCCCGGTGCCCGCGGGGCGAATGTTCAGTATCTCGTGGTCGTCGACGCGGCTGGCCGCGAGAAGGGCGCGTGCGTTCTACTAACGAAAGTAAATCCTTCCGCATGTCTCTAACTTCCGCATGTCTCTAAAACTCTATTTCCATCCTCTCGCGTCCTTCTGCTGGAAGGCGCTCATCGCTCTTTACGAAAACGACACGCCGTTCGAACCGCATGTCGTCGACCTCGGCAACGAAGCCGAGCGCACAGCCTTCTTGAAGATTTGGCCCCTCGGCAAATTCCCCGTGCTACGCGACGACGCGAGGGATCGAACGATCCCCGAGTCGACTATCATCATCGAATATCTGGCGCAGCACTATCCGGGTAGGACGCAGCTCGTGCCCACGGACGCGGACCTCGCGCGGCAGACGCGCTTCCGCGACCGCTTCTATGATCTCTACGTGCACGAGCCCATGCAGAAGATCGTTATCGACCGGCTGCGTCCGGCGGGAAAAAGCGATTCACACGGTGTGGAGCTGGCGAAGGCGCAGCTTGGGACCGCCTACGGCATGATCGAGTAGGAGATGGGAACGAAGATTTGGGCGATAGGCGATACATTCAGCATGGCCGACTGCGCCGCCGCCCCGGCGCTGTTCTACGCAAACGAGGTGATGCCTTTCAGAAACAATTTCGGGAACGTATCGGGGTATTTCGGCCGGCTGATGGAGCGTCCGTCCTTCGCGCGGGTTGTCGAGGAAGCCCAGCCGTACTTCAAATTCTTCCCGAAGTAGACCGGTCTCAAATCGAGTCCGGCACTGCCGGGCGGCTTTAAGATACAGGCCGACGCCTAGCGCGTCGGCACCGGTTTCTCACCGCGGTAATCGTAGAACCCACGCTTGGTCTTGCGGCCGAGCCAGCCGGCCTCGACGTATTTCACCAGCAGCGGGCAGGGCCGGTACTTGGTATCGGCCAGCCCCTCGTGCAGCACCTGCATGACCGACAAGACCGTATCGAGCCCGATGAAATCGGCGAGCTCCAGCGGGCCCATCGGGTGCCGCGCGCCGAGCTTCATGGCCGTGTCGATCGCCGAGACCGAACCGACGCCCTCATAGAGCACGTAGATCGCCTCGTTGATCATCGGCAGCAGGATGCGGTTGACCATGAAGGCCGGGAAGTCCTCGGCCACCGCATAGGTCTTGCCGAGCTTCTTCACGAATTCCTTGGATAGCTCGAAGGTCTCCTCGCCGGTGGCGATGCCGCGCACCAGCTCCACCAGCTCCATCACCGGTACCGGGTTCATGAAATGAATCCCGATGAATTTCTCCGGCCGGTCGGTCGTGGTCGCGAGTCGCGTGATCGAGATCGACGATGTATTGGTCGCCAGCACCGTATGTGGCTTCAGCGACGGGGCGAGATCGGCGAAAATCTTGCGCTTGACGTCTTCTTTTTCAGTCGCTGACTCGATCACCAGATCGCAGGCACCGATCGCTTCGAGCTTCTCCGCCGGCACGATGCGCGCGATCGCGGCCTTGCGCGCCTCCTCGGTTACCGCTCCGCGCGCGACCTGGCGGGCCATGTTGCCGTTGATGGTGGCGAGCCCCGCCTTGATGCGGTCGGCGTTCACGTCATAGAGCGCGACCTCGTAGCCCGCGAGCGCGCAGACGTGCGCGATGCCGTTGCCCATCTGGCCGGCGCCGATCACGCCTATCTTTTTGATGCTGGCTGCCATGTGTTTGTCTTACGACGATTGCGGCGCGTGCGCTACTTGGCGAGGAAAGCCGCTCAGCCCTTCGCTTTGGCGAGTTCCTTTTCGAGCTCCGGTAGCAGCACAAACAGATCGCCCACCAGGCCGTAGTCGGCGACCTGGAAAATCGGCGCCTCCTCGTCCTTGTTGATGGCGACGATGACTTTGGAATCCTTCATTCCGGCCAGATGCTGGATCGCGCCGGAAATCCCAACCGCGACATAAAGTTCGGGCGCCACCACCTTGCCGGTCTGGCCGACTTGCCAGTCGTTCGGCGCGTAGCCCGCATCGACCGCCGCACGCGAGGCGCCGACGGCGGCGCCGAGCTTGTCGGCGACCGGCTCGATGTACTTGGCGAAATTTTCCTTGCTCGCCAGCGCCCGTCCGCCGGAAACGATGACGCGCGCGGCCGTGAGCTCCGGCCGGTCGGATTTCGACAATTCCTCGCCGACGAAGCCCGACAGCGCCGGGTCCGCGGCCGGCGTGATGGTTTCGATCGGGGCATTGCCGCCCGCGCCCGCCGCCTGAAAGGCGGCGGTGCGCACGGTGACGACCTTCTTCTTGTCGGCGGATTGCACCATCTCGATCGCGTTGCCGGCATAGATCGGCCGCTCGAACGTATCGGGGGCGACGACCTTGCTGATCTCCGAAATCTGCATCACGTCGAGCAGTGCCGCCGCGCGCGGCATGAAGTTCTTGCCCGCGGTCGTGGCCGGCGCGACGATCGCGTCGTAGTTCGGCGCGAGTTGCACGAGGAGCGCCGCAATAGGTTCAGCCAGCCGGCTTGCGTAGAGCGGCGCGTCGGCGAGCAGCACCTTGGCGACGCCTTCGAGCTTCGCCGCCGCTTCCGCGGCCGGCTTGCATCCGGAGCCTGCGACGAGAACATGGATTTCGCCGCCGAGGCCCTTGGCCGCGGTTAGCGCCTTGGCAGTGGCGCCGTTCAGCGTCTTGTCGTCGTGCTCGGCGACCAGGAGCGTGGCCATCAGATTACGCCCGCGCTTTTCAGCTTTTCCACCAGCTCGGCGGGCGAGCCGACCTTGACGCCGGCCTTGCGGCCGGCGGGCTCCGTGGTCTTCAGCACTTTCAGCCGCGGCGCGACGTCGACGCCGTAATCGGCCGGCGTCTTGTCGGCGATAGGCTTCTTCTTCGCCTTCATGATGTTGGGGAGCGACGCGTAGCGCGGCTCGTTGAGGCGCAGGTCAGTGGTCACCACCGCCGGCATCTTGAGCTTCACCGTCTGCAAGCCGCCGTCGATCTCGCGGATAACCTGGATCGACTCGCCCTCGATCGTGATCTTCGAAGCGAATGTGCCCTGCGGCCAGCCCAGGAGCGCGGCCAGCATCTGGCCGGTCTGATTGCAGTCGTCGTCGATCGCCTGCTTGCCGAGGATGACGAGTCCCGGCTTCTCCTCGTCGGCGACGGCCTTCAAAATCTTGGCGACCGCGAGCGGTTCGACCGTGCCCTCGTGCTTGACGAGAATTCCCCGGTCGGCGCCCATGGCGAGCGCGGTGCGAATGGTCTCGGCGGCCTGCGCCGGGCCGATTGAAACAGCCACGATTTCGGTGGCTTTTCCGGCCTCTTTGAGCCGGATCGCTTCTTCAACGGCGATCTCGTCGAACGGATTCATCGCCATCTTCACATTGGCGAGCTCGACGCCGGAGCCGTCGGGCTTCACGCGGACCTTGACGTTGAAATCGACAACGCGCTTGACCGCAACCAGCACTTTCATCCGCAACGACTCCCCGACGAAATGGCGCGCAACCTATGGCTCGACCCTGGGTGTGTCAACGCGCGCCGGTTCCGGCGCTCGATCGAACAACTCGACGCCCGGCCGCCGCATGAACAGGATCAGAATCGCGCCGGCGATGAGCCCGCCCGTGTGTCCCCACCAAGCGGTGTCGTCATCGGTCTTGGCGAGAATATTGATGACCTGCACCACGACCCAGGCGCCGAGCACCCACATGGCCGAGAGCTTCAGCGGAATTCGCCCAAATGCGAGCACCCACATTTTCGCCGATGGATGCAACATGAGATAGGCGGCGATGATGCCGGCGATCGCGCCGGAGGCGCCGACCAGCGGGATGTTGGAATTGCGCATTGAAAAATAATGCGCGAGCCCGCCCGCGATGCCGCACAAGAGATAGAAGGCGAGGAAGCGCAAGTGCCCCATCGCGTCCTCGACATTGTCGCCGAACACCCACAGGAACAACATGTTTCCGATGAGATGCAACCAGCCGCCGTGCAGGAACATGTAGGTGACGAGCGTCAGCTCCTCGGGCAGCGAGACGAACCCGACCGGAAGATTGGCGCCGGGCCCGAACAGCTCCGGCGTGACGCCGAACAAGATCGCCGCGCGATCGCCAATCTGCAGCACGAGATCCGACTGGAAAACCACGAAGACAAAAACGTTCGCCGCGATCAGGCAATAGGTCACGTACGGCCGACCTACATGGCGCATCGGATTGTAGTCGTAGAGCGGGACGAACACGAAGAACCTCTAGTGGTTCAGCGATTGGCGCCGGGTATCCACAATACGTCACGCGCGCCCTTTTCGTTGGCATGTCGGCTCGCGACGAACAAGAAGTCCGAAAGGCGATTGACGTATTTCAGCGCGGCCGGCGTCACGCCCTCGCCGGACTTGTCGTTGAGCTCGACCATCAGGCGTTCGGCGCGCCGGCAAACGGTGCGTGCAAGGTGCAGGTAGGCTGCGGCTGGACTACCGCCCGGCAGCACGAAGGAATTGAGTGGAGCGAGCTCGGCATTGAGTCCGTCGATCTGCTGCTCGAGCCACGTCACCTGGGCGTCGGTGATGGTGAGGCTGACGCCGCCGGGGCCTTTCCGGGCGAGCGACAGATCGGCTTCGACGTCGAACAGATCATTCTGGACGCGCGCCAGCATGGCGTCCAGTTTGGCCGTATCCGTCGCGTGGAGCCGGGCGAGCCCGATAACCGCGTTGGCCTCGTCGACCGTGCCGTAGGCGTCGATGCGCAAATCGTACTTCTTGCGGCGCTCGCCGTTGCCAAGCGAGGTTGTCCCGTCGTCGCCGGTGCGCGTATAGATGCGATTGAGTACGACCATGGGATTCTCTGACTCGCTCTTGCGGCCCGACCGCACTATCCTAACCCAAGCTTACGCCGAACCAACGAGGGAGGAAGCCGTGCGCCTGTTCGTCGCTATCGCCTTTACCGCAACCCTGTTCGTGACAGGGCCTGCAGCCGCTCATTTCGCGAAATCGCTTGAGGCTAGCAGCCCGCTCCAGCTCGCCCAGGACAAGGACAAGGACAAGGGCAAGAAGAAAAAGAAGGAAGGCAAGAAGAAGGACGCGGCTCCCAAGGCCGCCCCGAAGGCCAACGAGCCGGCCCAGCGCTACTGAGACCCGGCCGGCCGGAACGGCCGCCGCATCAGCGTCCGAGTGCCCAGATCGTCACCATCACGATGATGATGGCGATGAACTGCAGCAGCACGCGCATGCGCATGAGCGCCTGCGAGAGGTTCGGCGAGCCGGCCCGCATCATGTTCCACAGGCCGAGCAGGAGCACGACCGCGACCGCCGCGAGCGCGATCGGCAGCAGGATGTTTTGCAGAAAATAAGTCATGGCGATCTTCTAGCACGAGGCGGCGGCAAGTTTTAGCCGCCTTCAACCGCTCAGTTGCTGCCGTCCAACAGCCGCCGCGCGATGACCTGCGCCTGAATCTCAGCCGCGCCCTCGAAGATATTGAGGATGCGCGCGTCGCACAGCACGCGCGACACCGGATATTCCAGCGCGAATCCGTTGCCGCCATGAATCTGCACCGCGCTATCGGCCGCGGCCCAAGCCACACGCGCGGCGAGTAGCTTCGCCATTCCGGCTTCCAGATCGCAGCGCCGGCCACCGTCCTTTTCGCGCGCAGCATGATAGGTGAGCTGGCGCGCCATCAGGATTTCGACCGCCATCGATACGATCTTGTCGGCGACGCGCGGGAACGCGAGGATCGGCTTGCCGAACTGGATGCGCTCCCGGGCGTAGCGTAGTGCTAGTTCCATCGCGGACTGGGCGACGCCGATCGCGCGTGCTGCGGTCTGGATGCGCGCCGACTCGAAAGTCTGCATTAGCTGCTTGAAGCCCTGGCCTTCGACGCCGCCCAACAGGTTCTCGGCCGGCACCTCGAAACCGTCGAAGCCGATCTCGAACTCTTTCATGCCGCGATAGCCCAAGACCTCGATCTCGCTGCCGGACATGCCCGGCGCCGGGAACGGATCGGCATCCGTCCCGCGCGGCTTCGGTGCCAAAAGCATGGAGAGGCCCTTGTAGCCGGGCTCTTTCGGGTCCGTACGCACGAGCAATGTCATCAGGTCGGCACGCACCGGGTGCGTAATCCAGGTCTTGGCGCCATAAATCTTGTAGACGCCGCCCTCGCGCACGGCTCGCGTCTTGAGCGCTGCGAGATCGGAACCGGTGTTCGGCTCGGTAAAAACCGCGGTCGGCAGGCACTCGCCCGAGGCGATCTTGGGCAACCATTTCCGCTTCTGTTCGGGAGTGCCACTGCCCAGAATCAACTCGGCGGCGATTTCCGAGCGCGTGCCGAGCGAGCCGACGCCGATATAGCCGCGCGAGAGTTCCTCGGAAACCACACACATCGATTCCTTGCCGAGCCCGAGTCCGCCGAACTCCTCCGGAATCGTAAGCGCGAACACGCCGAGCTCCGCCATCTGGGAAAGGATCGAGAGCGGGATGTATTCGTTCTTGAGGTGCCAGCCCTGAGCATGCGGCACTACTTCCTGGTCGGCGAAGCGGCGCATCTCGTTGCGCATGGCCTCCAGCGTCTCGTCGAGACCCGAGGTGCCGACGGTCGCCGATCCGCTGTCGGCGGCGATGGCTTCGATCAGCCGGGCGCGCAGTTCCGCCGACGTGCCGTCGGCGATCAGCGCTTTCACGGCCGGCGTGCGCCGCGCCTCGATCCGCTCCTCGGGCAGTCCGAGCGCGGGCAGGCGAACGATCTCGCTCTGGCTCATCGGGATGCCGCCGAAAATCTGGGCGAGGAATTCTCCGAGTCCGGCCCGCACCAGCAGCTCGTCGGTCGGCGCGAGGCCGGCGCCGTCGGCGAGACGGGAGCCGTGCGAGAGCAATTGGCGCAGTGCCTCGACGTAAGTGGCCAACCAAGCGAGCCCGTGGACGGCGTGCTGCTCGCGCTCCAGCTGCACGACCGAAAGGCGTCCGCTGGGAGCGAAGCGTGAGCGCTGGCCGGCCGTGGCTTCGGCGAGTAGCACTTCGACGGCCTTGACGGCGTCCGCACCGTTCTTGAGCAAGTCGGATGCGGTTCCGGCGCGCCGGATTGCGGCAATGGCCATGTCTCAGTCCCGACCAAGGGTCACGGCAACCCTAGGAGTGCAGTGCACAAAAGCAAGCGAAGTTTCAGCCAGGCCAAGCGTCCAATACCCTCGATGCACCGGTTGTTAACCAAATAAGGGCTTCCTTTGCTTGGGTAATCCTTGTGCCGGCGGTCTGCCCAATTTCCGGGCGTGGCAAGCCGTGCAGGAGACGGGCATGCAGTTCTCGCACTTGAGCACCGTCCTCTGGCGCTTGAGCTCCGCCTTCTCGGTGCGCGCACGCATCGCCGTGCTCGCCCTTACGCCCATCCTCGGCTTCGCTCTCGTCGGCCTTGCCTTCGTGGCGGGCGAGCGCGAGATCGGTGCTGCTTTCGATGGCGTGAAGCAGGCCGCGTCCGTCGCCTCCGCTAGCTACGACTTCAAGGCTGCGGTTGCCAGCATGCGCGCAAGCACCACCGATTTCGTTGTGAAACCCACGCAGGAATTGGTGGAAGCGTTCCGCAGCAATCAATTTCGTGCCGCGACTAGCCTCGACACCATCGAGGCGTCGCTGCGGCGCGAGAATCGCAAATATCTGGGCACGCTGCGCGAGGACCTGGCGACGTTGAAGGACAATTTCGCCAAGCTGATCGTCGGGCAGCTTTCGCTCGGTTATACGGAAGCGGAAGGCCAGCGCGGGCGCCTTGTCACGGCAGGCTACGCGCTCGAGCGAACGCTGCGGAAGGATTCGAATTGGCTGGCCGGCGAGAGCCGCGCTCAATTGCTTGCGTCGCTGATGTCCATGCGTCACTCCGAAGCGGAGTACCGTATCCAGCGGATAGAAATGCATTCGCTGTCATTCTTCGCGGAGCTCAAGAATTTCCATGATGTCCTGGACGGGATTGCGATCGATCCGGTGGTGAAAGCGCCAATCGAGGATCAGATCAAGATCTATGTCGACGCGTTCATACGATGGGTTTCCGCTTCGAACCTGATCAGCCCGACGATCGGTCTTATCTTTGCCGACACCGAAACCATGTTGCCGGCGGCCGATAAGCTCATCGAGCTTGCTTCCGAGCGCGAGCAAGAGGCGACCGAAGCTTTGCTGGCGTCGCAATCGAAAACCAGGAACATCATCATCTGGGTAGCGCTCATCGTGATCACGGCCGGCGTCCTGTTCAGTTGGTTTATCGGCCTGAGCATTGCCTCGCCGCTGGCCGCGCTGGTCGGCGTGATGCGGCGCCTCGCCGGCGGCGACGTTGCGGCGGAAATCCCGGCGGTGAATTCGCGCGACGAGATCGGCGCGATGGCGCGTGCGCTTCTCGTATTCCGCGACAACGCCCGCGAGCGCATCTTGCTCGAAGCCGAGCAAGTTGAATCGATCACGCAAAAGGGCAAGCGCAGTGAGGAGGTCGAGCGGATGGTGCGCAGCTTCGCCGAAGCCTCCGACGCGGCGCTCGGCGCCGTCCGCCAGGCGGCGGAACGCCTGACGCGCTCGGCCGAGGGGCTCAGCGAGACCGCGGGCAAGGTCGGCAGCGAGGCCGAGAATGCCGGCCGTGCGGCAGGCGCCGCCGCCAAGAATGTCTCCGAGGCCGCCGTGGCAACCGAACAGCTTTCGGGATCGGTCGCGGAAGTCGCGCACCAGACCGCGACTTCGACCGAGGTGGCCAGCCGTGCCGTGGCCGAGGCCAAGCGCACCGTCACCATCATGGGCGCGCTCGGCGATACCGCGACCCGGATCGGGGAGGTCGTCGGCCTGATCCAATCCATTGCCGCGCAGACAAACCTTCTTGCGCTAAACGCGACTATCGAAGCGGCGCGCGCCGGCGAGGCCGGCCGCGGCTTTGCCGTGGTCGCCCAGGAAGTGAAGTCGCTCGCCGCCCAGACCGCCCACGCCACCGAGGAAATCGCGCAAAAGATCGGCGCGATCCAGGAGGCTTCCGCGGATGCCGCGACCGCGATCGACACGGTTAGCACCGTGATCGAGGAATTGTCGGGCATCGCCTCCTCCGTTGCCGCTGCGGTCGAGGAGCAGAATGTCGCCGTCGTGGCTATTACTAACAACATCTCGCACGCCGCGTCTGATGCGGAGACCGGCGCCAAAGCCATGCGCTCGGTCGAGGGAGCCGCGGTCGGCGCCGGCGTCACGGCCAGCGATGTGGCCTCGCTCGCTATTGACCTCGGCAACGAGGCCGAGCGGCTCGACGGCGCGATCCGCCGCTTCGTCGACGAGGTCCGCGCGGCCTGAGCTTACGGCCGGGCCCTTGCCAAGCGCGCGCGAAAGTCCGATCTCAGCTTGAGGCGATTGGAGACGGGGAGAGGCCGTGGGCCGCGCGTATCGCATCGCGATGGACGCCTTCTGGCGCTTCAACGACGACGACGGCTGGGCGATCGCAAGCCACATTGCGCTCTCTGCGTTGATGTCGATGTTCCCGTTCCTGATCGTGGTGACGGCGCTCGCCGCCTTCTTCGGCAGCAAGGAGCTCGCCGATGAAACCGCGCGGCTTATGCTCGAGGCTTGGCCTAAGGAAGTCGCGGGCCCGATTGCTGAAGAAATCCGCGACGTGCTCACGAACCTGCGCACCGACGTCCTCACCTTTGGCGTCCTGGCCGCGGTCTATTTCTCCACCAGCGGCATCGATAGCCTGCGCATCGGGCTGAACCGCGCTTATGGGATGAAGGAGCCGCGTCGTTGGTGGTGGCTGCGGCTCGAATCGATCGGCTACGTGCTGGTCGGCGCCGCGGCGCTTCTGGCCTTCTCCTTCCTGATCGTGCTCTGGCCGCTGTTGTGGGCGACGGCGATGCGCTTTTTCCCGGCGCTGCCGCGGCTCGACGGCACCGTGACGCTGGTGCGTTACGGCCTGACTTCGGCGGTGATCGTGGTCACGCTGGTGATCGTGCACCTTTGGCTGCCGGCCGGCCGGCGGCGGCTCGCCGAGGTCGTGCCCGGGATTCTGGTGACGCTCGCGCTCTGGCTCGTCTCCGGCGCCGTGTTCGGACGCTATCTCGCCGATTTCGCTTATACCTATGTCACAATTTACGCGGGTCTCGCCTCGGCCATGATCGCGCTCGTGTTCCTCTATCTCGTGGCGTCGATCTTCGTGTATGGCGGTGAGCTGAACGCGGCGATCGCGCGCGAGCGGGCTAGGCGAGGAAATCCGGAGAACTGAGCATGCGTGACGAAAAGGGCTTCGTCTGGGTGCGGCCCGACGACGTCGAATGGCGCGACTCGCCGATGGGCGGCGGCGCCCGCACCTCGGTGCAGGACGGCGACCCGACCAAGCCCGGGATTTACGTGCAGCGCATCCGCTACGCGCCCGGCATGTTCACCGAACCGCATTTCCACCCCGACGACCGTCATTGCCTGGTACTCAAGGGCACCTGGTACATGGGCACGGGCGAGGTGAAGGACATCGACAAGGCAGTGCCGCTCAAGGCCGGCACCTACATGAAGCATCCGGCCGGCGGCGTGCACTGGGACGGCGCCAAGGACGAGGAAGTGATCGTGCAGGTGATCGGCTTCGGGCCGACGGGGATTACAAGGGTGAAACCCAACACGTCATCCTGAGGTGCGAGCCCGGCGAAGCCGGGCGAGCCTCGAAGGATGACGGCTGAGTACATCGAAGTGCGTCATCCTTCGAGGGCCGCACTTCGCGCGGCCACCTCAGGATGACGCATTAGACGCTTCCACCACATCTTCGAAGCTGCGCAATCCCGGCCGCTGCGCGTTGACCAGTACCGCCATGTTGCCCGGCTTGTGCTGGTTCTTCCACATCATGGTGTGCGCCTTGGCGATATCGGTCCAGGGCAACACCTCGCTCATGCAGGGATCGATGCGGCGGTCGAGCACGAACTGGTTGGCCGCCGAGGCCTGCTTCAGGTGCGCGAAATGCGAGCCCTGGATGCGCTTCTGCCGCATCCAGACATAGCGCGCGTCGAAGGTGAGGTTGTAGCCCGAGGTGCCGGCGCAGAACACCACCATGCCGCCGCGCTTCACCACGAGACACGAGACCGGGAACGTCGCCTCGCCTGGATGTTCGAACACGATGTCGACGTCGCGCTTGCCGGTGATGTCCCAGATCGCCTTGCCGAAACGGCGCGCCTCCTTCACCCACTCATTGTATTCGGGCGTGTTCACTTTCGGCATCTGGCCCCAGCACTTGAATTCCTTGCGGTTGATGACGCCCTTGGCGCCGAGCCCGATCACGTAGTCGCGCTTGTCGTTGTCGGAGATGATGCCGATGGCGTTGGCGCCGGAGGCGGCGGCGAGCTGCACGCCGAACACGCCAAGCCCGCCCGAGGCGCCCCATACCAGCACATGGTCGCCGGGCTTGATCGTATGCGGCGCGTGGCCGAACAACATGCGGTACGCGGTTGCGAGCGTCAGCGTGTAGCAGGCCGCTTCTTCCCACGTGAGATGCTTCGGGCGCGGCATCAATTGGCGAGACTGCACGCGGCAGAATTGCGCGAAGCTGCCGTCCGGCGTCTCGTAGCCCCAGATGCGCTGCGAGGGCGACAGCATCGGGTCGCCGCCGTTGCAGTCCTCGTCGTCGCCGTCGTCTTGATTGCAGTGGATGACGACTTCGTCACCGACCTTCCAGCGCTTCACCTTGGAGCCGATCGCCCAGATTACGCCAGCCGCGTCGGAGCCGGAGATGTGGTGCGGACTCTTGTGTACGTCGTGCGGCGAGATCGGCTGGCCGAGGCCGGCCCAGACGCCGTTGTAATTCACGCCCGCCGCCATCACGAGCACGAGCACCTCGTTGTCGCCGACCGGCCAGGTCGGCACCACTTCGATCTGCATCGAGGATTCGGGCGGGCCGTGGCGATCCTTGCGAATCACCCAGGCGTGCATTTTTTCCGGCACATGACCAAGCGGCGGGATTTCCCCGATCGCGTAGAGCTGCTTCGGTCCGGACGGCGGTACGATTCTTGCTGGCTGCGCCATGGCGCGCTCCCGGATAAGCGTTTCTATCCCGGACGATGTTGCGACGCAACATGACGATGACGCACCGCAAGAGCGCGCTTTCCGGGCTCCGATGGGTGTGGATAGCGCACAAGTTTTGCCGTCGGCATCGCGCCCACGCTCGGCTATGCTTGATTTGGCGCGTCGCGGAGGGAGGCCGTTCGTCAAGATCGGCCGTCGCGGGGGCGCGGCATGCGACTTCCCACAAGGAGGGAATCATGGGGATCGAAAGTCTAATCGTACTTCTGGTCGTCGGCGCGATCGCCGGCTGGTTGGCCGGCGTGATCATGAAGGGCTACGGCTTCGGGCTGATCGGCAATATCGCCGTCGGCATCGTCGGCGCGTTTCTCGGCAACTTCATTCTCGGCGCCATCGGGCTCACGATCGGCGGCGGCATCATCGCCGCGATCATCCGCGCGGTCATCGGTGCGGTGATCCTGCTGTTCGTGATCGGTCTGGTGAAGCGCTGATCGCGACGCACTGAAGACGAAGTTCGAAAGAATCCGCGACGGAAGCGATTCCGTCGCGGATTTCTTTTTTGCGGCGCGCCGCCGCTTTTTTCGAATCGGCTAGTTCAGCACCTGCGTCCGCGTCGGCCCGCCGCCGCACACCGCGCAGCAGGACGTGCAGCCGTACTTGTTGTCGGGGCCGACGCCCCAGTAGGTATTGCCGCGCCCGGTCACCCAGGCGCCGAAACAGATTCGCTCGCCGCGCACACATTCGAGCGTGTAGGTGTGGGTCTGGAAATCGTTCAGGCCATAGGCCCGGCTTGCACCCGGCCAGACATGGCCGCGGCTCTGCGAGTAGAACGCGACTTGGACCTTGTAGCGATAATTGCTCTTGATCTCCCAACGCAGTTCGGCCGCGTCGGAAACCGCCGGAAGTGCGATGGCCGATACGAAAGCGCCGAGCACGAGCGCGGCGACGAGACGCAACGTCTTCATTTTTTGATTTCTCCCCTGTGCCGATCACACGGCGCTCCAGCCCCTAGACGCGCGATCCTATCGGCGCAGGCACCGGTTACAACGGGCAAGCCGGTGCGGAAGCGCTTGATCCAATGCTTTGTCAGGGTGGGATTTTGCCCGCCTGGGCAGCGTGCTAAGACGCTCATGCTGCGCTGCAATAATTCACTGCGGCCGGCGGAGAACGAGGATGATCGCGCGCGACCCGCCCTGGATCTTCCGCACCTATGCGGGCCATTCGACGGCCGCGGAATCGAACCGGCTCTATCGCTCCAATCTTGCGAAGGGTCAGACCGGCCTTTCGGTCGCTTTCGATCTGCCGACCCAGACCGGCTACGACGCCGATCATCCGCTCGCCAAGGGCGAGG
>DATBTC010000112.1:0-2239 GCA_036559465.1 Xanthobacteraceae bacterium
GCCGGCACCGATCTGTTGGTGTTCTCCAACGTCTTCGGGCGCGACCCGGAGCTCGGGCCGAAGATCCACGCGGTGATCGCCGATGCCGTGCGCGACGGGCGCATCTCGCACGCGCGCGTCGAGGAGGCTTACGGCAGGATCAAAATGCTGAAGCGGCGGCTGGCCGAGCACGATCTGTCGGGCAAATGGTGAGGCCGCACGCGGCAAGCGGCCTAAGCGACCTGATCAGCCCGGCTGCCGTGCTCAGCCGGCGCTTGCGCGGAGTCGCCGCCGAAGATCCGGTCGTAAAACGCCCGCAGCCGTCCCTCGCTCCACAGCTGGCCGAGAAAGGCATGCCCGGGCGCTTCGACCGGCACCCGCTCGATCGGCAGGATGCGTTGCAGCATCTCGACACTCTGGACGTCGGTGGAGGAGCCGGTGCTGTGATAGCAGATGAGCTTCGTCTTGGATTTCGCGTTGCAGTCGCAGAGCGGATCGAAGGCCGGGACATCGGTGTTCCGGGAGAGATGCGGCGGATACCACGGGAACTGGCCGCCTCCGGAGACGGCGGTTTCGGTCTTGAGCAACAGGCCGCAACGCAGCGCCGGAAATCCCCCCATGCTGGTGCCGTACGGATAGACACGCCGATACGTGGCGGCGCCGATCTCGGCGGTGAGCTTTTGGGCGAGATCCCACAGATTATGCGCGTAGTGAGGGATGCCCATCGCGTAGCCTTGCTTGGTTCGATCGCGCAGCACCACCACGTCGTAACGCTCGCTTGAAACATATTGCAGGAAGACGGGCGTGGGGATCATCAGCTGGCCGGCTGCGCCGCTGAAGCCGAGAATGAGGCTCTTGCTCACGCTGGGAATGGAAGCGTCGCTATAGATGTCGATGTCGGGCACGAGAGCCTGGCGGCGATAGCGCTGCGGCGGCACCGTGGCGAACTCTCCCAACGCCGCGAGCTTGCCGAGCCACG
Organism: Xanthobacteraceae bacterium; assembly: GCA_036559465.1. Taxonomy (GTDB): domain Bacteria; phylum Pseudomonadota; class Alphaproteobacteria; order Rhizobiales; family Xanthobacteraceae; genus JAHFPN01. The sequence continues at coordinate 959 of DATBTC010000112.1, forward strand.
CCTGGGTCGGCGGCGGGAACCGATGCGATCCCTCATTCAGCTCGGCGGCTTCCAGGGGCGTGATGATGCCACCCGCCCATTTCTGCAGCTTGAGCGAGTCCTTTTCCGAGCGGCTTGCGCGCAGCGCGTCGGCGATCCCGGCAAAGGTCGGCTCGGGTAGCACGAACCGGCCCGCGGCGCGCGGTCCCCCGCCGCGGACACGCTTGGCGATCGCTGAGATTAACGGCCACACGGGTCTTTTCTCACCCTCAAGCACGACGCCCACGACCTCAAACGTGCGGCCTCGCCGTCGCCGAACCCTAATGGGGGCCTGGAGGACTGGCAAGACCGGCGGCGCGCTGAGCGCCCGGCGCAACGCGCGCGACGGCGGAAATCGTCTGCCCGGCCGCTCGAAGACCCGTGCGTGCTGCGGAAAACTCGAACACATCGGCATAGAAGTCCTTGAGCCGGCCCTGGTCGCACAAGGCGAGAATGATGTTGTGCTCGGAGGTTTCGTGCATGGCGATGCGCTGCACGGGCACGACGCGCGCAAGCAGGGTGGCGTCCGCGACATCGACTTGATTGGCGCTGTGGTAGCAGACGAGCTCGGTCGCGGTGGCGGCGTTGCAGGCGCAAAGTGGATCGAAGCCGGGGACGGTCTCAGTCGGCTCGCGCAGCAGTCGAGGCGGATGCCAGGCGAAGCGGCCGCCGATGGAGATGGCGGCATCGGCCCGCATGAGGATGCCGCATTGCAGCGCCACGAAGCCTCCCATGCTGGTGCCGTAGCAGACGATCCGCCGGTAGGGCTCGGCGGCGAAATCGGCTCTCAGCCGCAGCGCGAGACCGGCCAGGCTGCCGGCATAAGGCGGGATGCCGTAGATATAGTGGAGTTTTGCCGGGTCGCGCAGCAGCACCAGGTCGCAAGCATCGGCCGGCAAATATTGCAGCACGCAGGCGATCGGCATCATCAGACGATTGGCGGCGCCGCAGAAGCCGAAGATGAGCTGTTTCCGCTCGGACGGAACGAAAGGATCGCGGTAGAGATCGATATGCGGCGCGAGCGGCTGACGGCAGAAGCGCGGCGGCTCGGCGGCGGCGAAATTCCCGAGTGAGGCGAGGCCTTCGAGCCAAAGCCGCGAAGCGTCCGGCAGGCGGTGCGAAAACGTAATGAGCGCCGCGACCTCGATCGGCGTCAGAGCATTCTCGGCCTTGATGTGCACGCGCCAAAACTCGCGCTCCGAGCGGCAGGCATGCAGCGCGTTGACGATGTCATCCAGCATTGGCCGAGGCGCGCACCGCCAA
>DATBTC010000113.1:0-3550 GCA_036559465.1 Xanthobacteraceae bacterium
AAAAAGCCGGGCTCTCGGGGGAGGATGAGAGGCCCGGCTTGAGAGCCGCCACGGGGGAGCGGCGGCTCGATCCGAAGGGAGTTCCCGCGGGGGGATAGCGGTGACTGCTTCAAGATGTATTTTCGTACTCGGGGGCGAGAAAACAACGCGCGTACCGGCATGTCAGGCATGCGGCTCGCGCAGGTCTCGACTTAAACTCAATAGGTCTCGGCTCAGAATTGCCAGCGCTGCGTCTTGGCGATCAGGAAATCGCGAAATACCTCGACGCGCGCCAGCGAGCGCAGCTCCTCCGGATACACGAAATAGGCGTCGAGCTTCGGCGCTTCGCGATCGGAGAACAGCTGCACCAGCCCGGCCTCCTCGGCGAGGTAGTCCGGCAGCGTGGCGATTCCGACGCCGTTGCGCACCGCCTCTTTCAGTCCCATCACGTTGGTGACCGAGAACGCGGCCTCGCGAGGCTTGCCTTCGGGCCGGCCGGCCTCGCGCAGCCAGTTCAGCCCCTCGTAGAAGCTCGGAATCTGCCCGCCCAGCAGCAGAACGCGATGCTTGTCGAGCTCCTCGACCGTGCGCGGATGGCCGTGGTTCTTCAGATACGCCGGCGTGGCATAGGCGTGGAAATGCATGGTGAACAACTTGCGTTGGATCAGGTCCGGCTGCAGCGGTAGCCGCAGGCGGATCGCCACGTCCGCCTCACGCATGGAAAGGTCGAGTTCCTCGTCGGACAGCATCAGCGTGACGCGGATATCGGGATAGAGATCCAGGAACTCGCCGATCCGCGGCGAGAGCCAGTAGGAGCCGAGCCCGACTGCGGTCGTCACGCGCAGCTCCCCGTTCGGCTTCTCCTTGCTGTCGCCGAGCTTGGCGCGCGTCGCCTCCAGCTTCATGAACACTTCATGGGCGGTGCGGAACAAGAGATCGCCTTGCTCGGTCAGGATCAGCCCGCGTGCGTGGCGGTGGAACAGCGGGACATTCAGCTCCTGCTCGAGCGCCGAAACCTGCCGGCTGACGGCCGATTGCGACAGCCCCAGCGTCTCGCCCGCATGGGTGAAGCTGCCGGCCTCGGCCGCGGCATGAAAGATTTTGAGCTTGTCCCAGTCCATGGTTTCAGTCCGCCCTTCTCCGCGCGGGAGAGGGGGAATTCCTACTCCGCCGCGTCCTTCTTGTGCGCCGCTTCCTCGTGGGCGAGGAATTTCTCGGCTTCGAGCGCGGCCATGCAGCCGAGCCCGGCCGCGGTCACCGCCTGGCGGAAAATGTCGTCGGCCACGTCGCCGGCGGCGAACAGACCGGGCACCGAAGTCGCCGTCGAATTAGGCGCAGTCCACACATAGCCGTTCGGCTTCATCTTGATCTGCCCTTCGACCAGTTCCGTCGCCGGCTTGTGGCCGATGGCGACGAACACGCCGTCGAGCTTCTTCTCGGTGAGCTTGCCGGTCTTCAGATTTTTGAGACTGACGCCGGTGACCTTGAGCGGCTCGCCGCCGCCGAGAATGTCATCGACCGCCGTGTCCCAAACGACTTCGATCTTGGGGTTGGCGAATACGCGCTCCTGCAGCATCTTCTCCGTGCGCAGTGCGTCGCGCCGGTGCACCAGCGTGACCTTGGTGGCGAAATTGGTGAGGAACAAAGCCTCCTCGGCCGCGGTATTGCCGCCGCCGACCACCAGCACCTCTTTCCCGCGATAGAAGAAGCCGTCGCAGGTGGCGCAGGCCGAAACGCCGAAACCGCGAAACTTCGCTTCGGATGGAAGCTCGAGCCACTTGGCCTGGGCGCCGGAGGCAAGGATCACCGTGTCGGCGAGGAACACGGCGCCGGATTCGCAGCTCACCTTGAACGGCCGGTGCGACAAGTCGAGCTTGTTCACGTGATCGCTGAGCATGCGGGTGCCCACGTGCTCGGCCTGCTCGCGCATCTGTTCCATGAGCCACGGCCCCTGGATCACATGAGGGAAGCCCGGGTAATTCTCGACGTCGGTGGTGATCGTCATCTGCCCGCCCGGCTGCAGCCCGGCGATCAGCACCGGCTTCAGCATGGCGCGCGCGGCGTAGATAGCGGCCGTATAGCCGGCCGGCCCCGAGCCAATGATGACGACGCGGACGTGCTCGCTTGCCATGGGTTTCTCGAAGTTGGAATCGTCAGCCCGGGCTAGATATGGCGTGCCGGGAGCCAACCTGCAAACCGGCCACCGCACATGGATCGGTGAGCCGTGGATGGCCGATTTTGCACCGCTTGCGCGGGCCGCCGGGCGCGATTACCAAGGTCCCACCCGGCCCACCGCCGGGCGCGGCGGTAACCCCCATGCGCGACCGGCTCGATGCGATCGACTGGAAGATTCTGAGCGAACTGCAGAAGGACGGCCGCATCACCAATGTCGAGCTGTCGCGCCGGGTCGGCATTTCGGCGCCGCCATGCCTGCGCCGCATGCGCGCACTGGAAGAAGCCGGCATCATCCGCAGCTACCGCGCGCTGCTCGACGAGAAGAAGCTCGGCTACGAGGTCGCCGTCTTCGCCATGGTGCATTTGGTGAGCCAGGCCGAGGCCGATCTCGTCGCCTTCGAGCAGCGCGTGCGCGGCTGGCCGCTGGTACGCGAGTGCTGGATGCTCTCGGGCGAGGTGGATTTCATATTGAAGTGCGTGGCACCCGACCTCGCCACGTTCCAGGCGTTCGTCACCGAGCTCACCGGGGCGCCGAACGTGCGCAACGTGAAGACCGCACTCTCGCTCCGCCGCTCCAAGGACGAAGCCATGGTGCCCTTGGAGCTCGGCCAGACGGGCGAGTGAACGGGATCGGGTCTTCCGCTACGCCTCAGCGCCACTCGAGCTTGGTGATCTCGTAGCCGCGGGCGCCCTTAGGGGTCATCACTTCCACCGATGCGCCCTTCTTCTTGCCGATCAAGGCGCGCGCCAGCGGCGAGGTGATGGAGATGCGGCCGGCCTTGGCGTCGGCCTCGGTCTCGCCCACCAGCTGCCAGACCTTCTTCTCGTCGGTATCCTCGTCGACCAGCGTCACCGTGGCGCCGAACGTCACCGTGTCGCCCTTGAGTTTCGATACGTCGATCACGTCCGCGCGCGCGAGCTTGTCCTCGAGGTCCGCGATGCGGCCCTCGTTCAGGGACTGCGTCTCCTTGGCGGCGTGATATTCGGCATTCTCCGACAGATCGCCGTGCCCGCGGGCCTCGGTGATCTGCTGGATGATGCGCGGCCGCTCGACCGTCTGCCGGTTGCGCAATTCGACTTCGAGAGCGGCATATCCCGCCGCCGTCATCGGTATCTTTTCCATCGGTCCTGCTCCCCGGTCCGGATTTTCTGCAATCCGGGCCGACTCACAAAAAAATCCACCGACCGCCGCCGGATTTCCGGCCGCCGCGATCACGTTACGGATCACGAACACCACCGCCGCGGCCCGGTCGGAACCGGCGGATCCCGCCGGCCCGGCAACTCAGGCCCTGTCGCCGAAATAGCTTTGCAGCGCGCGCACTTCGAGATCACCGCCCAAGTAGGCCTTGATTCCATGCGCCGCGGCGACGGCTCCCGAAAGAGTGGTGTAATAGGG
>DATBTC010000114.1:0-13771 GCA_036559465.1 Xanthobacteraceae bacterium
TCTTGCCGGTGCCGCGGCCCTCGCGGATTTCGATGGTCATCGAGCGCGAAACCACGTCGCGCGACGCCAGATCCTTGGCCGATGGCGCATAGCGCTCCATGAAGCGCTCGCCCTCGGAATTGACCAGATAACCGCCCTCGCCGCGCACGCCCTCGGTGATGAGGCAGCCGGCGCCATAGATGCCGGTCGGGTGGAACTGCACAAACTCCATGTCCTGCAACGGCAGCCCGGCGCGCAGCACCATGGCATTGCCGTCACCGGTGCAGGTGTGGGCGGAAGTGCAGGAGAAATAGGCGCGGCCATAGCCGCCGGTGGCCAGCATCGCCACGTGCGAGCGGAAGCGGTGGATAGTGCCGTCGTCGAGCTTGAGCGCCACCACGCCGCAGCAGCGGCCGTCTTCGTCCATGAACAGGTCGATCGCGAAATACTCGATGAAGAATTCGGACTTGTGCTTGAGCGCCGCGCCATAGAGCGTGTGCAGCATGGCGTGACCGGTTCGGTCGGCGGCGGCGCACGTGCGCTGCGCGGTGCCCTTGCCGTAATGCGTGGTCATGCCGCCAAACGGCCGCTGATAGATTTTGCCCTCGTCGGTGCGTGAGAACGGCACGCCCCAGTGCTCGAGCTCATAGACCGCCTTCGGCGCGTGGCGGCACAGATATTCGATCGCATCCTGGTCGCCGAGCCAATCGGAGCCCTTGACGGTGTCGTACATATGCCAGCGCCAATCGTCCTCGCCCATGTTGCCGATCGCGGCCGAAATGCCGCCTTGCGCCGCCACCGTGTGCGAGCGCGTGGGAAACACCTTGGAGATACACGCGGTCTTGAGCCCGGCCTCGGCGCAGCCGACGACGGCACGCAAGCCCGCACCGCCGGCGCCGACCACCACCACGTCATAGACGTGGTCTGTCACCGGGTAGGCCCGGCCATTGACCGAAGGAGCTGAGCTTCCGTTGCCGGCCATGACTAGAGCCCAAAGCTGATGCGGAACACCGCGAAGGCAGACGCGAGCCCGATCGCGATCGAGAAGAAGGTATTGGCCATCAAGAGCACGATCTTGCGGCCTTCCGAATGCACGTAATCCTCGATGATCGTCTGCATGCCGAGCCGCATATGGACAATGACCGACAAGAGCATCGCCAGCATCAGGATCGCCACCGTCGGCCGGCCAAGTGTGGCGATCACTGCCGCGTGCGGCCGGCCTGAGAGTGCGACCAGAATCACCACGACGGCGGCAATCAACGGAATATTGGCGACGGTGGTAAGCCGCAGCAGCCAGAAATGCTCGGTACCGGAGCGCGCCGAGCCGAGACCGCGGACATTGCGAAGCGAGCTTCGCATGTCAGCCTCTCAACATAATGCCGATAAGCCACACGAGGATCGTGAGGCTGACCGAGCCGATGAGGGTTAGGCGCGCGAACAGATTGCGCTCGTACTCGCCGAGCCCGCGTCCGGTATCCCAGATCAAGTGCCGGATGCCGCCGAGCATGTGATGAAACAGCGCCCAAGTGTTGCCGAACAACACCAGCCACCCGATCCAGGTGCCGAACAAGCCGTTGATGAGGTCGAAGTCCCTGGGCGAGGTCGAGGCCGCTACCAGCCACCAGACCAGAAGCAGCATACCGAAATAGAGCACCGCCCCGCTGATCCGGTGCGCACCCGACATCACCATGGTCAGCGAGAGCCGATAGATTGACAAATGCGGCGACAATGGCCGCTCGCTGCGCATCTTCGCGTCGGCCATCCTCATCCTCCGCCCGGTCCGGCCTCGGGCCTAGCCTCATACTTCGTGAATAGCGAAACAATAGCCCCAAAATACTGGAATACAATAAGGAATAGACGTACTCTGCCTTCGTCAAATCCGAAGGCTACACGATGCGCTTCGATCTCGCCGATCTCAGCTTGTTCCGTGACGTGGTCGAGGCCGGCAGCATAACCCATGGCGCGGCGCGCGCGAATCTGGCGCTCGCGGCCGCAAGCACGCGCATTCGCAACATGGAAGACGCCCTCGGTTCAAAGCTACTCGTGCGCGGACGCCAAGGTGTCTCGCTCACCCACGCCGGCCGCACACTGTTGCAGCATGCGCGCACGATCCTGCGCCAGTCCGAGCAACTGCGCGAGGACCTCGGCGCCTATGCCGGCGGTCTTGCCGGGCAGGTCCGGGTGCTCTCCAACACCAATGCGCTGACGGAGTTCTTGCCCGAGGCGCTGAGTTCGTTCCTCACGGCGCACCCGAGCGTGAGCATCGATCTCGAAGAGCGCTTGAGCGACGAGATCGTCGCCCTGATCGCCGAGGGTGTCGCCGATCTCGGCATCATTGCCGGCACTGTCGATCCCGGCTCGCTCGAGACCTACCCGTTCCGCAAGGACCGTTTCGTGCTCGTGGTCGCCAACGACCATCCGCTCGCCAAGCGCAAACGGATCGGCTTCGCCGATGTGCTGGACCGCGACTTCGTCGGTCTCGATCGCGCCAGCGCCTTGCAGCGCTTCCTCGCCGACAAGGCGGCACGCATCGGCCGGCCGCTCCGGCTGCGCATTCAGTTGCGTAGCTTCGACGCCGTGTGCCGCTTAGTGGAGCGCAACGTTGGAATTGGAATTGTGCCGGAGACCACGGCGCGGCGCGCGGTTCCGGCCATGGCGATCGCCGCGGTCGAGCTCACCGACGCCTGGGCGGTGCGTGACCTCACGATCTGCGTCCGCAATCTGGAAGAACTGCCGACCTATGCGCGGGAACTTGTTGCGCATTTGCGGGCGGACGCGTAATCAGCGCGTAATCAGCGCGGGATCAGCACCCAGTAATCGAGCTCGAGAATCACCGAAGGCCCGTATTCCTCGCCCGCCTTCCAGGGGAAGTCGTCGCAGGGCCGGTCCTTGGTGGCAATGGTGCGCAGCCTGAGCGCGCCCACGTCGTTGCGGCCGGGGATTTCCTGCGCCTCCAACACCTCGCTCCACGCAAACACCGTGTCGCCCGCGAACAGCGGCGCCACGTGGCGTCCCGCATTGATGCCGGCGACGTGGAACGCGTTCTCCAATCCGTTGAACGAAAGCGAGCGCGCCAGTGAAATTGCGTGTCCGCCATAGATCAGCCGCCGCTTGAAGCGGCTCTTTGCTTCGGCCCATTGGTTGAAATGGATGCGCGCCGGGTTTTGATAAAGCCTGGTCGCGATCTGATGCTCGGCTTCCTCGACCGTGATGCCGTCCACGTGGTCGATCTTCTCGCCCGCCTTGTAGCTCTCGAAGCGCCGCTCGCTGCCGGAAAGCCCGGTGTCATAGGCCGCGCCATCGATCACCGGCACCGCATCGCCGAGCTGGTTCGCCTGCAGATGCGAGGGCAATTGCGGGACGTGCGTTTCGGGCGACGGTGCTTTTTCGTCGCGCTTGCGGACCATCACCCAACGCACGTAATCCACGACTTCAGTGCCATCGGCCTTAAAGCCGGTTGAGCGCACGTAAACGACCCCCGATTGCTTGTTGGATGTTTCGCGCAGTCCGAGCACCTCGGACACCGCCGAGAGCGTGTCGCCGGGATAGACCGCGGCGCGGAAGCGGCAGGCCGCATAGCCCAGGTTCGCAATGGCATTCAGCGAGATATCAGGCACCGTCTTGCCGAACACGATGTGGAACACGAGGAGATCATCGATCGGCGCGTGCGGATAGCCGATGGCTTGCGCGAAGGCGTCCGACGACTGCACCGCGAAGCGGCCCCCGAACAGGCCCCAATAAAGCGCCACATCGCCTTGCGTCACCGTGCGCGGCGTCGCGTGGCGGATCACCTGGCCGAGCTTAAAATCCTCGAAGAAATTGCCGCCCCCGCTCTTGCTCATGATTTTCAACCCGTTGCCCGCGCCGCGATCGCTTCCGAAAGCATAACCGTTCGCCGCGCCATATCCGCATGCAGCCGTTCCACCATGCGCCCGTCAAGGGCAATGGCGCCCTTGTCGCGGTTTTCCGGCAACTCGAACACGGCGACGATCTTCCTGGCCTGCTCGACCTCCTCCGGCGAAGGCGAGAATGCCTTGTTGCACGGCTCGATCTGGTTCGGATGGATCAAGGTCTTGCCGTCGAAGCCGAGATCGCGTCCTTCCGCGCATTGGCGCGCGAAGCCCTCGGCATTGGCGATGTCGTTATAGACCCCGTCGACGATGTCGATGCCATAGGCCCGCGCGGCCAGAATCGCCGGCATGAGATAGGGCAGCATCGGCGTGCGGCCGGGCACAATCTTGGTCCGCGTTTCCTTCGCCAGATCGTTCGTGCCCATCACCAGCACCTTGAGCGCAGCGAGCGCATCGCGCGCTTCGGCCGCGATCTCGCGCACGTTCAGGATCGCAAGCGGCGTCTCGATCATGGCCCAGACCGCAAGTCCGGGTGCGGCGTGCAGATCCACCAGCCGCTCGCCGAAATGGATGAGATCATCGGCCGAAGAAACCTTCGGCATCAGGATCGCGTCGGGCGCCGCCGCGACCGCGGCCTTGAGGTCGTCCATGCCCCAGGGCGTATGCAAACCGTTCACGCGGATCACGATCTCGCGCGCTCCGAAGCCTTTGGCCTTCACCGCCGCGGCCACCTGCTCGCGCGCCATCGCTTTCGCGTCGGGCGCGACCGCGTCTTCGAGATCGAGGATCAGCGCGTCGGCGGGAAGCGTTTTCGCCTTCTCGAGCGCGCGCACGTTCGAGCCCGGCATGTAGAGAACGCTTCTGCGCGGGCGAACGTTCATCGCAGCCTGCCGGTCAGGCCGCCTTCTTCTTCGGCATCAGAAGCTTCCGGTTCACCAGTATCTCAGCGATCTGCACCGCGTTGAGCGCCGCGCCCTTGCGCAGATTGTCCGCGACGCACCAGAAAGCGAGCCCATACTTCACGGTCTTGTCCGGGCGGATGCGTGAAACATAGGTGGCGTCCTCGCCGGCAGCTTCCTGCGGCGTGATGTAGCCGCCGGGCTTGCGCTCATCGACCACCAAGATGCCCGGCGCCGTGCGCAGAATTTCCCGTGCCTCTTCGGCCGTGATCGGCTTTTCAAATTCGACGTGCACCGCCTCCGAATGACCGATGAACACCGGCACGCGTACGCAGGTGGCGACCAGCTCGATCCTGGGATCCAGGATCTTCTTGGTTTCTGCCGCCATCTTCCATTCTTCCCGCGTGTAGCCGTCATCGACGAAAACGTCGATCTCGGGGATCACGTTGAAGGCAATGCGTTTGGAAAACTTGCTCGGCTGCACGTCCTTCAGCTGATAGAGCGCCTTGGTCTGCTGCTCCAGCTCGTCCATGCCTTCCTTGCCCGCGCCCGACACCGATTGGTAGGTCGCGACCACCACGCGCTTCACCGTTGCCCGGTCGTGCAAGGGCTTCAGAGCCACTACGAGCTGGGCCGTGGAACAGTTCGGATTGGCGATAATGTTCTTCTTCTTGAATCCCTCGATGGCGGCAGCGTTTACCTCCGGCACGATGAGCGGCACGTCGGGGTCGTAGCGCCACGCCGACGAATTATCGATCACGACGCAGCCCTGAGCCGCGATCTTCGGCGACCATTCCTTGGAGGCCGCCCCGCCGGCGGACATCAGGCAGATATCGGTGGCGGCGAAGTCATAATTCTCCAGCGCCTTCACCTTAAGGATTCGATCACCATAAGAAATTTCGGTGCCCATCGAGCGGCGCGAGGCGAGCGCCACTACCTCGTCGGCGGGAAAGCCGCGCTCGGCAAGCACATTCAGCATCTCCCGGCCGACATTGCCGGTGGCTCCTGCGACCGCGATCTTGTAACCCATCGTTGACTCTCTGCCGGAATTTCGCCGCGCCTGACGCGCCGCAGAAACCGAAACGCAGCGGCTTCTACGCGAGAAGGGGTGAAACCGCAACGCCAACCTTTCGCAGGGAGGGGGAAAAGGCGTGTTCACCAACCGCTTCGCCGCGCTCGGCGGCTTCTTCATCGTCGCCCGCGAACGCATCGCTGCGTTGCGCGATCGCATGCCGGACTTCGGCCCGTGGTCGCTGTCGCGCGCGCTCGCCTTCGCATCGATCCTGTTCATGGTTTCCATCATCGGCCGTGATCTGATCGGTCCGACTCCGGCCAACTCCTCGGTCACGCGCCTGCCCGAGCGGCCGCTGTGGAGCGAAATCACGCGCGCGCATGGCGCCTTCGCGCTTGAGTCGCCCGCGCTCGAAGGACTCGAACTTTCGTATCTGGTGCGCCGCCATCGCGTCGGCGGCGGCCGCAAGGATTTGATGACCTGGGGCTCGGTCGACGGCGACGGCGCCTATATGCGCGTCGTGCTCTATCGGCCCGGAACCGAATCGGCGTTCCTCGATGACCCGCTCGATATCGCGACCGCGCTCGCCGTCGAATCCGGAATCGACGCCGAGCTTTCCGGCCCCGCCGGCGAGCTCAAGACCAAGTTCGGCGATCTTCCGATCGTCAACATGCATACCTGGGGCAAGAACGGCCCGCGCGCTTGCATGGTCGTCGCCCACAGCTGGAGCGAGCCGCGCCTTTCGCTCGTCGCCTGGTGGTGCAATCGCGACTGGCAACTGGTGCAGCGCGGCCACGTCGCCTGCCTCATGGACCGCCTGATGCTGATGAGCGCCGGCGGCGACGGAAAGCTTGCGGCCTTCTTCGCGCGTGCCGAGCGCGAGCGCGAAACCTGCGGCACCACCCCGATCCTCGGCACCACGCCGAAGCGGCCCGACGACTGGATTTTCGCCAAGGCCGAGCCCCAGCTGCGCGGACGACTGGGCGGGCGCTGAAGCTCTAGTTCTTCAGAAACGGATTCGGCCGGGCGCGCCGCGCGGCCGGCTGCTCGGGAAACGCGCGCGCGAGATAATCGAGAATCTTCTCGCGCTCCTGCGCGCCGGGCACGGGCATCTTGTGCTGCCGGATCATGAAATCGACGGTGTCTTCCCAGCGCTGCCGGCTCATGCCCTGCTGCGCCACGATCTTGAAGCCATGGCAGGCGGTGCAGCCGTAGAACGCTTCCTCGCGGCCGGGCGCCTCGGGAAATTCCTCGGGCTCCTCATGGCGCGGGGTGAAGGCAGGAGCCTGCGCGGCCGCAAATCCGGCCGCGCTCATCACAAGCGCAAAGACAAAAATCGATCGGACGGCCAGGCTCGCCCGCGCCAGTGCGAGCGACATGCGAGCGCGGCTCAGGCGACCAGCACCGAGATCCGGTTGACCGGATTGGCGCCGTAGCCCTGCGGGTTCCACCAGCCGGAGACGTGCGGCTGCGCGACGCCGCGCGAATCCGTCGCCCGTGACCAGATTTCGTAATAGCCGTCCGACGGCAGCCGCACCGTCGCGGTCCAGCGCGTCCAGTCGTACTTGTTGGTCGGCTTTCCCATCTGCGCCGCTTGCCAGGTCGAGCCATAGTCGGTCGAGACATGCACCGCGCGCACGCCGTGGTCGCCGTTCCAGGCCGCGCCGCGCAGGCTCACTTGCTGCGTGCCGGCGGCGAGCTTGGCGCCGTTCGCGGGACTCGTGATGATCGAGCGCACCGGCATCGATTCGAGGTCGCGGAAATTCTTGTCATCGGGCCGGTCGCCGGGAACCATCGGCCGCACCGCCACGCGATAGGATGTGCCGCCCATGCCGACGCCGTCATGCACCTTGTCGCGGATCCAGATGCGCGTCAGCCACTTCTCGGAGACCGAGCCGGGCCAGCCGGGAATCACCAGCCGCACCGGGAAGCCGTGAATGAGCTCGAGCGGCTTGCCGTTCATCGCCCAGACGAGGAGATTGTGCGGCTCCAGCGCCTTCTTGATCGGCACGCCGCGCGAGAGCGCCTGGCGTCCGGGCTCGCCGGACAGGCTCGGATCGGCGCCGAAATTGCCGGTGAACACGGCCGAGGATTTCAGCCCCGCCGCTTTCAAGACGTCGGCGAGCCTCACCCCGGTCCACTCGGCGCAGCCGATGCCGCCATTGGTCCACTGATTGCCGCGCGCGGGCGGCGAGAAGAAAGCGCGCCCGTTGCCGCCGCACTCCAGCACCATGCGCATGGTCACCGGCTTGAAGCGCTTCTTGATCTCGCCGAGCGTAAGCTCGAGCTTCTTATTCACCTCACCGTCGATGGTGATCTTCCACGCATCCGCATCGCGCGTCGTCTCGGGAATCTGCCCGTTGTTGCGGATGTAGAACTTGTTGACCGGCGTGGTGTCGTCATTGAGCAGGCTTTCGGGCGTTTCAGCCACCAGCGGCCGCTCGCCGAGCACGATGAGATTGCCGTCCTTGCCCGGGAACGTGAGTAGCTGCGGCGCCCTGCGTTCGGGAGCCGGAGCAGGTGCGGGTGCCGCAGCCGGTGGCGTGCCTTGCGCGAACGCGGCCGGGAACAGACCGGCGGGGATATTGCCGGAGAACGGGACCGCTCCGCCCACTGCCGCGCCGAAAGCGGCAAGTCCGGCGCCCTCCAAGAACCCGCGCCGGCTGGTGCCAGTTTTGCGGCCGAAGGCGAGCGCTTCGGCGCGCTCCGGATCGTCGCGATAGAGCTCGTTGAGCGAGCGTTCGATCTTTCCGGCTGGCTTGCGGCGCATGGGCGTCTCCCGAACATGGCCGCTTTCATTGCAGCCGTCCTTGTTGCTTTCACGACACAGGCCGCCAAAAAAGCGTTGTGGCGCGATATTCAGCGTAACCCTCCATTCACGCTCGCTCAACATGCGCCGCAGCAATCCGGGATCGCCCCTGTCGCATGAAACCGAAGCGGGCTATGGTGTATTGGTGGGGTGCGACCCCGAGATTCGGCGAGGTCCCTATGCGTTTCGTGTCGATTGTGGCTCTAGCGACCCTGTCCGCGTTCGCGCTGGCGACGCTTCCGGCGGAAGCGCAGATCGAGCGGCAACGCCCCCGCATCACCGTGAAGAAGAAGCGCAGCTATCTGGACCCCGGCACGACAGTAAAGCCGGGCGATCTCAGGTATCGCGATTACGCCGAACCGATCTGGTCGCGCTATCCCAGCTACGGGCCGGACCCGCTCGGCTCGCGCTGGCCGCTGCCGGGGCCGTTCGACGGTCTGCCAAGCAACTACTGAAGCCGGTCTAGCTCGGCCAGGATCGCGTCGCCCATTTCCACGGTTCTGACCGTCCGGGTGCCCTCGCCGCGCAGGTCCGCGGTACGCAGGCCCGCTGCGAGCACGCCCGCGATCGCCTGCTCGATCCGGTCGGCCACCGCGCCTAGCCCGAAGCTGTAGCGCAACGCCATGCCGAGCGAGCCGATCATGGCAATCGGGTTCGCCAGCCCCTTGCCGGCGATGTCCGGCGCCGAGCCGTGCACCGGTTCATAGAGCGCGCGCCGCTTTTTCGTCTTGGGATCGATCTCGCCGAGCGAGGCCGAGGGCAGCATGCCGAGCGAGCCCGTCAGCATCGCCGCTACGTCCGAGAGCATGTCGCCGAACAGATTGTCGGTGACGATCACGTCGAACTGCTTGGGCGCGCGCACCAGCTGCATGCCGCCGGCGTCTGCCAGCTGGTGCTCGAGCTGCACGTCCTTGAATTCGCGCTGATGCACCTGCGTGACGACCTCGTGCCACAGCACGCCGGTCTTCATCACGTTCCGCTTTTCCATCGACGTGACTTTGTTCCGGCGCTTACGCGCCAGATCGAAGGCGACGCGGGCGATCCGCTCGATCTCGTAGGTGTCATAGACCTGAGTATCGACGGCGCGCTTCTGGCCATTGCCCAGATCCGTGATCGTCTTCGGCTCGCCGAAATAAACCCCGCCCGTGAGCTCGCGCACGATGATGATGTCGAGGCCCTCCACGAGTTCGCGCTTCAGGCTCGAGGCGTCGGCCAGCGCCGGATAGCAGATCGCCGGCCGAATATTGGCGAACAGCGCGAGATCCTTGCGCAGCCGCAGCAGCCCCGCCTCGGGCCGAACGTCGTAGGGAACCTTGTCCCATTTCGGCCCGCCGACCGAGCCGAACAGCACCGCATCGGCTGCGAGCGCCTTGGCCATGGCGGATTCGGAGATCGCCTTGCCGTGCGCGTCGAACGCGCAGCCGCCAACCAGTTCCTCCTCGATCGAAAACGACGCGAGCTTCTGTTGCTCGATCCAGGCGATGACGCGCCGGGCCTGATTCATGACCTCGGGGCCGATCCCGTCGCCCGGCAGCAACAAGAGCTTGAATGACGCCACGACTTCCTCCCGAATTTCGTGCATCCCTAGACGGCGCTTACGCTTCCCGCAACCGTCACCGGCCGCGGCGCAGCGCCTGCAGCGCAACCTCGGTCGCCCGGCCCGTGAGCGGCAGGCCGGCGCGGCCCTCGATCTCGCGGATCGCCTCCCGTGTGCGCTTGCCGATCACGCCGTCGGCCTCGCCGATCGCGAAGCCCCGCTGCAACAAGAGCGTCTGCAAATCCCTCCGCCCCTTGCGGTCGAGCGGCTTCTCGTCGGTCGGCCACGGCGTCGCGAACGGCCCGCCGCCGCGCAGGCGGTCGGACAGATGCCCGATGGCGAGCGCGTAGCTGGTGGCGGCGTTATAGGTGAAGATCACGTCGAAGTTCTTGAATACGAGAAACGCGGGTCCGCCCTTCCCGGCCGGCAGGATCACGCCCGCTTCGCCCGCGCCCGCGAGCGCACGCCCGTCGGCGCGCCTGACACCGAGCGCGGCCCAGCGCGCGAGCGGCCGCTTCTTCGTCCGTCCCGCCAGCGCTTCATTAAAATTGGCAGGCAGCTTCACCTCGAAACCCCAGGACTGGCCGGAAACCCAGCCCGCTTTCTTCAAGTAGTTCGCCATGGAGGCGAGATAGTCCGGCATGGTGCCGACGATGTCGCGCTTGCCGTCGCCGTCGAAATCGACCGCCAGCCGGAACCAGACCGTCGGCATGAATTGCGGATGGCCGAAAGCGCCGGCCCAGGAGCCGCGCATTTTCGTGGGATCAATCTCGCCCGAGGCCGCCACGCGCAGCGCCGCGATGAATTCGCTCTTGAAGTAGTCGCGCCGGCGCGGCGCCATGCAGCCGAGCGTCGCCAGCGAGCGGAAGATCATGCGCCGGCCGGTCGTCTTGCCGAAATCGGCCTCCACTCCCCACAACGCCGCGAGCGTATGAACATCGACGCCATAGGCGCGGCTCACGCGCTCCAGAATCTCCCGATGCTCGACGAGCGCGCGCTTGCCGTCGGAAATCTTCTCGGCGTCCGCCAGGAGCGCCAAATAATCCCAGATCGGGCTCACCTGCTCCGGCTGATCGTCGAGAAAGCCGAGCACGGAGACATCGGAGAGCATGCCGGCAGTGAGCCGGTCATAGAGCGCATCGGGCACGCCGCGCGCCAGCGCTTCCGGCTTCATCTGTGCGAGGCAATTGGCGAGTGGCGGACCGTCCACTTCCTGGGCCGCCACCGGTACGCCAAGTGGAACGGCGAGAACGAGCAGCGCCAGCGCCGCGGCCCTCAGGTCCACGACCGCGCGGCTCCCACCTTCTTCTCGAAGCCGTCGATCTTGTCGCCCTTGGCGAGCGTCAGCCCGATATCATCGAGCCCGTTGAGCAGACGATGCTTCTGGAACGCATCGATCTCGAACTTGATCACCCCGCCGTCCGGCCCGCTGATTTCCTGCTTCTCCAGATCGACCGTGAGCGTCGCGTTCGCGCCGCGCTCGGCGTCGTCAAACAGCTTGCCGAGATCCTCCTTGGAGACGCGGATCGGCAGCATGCCGTTTTTCAGGCAGTTATTGTGGAAGATGTCGCCGAACGTGGTCGAGATCACGCAGCGTATGCCGAAGTCGTGCAGCGCCCACGGCGCATGCTCGCGTGAGGAGCCGCAGCCGAAATTGTCGTCGGCGACCAGGATCTTGGAATTCCGGTAAGCCGGCTTGTTGAGCACGAAGTTCGGATTCTCGGTGCCGTCGTCCTTGTAGCGCATCTCGGCGAACAGGCCCTTGCCGAGACCCGTGCGCTTGATCGTCTTCAGATACTGCTTCGGGATGATCATGTCGGTATCGACATTGACCATCCGGAGCGGCGCCGCGACGCCGGTGAGCTTGGTGAACTTTTCCATTACCGACAGGCTCCCTTGCGGGCCGCTTTAGCCACTCGCGGCCGGAGGCGCAAGCAAAGGGCGGCACGCCTAGGCGCGCCACCCTGAATTTCGATCGGGTACTGGTGTCGCCGTTATTTCCGGCGCCGCTTCGGCGCCGACCCCGCCCCGCCGGCCGCGCTGCTGCCGCCGAACGAAGGATGCTCACGCATCTTCATCAACACGAGCGGCGACAGGATGATCGCCCCGCCGATGATGACCGAGAGCACATAGTCGCTCGGCTGGGTGGCAATCAGCCGGTATTGGGCGATGCCGAGCGGCAGGAACAGAAACACGGCGGTGATCACGCCGGGCGAATACTGCCCGCCGGTGCGCGCCATCGGCCAGATGTGAAAGAAGATCGCGTTGATCAGCAGGAATGCGGCGAAGCTGAGCGCCAGCAGCGGCAGCGTCACCGAAAGGATCGCCGCCACGGCGCCCAGAATCAGGAACACCGCCTCGACTACCCGGTAGTTTTCCTGCTCGAGCTGGATATGCAGCGATTTCCGGGCGGAGCCGAGCCAATCGAGGATCCGCTCCTCCATGATGTGCAATGCGTAGGCTGCGACCGCGAGCCACGCGAGATCCGTGCGCGACATTTTCCACCCCAAGGCTGACCAAGGCTGAATCGTGGCGAAAATTAGCACGGACCCGGAACGGAAACTAGCGTTCGGCGGACCCCTGCGCGGCATCGGCCTCGTGCTCGATGCGCTCCATATCGTCGTCGGACAGGCCGAAATGATGCCCGATCTCGTGCACCAGCACGTGGGCGATGATCGCGCCCAATGCTTCCTCGTGCGCGGCCCAGTAGTCGAGGATCGGCCGCCGGTAGAGGTGGATCAGGTTCGGCAGCCTGCCGGTCTCCGGCACCGCGCCGTCGTGCGGCAGGCCGATGCCAGAGAACAGGCCGAGGATGCCGAACTCGTCGTCGATCTCCATTCCCTTGAGCACGTCCTCGGTCGGAAAATCGGTGACGTGGATAACGAGCCCTTTGCAGAGAGCCCGGAAGCGGTCCGGCAGGCGCTGATAGGCGGCATCGGCCAGCACCTCGAATTCCGCGGGCGACGGCGCTGTCGCGTCGTGCCAATTCAGAGGCTCAAACGTCTTCAACATCTTCACGAGTATGGACTCTTGAGTCTTGTATCGGAGCGGCTCGGTACCCTGACGCAGACTATATTCCATATTCCACGCCGCCTGCAGTAACTGGGTAACCCCTTGAATCCAGAAACGCTCTCTGCGCCTAGCCAGGAGGTCATTGCCCGGGGTCGTAACGCGGCAGCACCTCCCGCAACATCTTCTTGGTTTCGTCCGATGCGACGAATAGATCTTCGGGAAATCGGCGTTGGCGCAGCAGGTCCTCGTAGATTGCATCTGCCTGTCCAAAGTTGGAGCCCATCCCGGCCAGATATTGGAGCCTCAGGTTACGATCGGTATTGATCTGCGCGTCCTTCAACCAATTCTCCAGATCGGACGCCCGCCCAATATAGGTGGCCAAGAGGTCCACTATGGAATTGAAACCCACCTCGGCAAGCGACTCTTTCACGCGTCCATATTCGGCACTATCGAGCCGCTGCTGAACCGGATCCGGCTCGATCGGCTGCGGGTCCGCCTCCGCGAAAACAACGGTGTCGCTGTTCCAACCCTCGCCCTTGTTGGCGAAAATGACTCCGCGGGGAAAGATGCTGAAGAAGGTGGCAAGCTGGCTCTTCACCACGTCGGGTGTGCTTTCGTAGAACGGCACCCACTGAACGGCCACGCCGCCTGGATTGAGGTGTTTCTTCACCA
>DATBTC010000115.1:0-23847 GCA_036559465.1 Xanthobacteraceae bacterium
TTCTTGGACAGCCAGTCCGCATCGACCACGGCGCTCTGCTGGGCGCTGGCCGGCAAAGCGAGCGCGGCAGCAAGGCCGAGTCCCGCGAGCCAACGAACAATGCGCATTGAGTGCCTCCCGTTTCATGCACGCGACGGACAACCCGCCGCGCGTTGGTCGGGAGCATTTGCCAGAAATCAGCTGCCTGTCAATTTAATTCACAGAGAAATACGAGAAAGTGAGATTAAGAACTGAAATAATCTGTGATATAGTCAAACTTGTTGCTTTGTAACACCTTGGCCCGTCTCCCGCTGAAACAGGATGAGATCGAATGACGGTGCAAAGTCCTGCCCGCGGAGCGCCGTTAGCAGGCAATGGGCCTGTCCGCGGTGATGGGTCTGATGGTTGAAGAAATGATCGAGCGCAGGCGCCAGCTTCTGGGTCACGGTCGCCGGGTTGGTGATGGTCCGGTAGGTGAACGAACGGCTCAGGTCGGCCTCACCGAGCCCACGGGTCCAATCGCTGATCCGCGCATCCTCCTGGCGGCGCGCGGCTGTCAGTGCGGGCAGGTCGTCGAACAGGATCATACCCAGCAGCGCGGGCGCCTCTCCCCGACCGCGACCAGGAGATGGTTCAGCGTGCCGTGCACCGACTTGAAGAACGCTCCCCGGTCGGCGCGGTAGTCGGCATCGGAAAGTTTCGCGGCCGCCGCGTAGAGCCGCTCGTTCGCCCAGGCATTGTATCCGGCGAACATCCGGTAGCGTTCGGTCATTGCACTTCTCCGGTCAGAGCAGGAGCCGTACTACGGCTTCCCGGATCGCGATTATTCCGACGATCAGGAGTGGTGGGATGATGCGCAACGCCGTGGGCGCATCGCCGCGCGCGAGCACGTGCATCACGATCGCCGGCGTGGTGATCGCGGCGCACAGCATGGTCCAGAAAATATAGCGGTACTCGTGCGCGATGCCGATGGCGACGAATCCGAGCGCGTACATCGCGCCCGACAGCGCGATCAACAGCGTAAAGCGCTGGATGATGGTGTCCTTGATCCCGAACGCCGCAAGCGACCAGGCGAGGCAGATGAGCAGAAATACATAAGGCCGGCCGAAGGGGGAGTTGTTGATCGCTTCCGCCGCCGCCTCGATCGCTTTGTAGAGAAACGTCGGCTCGAAGGTGAACTCCTTCTGGTTCGTCGATTGCGCGCCGGTGAACACGATCTCCTTGCAGCTCGTGCAGAAAAACTGGAAGAAACGGTTGGCATGCGCCAGACGATGATGGACGTACGCAATGGGATGCGCGGCGATTCCTTCGACCCACAGCTTCCACAAGTCTTCGCCAAAACGTGGCTTTAAGTTTTCATAGACTTCCGGGCAACCGCCCCAACCATAGACGTCCCAGTGGCGCGGCGTGTAGCAAGTCGCGTTGCGCTGCACGAAATTCGGCCCGAAGAAGCCCTTGAACGCATCGTCGCCCGAATTGAAGGTGATCCCGCCGAGATCGAACACCTGCAATTGCGAAATCGGATGGATGTCCACGACGCGAAACAGGTAGCGGTCAGCGATAATGTGGCCGGGCGCTACCGCGAGCGCGATCAGACACGCGATAACCGCGCGCCGCACCAAAGGCAGCGACACCCAGCGCCAGCTTGACGCACCAGCGGCCAATTCGAAAACTGGCGGCAACCCGAATAGGCTGTTCGCGCGCATGAAGGCGCCCGAAACGAAGAACAGCCAGATCGCCGGAATCGCCAGCCGCTTGCGCCGGATCCAGCCGAACTCGATCCCGGCCGCCAGCGCGACCACCAGCAGCAGGCACACCGCCATGCTGATGTCCTTGACCAGCTGGCCGTTGAAATTGATCGCGAGGGGGAAGAACGCGGCGATGAATGTCCAGAATGCGAGCCGCCGGTCGCGCTTGGCGTAGGCGATGGCAAGCAGCGCGAAGCCGGCCCAATAGCCGGCGACGAACAGAACCAGCATCGGCTGCGGGCCGTAATAGATTTTCTGCAGCGGAATCCACATGAAGCCAAGCAGCGGCGGCTGCCAATTGGTCCAGTCATTGGCGCGCACCGCGCGGAAATAGGCCCAGGCGTCGTGGTGCAGCAGCCCCGGATAAAACGCGATGAAATTGACGATCGCGGCGGCGAGCGCCGCTAGCGCGATGCCGCGCGCAAATCGCGTTTGTTCGGCGGAGGAGGCGGGAAGACTCATGCTGGGTTGAGGAGGTGCCCGACTATTCCGGCGACCGCAAGATCATGGCGAAGCCGGGTCGCAGCCAAGCGAAACCCCGGCCCCGCGAATGCGGGACCGGGGCTCCCGGCACGGGGCATGCGCTGCTTCAGTAGCAGACCGGGACCAGATGCACGCGCGGACCCCACGGGGTCGGGACGACGCGCTTGCGATAGACGCAGGCGCCGTAGGCATAGGCCGGGACATAGGGTCGGGGAGCGAAGAAGATCCGGCCGAAATGCGGACGATGATGATGATAGCCGTGATGCCGGGGCGCAGCGGACGCCGCCGTGGGGGCAAGTGCGGCGATGCCGAGCGCGGCGGCTGCAGTCAGCGAGAGCAGGATGCTTCTCATGACGCGATCTCCTCTTGAACTCGTTCGTTCGCTTTCTTGCTTCCAATTTCTTGGGCATCGATCTCGACTTCGACAGTTCGAGGGTGCCGAGCGAACTCTAGGAAGCGCGCGCTGAACCGTGCCTGAGCTTGGCATTTCTCCGTCATTCAACTAGGTGAACTGGCGAGAAGCGCGGCGTTCATTGGCGGTTCAGCCGCTCGGCGAGATCGCGGCGAACTTGCGGGTTTTTCGCGTCGCCGCTATAGAACCCGCATCTCGACTTTCCCGATCCCGACAACCCGGCGGAAACCATGGCGCGCGAGCGGACCTTCTCGATTATCAAACCCGACGCCACTCGGCGCAATCTGACCGGCGCGGTCAACGAGCGCATCGAGCGCGCGGGCCTGCGCATCATTGGGCAGAAGCGCATCCGCATGACGCGCGACCAGGCCGAAGGCTTCTATGCAGTCCACCGCGAGCGGCCCTTCTTCAAGGGCCTGGTCGAATTCATGACCTCCGGCCCGGTTGTGGTGCAGGTGCTGGAGGGCGAGAACGCGGTCGCCAAATATCGCGAAGTGATGGGCGCGACCGACCCGGCCAAGGCGGTGCCGGGCACCATCCGCAAGGAGCTGGCGGAATCGATTGAGGCCAATTCTGTGCACGGCTCCGACAGCCCGAAAAACGCAGCAATAGAGATCGCTTTCTTCTTTGCCCCGGCCGAGATCGTCGGCTGAAAGCCCGCTGCCGGCCCGATCACATCTAGTTCAACCGAAACGCGAATTTGCCCTGTCCGGTTTTGCTTGGCAGGGGCCTTTCGCTCGGCTATCCGAATTTAACCGAGCTCCGCATACGGAGTCGGGTCGCGCCGCTGCGGTCTATCAAGCAGGCTGAATTCGACGGCGCGTAGCGGGGCTAGAAGGAGAGGGGCGTCCGGTGGACTTTCTTTTGCAAGACGTGATGCATGCGCCGTTCTGGATCGCGGCGGCGCAGATCATCGGCATTAATATCGTCCTCTCCGGCGACAATGCCGTCGTCATCGCACTCGCCTGTCGCATGTTGCCGAAGCGGCAGCGCTTCTGGGGAATGATCCTCGGCGCCGGCGTTGCCGTGCTGCTCCGCGTCCTCTTCACGCTCGTTGTTGCGGAAGCGATGACCTACCCCTTCCTCAAGCTCGTTGGCGGCCTGCTGCTCCTGTGGGTTGCCGTGAAACTCATCGTGCCGGAGCACTCCGAGGGCGAGGGCAAGATCAAGGCCGGCGACAATCTCTGGCGCGCGGTTCGCATTATCGCTGTCGCCGACATCGTCATGAGCCTCGACAACGTGATCGCAATCGCGGCCGCGGCTGATCTCGCTGCCGCACGCGTCGATCCGTTGCACGCAGAAGCGATCAAGGCCACGCTCATCATCTTCGGCCTCGCCACCAGCATCCCGCTCATTATCGCCGGCAGCGCGTTGCTCATGGCGCTGCTCGATCGCTACCCGATCCTGATATGGGCCGGCGCCGCGCTGCTCGGCTGGGTCGCAGGCGATATCATGGCCAAGGATCCCGCGCTCTTGTGGTGGATGCAGCCCGCTCTTGTCGGCCAACTCCACCTATGGTCGGCGATCTTGGGCGCGCTGTTTGTGGTCGGGGTCGGCTACCTGATCCGGCGCGCGCATCACAAGCGCGCGCTGGAATCGCCGCTCATCGTTGAGATGTCGCGCGTCGAGTTCCCATCGGACCACGAGCACGAACACGCCAAGCACAAGCGTCGCTGAACGCGCAGCGGTCGGAAAGAGCTACCGCGCAAGCGCGTCGAGCTTGCCTTCCGCAAGTAGCCTGAGCGCCGCCGGATAGATTTTGTGCTCGGCCGCGAGCACGCGGGCGGCGAGCGTCGCCTCGGTGTCGCCCGCGAGCACAGGCACCTTCTCTTGCAGAATGATCGGACCGGAATCGAGTTCCGGTACGACGAAATGCACGGTGCAGCCATGCGCCTTCACTCCCGCCGCGAGCGCGCGGGCGTGCGTATCGAGTCCTTTGAACTCAGGCAGCAGAGAAGGGTGGATGTTCAGCATCCGCCCGCGCCATTTCTCGACGAACGGTTTCGTGAGCATGCGCATGAAACCGGCGAGGCACACGATCTCGATCCGCGCTTTCTCCAAGGCCGCCTCGATCGCCGCGTCGAAGGCCTCGCGGCTCGCGAACTGTTTGTGATCAACGACGGCGGTGGCGATGCCGTGCTTGGAAGCAAATTCAAGTCCGGCTGCGTCGGGCCGGCTCGAGACGACGAGCGCGATCTCCGCGGGATAGTCCTTCGCCTGCGCCGCTTCGATCAGCGCAGCCATGTTGGAGCCACGGCCGGAAATCAGGATTGCGACGCGCCGGCGCGGTGTCGTCATCCGAGCTGAAACTTGTCCATGAAGTTTACTTTCGGCTCGCCGTCACCGGACACGACCTCGCCGAGTCGAATCATTTTCTCTCCGGCGGCGACGAAAGCCCCAGCCACGATCTCCGCGCGCTTGGCTTCGGCGATCACCACCAGGCCGATACCGCAATTGAACGTACGCAGCATCTCGAGCTCCTCGATGCGGCCCGCCTTGGCTAGCCACTGGAACACCGGCAATACCGGAACCGCACGCAGCGCGACAAGCGCGTTGGTGCCGTCGGGCAATACGCGCGGAATATTATCGACGAAGCCGCCTCCGGTGATGTGGGCAAGCGCCTTGACGCCATCGGCCGCCTTCAACGCGGCTAGCACCGGGCGCACATAAATTCGCGTCGGCGTAAGCAATGCTTCGCCAAGCGTCATGCCTGGCGCGAACGGCGCCGGCGAATCGAGCCGCGCGCCGGCCTCGGCAATCACCTTCCGTACCAGCGAGAAACCGTTGGAATGGACACCGGAGGAGGGGATACCGAGGATAACGTCTCCCGGAACAATATCTTTGCGTGGCAGCAGCTTTTCGCGCTCCACCGCGCCGACCGCGAAGCCCGCCAAATCATAGTCCTCCGGCGCGTACATGCCCGGCATTTCCGCGCTCTCGCCGCCGATCAGCGCGCAGCCCGCTTCGCGGCAGCCTTGCGCGATGCCCGCCACGATCTTGGCGGCGCGTGCCGGGTCGAGCTTGCCGGTGGCGAAGTAATCGAGAAAGAACAGCGGCTCGGCGCCTTGCACCACCAGATCGTTCACGCACATGGCCACCAGATCGATGCCGATCGTGTCGTGCCGGTCGCTGCCGATTGCAAGCTTGAGCTTGGTGCCGACGCCGTCGGTGGCGGCCACCAGCAAGGGATCGCGGAAATTCGCGCGCTTGAGGTCGAACACGCCGCCGAAGCCGCCGATCTCGCCGTCGGCCCCCGCCCGCGCGGTGGCGCGCGTGAACGGCTTGATCAGATCGACCAGCCGGTTGCCGGCGTCGATATCGACCCCGGCGTCGCGGTAGCCCAGTCCCTTGGCTTTCGCCATGTTTTGCCTCCGCGCCGGGGTAACCCGAACCGAAACAGCACGCAAGGCAAGGCGCAGCGCGGGTTGTGGCCTCCGCTTGGCATCAAGGCGGCTGCAGTCTATGTCCGACATCGTCGGATGCAGGGCGGACCAGCGTGAATATCCCCAACCTCGTGACTACCGGGCGCATCATTCTGGTGCCGATCGTCGTTTGGGCGATCATGTCCGGGCAGATGCTGATTGCGTTCTGGCTGTTCGTGATCGCCGCCTTGTCGGACGCCGTCGATGGCTTTCTTGCTAAACGCCTGGGCGCGACCAGCGAGTTCGGCGCCTATCTCGATCCGCTCGCCGACAAGGCGATGCTGGTCTCGATCTATGTGACGCTCGGCATTGCCGACCTGCTTCCGCGCTGGGTGGTGATCGCGGTCGTCTCACGCGACATCATGATCGTGGGTGCGATCGTGGTCGCATGGCTGGTGGAGAAGCCGCTGACGATCCGGCCGTTTCTCATCTCCAAGCTAAACACCACGGCGCAGATCCTGCTCGCGGGGCTGGTGCTCGCCGCCAACGGCTTTCGCTTCGACGCGGGCATCGCGCTGACTTCGGCCCTGATCGCAGTCGGCGTCTTGACGTGCATTTCGGGAGCGGCCTATCTCGTCGCGTGGACGCGCCATATGGCGTCCTGAGCGGGGACCGATCCCCATGAGCCTGCAACGGCAAGCGATTTTCTGGGGGGGCGCGCTCGTCGTCTTCATCCTCCTGTTGTGGCTGCTGCACGAGATGCTGCTGCCGTTCGTTGCCGGCATGGCGCTCGCCTATTTTCTCAATCCGCTGACCGACCGGCTCGAACGGCTAGGCATGAATCGGCTGGTCGCGACGCTCATCATCATCGGCCTTGTCGTGCTCTTGTTCGTGGTCGCGGCGATCGTGCTCTTGCCGATCCTCGGCAGCCAGATGTTCGCGTTCATTCAGCGCATGCCCGGCTACATCGTTCGCCTGCAGGAGCTCGTGGTCACGTCTGAAAACAAGGAGTGGCTGCAGCGCCTGATGGGTGACCGCATGCCCGATCTGCAAAAGACGGTCAGCGATCTCGTGGCCCAGGGCGCGGGCTGGTTCGTCAGCTTCCTGCAATCGCTATGGTCGGGTGGCCGCGCGCTGATCAGCATCTTCGCGTTCATTATCATCACGCCGGTGGTGGCGGTTTACGTGCTCTATGACTGGCCGAAAATGGTGGCGCGGGTCGATTCCTGGATTCCGCGCACGCATCGTGAACTGATTCGCTCGCTCGCTCGCGACATGGACCTCGCGGTCGCCGGCTTCGTGCGCGGCCAGTCGAGCGTCGCGTTGATCCTGGGCTCCTATTACGCGGTCGCCCTCACGATCACCGGACTGAACTTCGGCCTGCTCATTGGCTTCATGGCCGGTCTGCTGACATTCATTCCCTATGTCGGCTCCATGTTCGGGCTCGTGGTCGCGACCGGAGTGGCACTCGTGCAATTCTGGCCCGAATTGACGCCGATCTTCGTCGTCATTGGCATTTTTTTGTTCGGCCAGTTTGTCGAAGGCTACATTCTGGCACCCAAGCTCGTGGGCGAGAGCATCGGACTGCATCCGGTCTGGCTCATGTTCTCGCTGCTGGCCTTCGGCGCGCTCTTTGGATTCGTCGGGCTCTTGCTCGCCGTGCCGCTCGCGGCCGCGGTCGGCGTACTGGTGCGATTCGGACTCGCGCAGTATCTGGCGAGTCCGATCTATACCGGCGAGCCGCGCCGGCGCGCTTCATCGGGCGAACGCTGAGCCATGCGCGGGGATGGCGCCCGCCAACTCGCGCTCGATCTGCCGCACGCGGAAAGTTTCCGCCGTGACGATTTTCTCGAAAGTCCGGCGAACTCCGCGGCGCTCGCGCTCGTCGACCGCTGGCCCGATTGGCCTCATTCGAGCGCAGCGATTATCGGCCCCGCCGGATCTGGCAAGAGCCATCTCGCGGCGATCTGGGCCGAGCGCGCGGGCGCGCGCATCGCCGCCGCGGGCGAACTGAACGCAACCGGCGTCCCCGGCGCACTCGTGACCGGCGCACTGGTGATCGAGGACTTCGTGCCGAGCCGCGTCGATGAGCCCGCGCTGTTTCATCTCCTCAATCTCGCGCGCGAGCAGGGCGCCTTCCTGCTGATCACCGCGCGCGAACGTCTCGATCAAGGCCCGTTCATGCTTGCCGACGTCGCATCGCGGCTGCGTGCGGTGCCGGCGGTCACGTTGGCGCCGCCCGATGACAGCCTGCTCGCCGCGGTTTTGGTGAAGCTTTTCGCCGACCGCCAGCTTGCCATCGACGAGGGGGTGGTTTCGTATCTCGTCGCGCGGATCGAGCGCTCGCTGGCCTCGGCCGAAGTGATCGTGACCCGGCTCGACCAAGCTGCGCTCTCGCGCGGCCGCTCTGTAACGCGTGTGCTAGCCTCTGAGGTGCTGCGCGCGGGGTAGGATATTCTTATATTGTCAGTGGTTTAATCCGTTATCGAAACGTCATAATGACTCTGCCGGGCCGGTGTTAGGATGGCTACGCGATCAGCCAGATATGGGAGCAAGCCTTTGGCGGCGGGCGAAACCGCATTGCGTGCCGTTCGCGCCGAGCGCGTTGCTCCGGCGCCGTTGTTGGACTCCGCCTTGCCCGTGGCCGAAATTGCGTCGAGTCCCAAGCGCTTCATCAATCGTGAGCTGTCCTGGCTGCATTTCAACCGGCGCGTTCTCGAGGAAGCGGAAAACCCGAACCACCCGTTGCTGGAACGGCTGCGTTTCCTTTCCATTTCCGCCGGCAACCTCGACGAATTTTTCATGGTGCGCGTCGCGGGCCTGCGGGCCCAGGTGCGCGCCGGTGTGACGGCTGCGAGTCCCGACGGTCTCAGTCCCGCCGACCAACTGATCGAGATCGCTTCCGCGGTCGGCAGGCTTGCCGGCGACCAGCAGGTCTGCTGGCGCGTGCTTCGAAATTTGCTGACTGGAAGCCGCATCGCGCTGATCGATGGCGCCGAACTTTCGCGCGACGAGCGCACCTGGCTCGAGGATCATTTCCTCCACCAGATCTTTCCGGTGCTGACGCCGCTTTCGGTCGATCCGGCGCACCCGTTTCCGTTCATCCCCAATCTCGGCTTCTCGCTTGCGCTGCAGCTTGCGCGCAACGCCGACGGCCGCGGCATGAATGCTCTGATCCGCGTGCCCGCCAAGATCGAGCGCTTCATCCGCCTGCCGGATTCTGGTGAGGAGGCGCCCGCGCGTTTCGTGACGCTCGAGACCGCGATTGGCCTGTTTATCGGACGCTTGTTTCCCGGCTATGCCGTGCGCGGCCAGGGTGCGTTCCGCATCCTCCGCGACAGCGACATCGAAGTCGAGGAAGAGGCGGAGGATCTCGTGCGCGTCTACGAAAGTGCGCTCAAGCGCCGCCGCCGCGGCTCCGCGATCCGGCTGGAGATCGATGCGGCGATGCCGGCCGAATTGCGCAGCTTCGTGGCCCGCGCGCTCGGCGTCACCGATGATGAGACCTTTCTGGTCGAAGGCGCGCTAGCGCTCAACGAATTTGGGCAGCTCTACGCGCTCGACCGGCCGGATCTGAAATTCCCGGTCTTCAACCCTCGCTTTCCCGAGCGTATCCGCGACCATGGCGGCGATTGCTTCGCGGCGATCCGCCAGAAGGATCTAGTAGTGCATCACCCCTACGAGTCGTTCGATGTAGTGGTGCAATTTCTGATGCAGGCTGCGCACGATCCGGACGTGGTCGCGATCAAACAGACGCTCTACCGCACCTCCGCCGATAGCCCGATCGTTCGTGCGCTTGCCGAGGCCGCTGAAGCCGGCAAATCGGTCACCGCACTGGTGGAGCTGAAGGCGCGCTTCGACGAAGAGGCCAATATCCGCTGGGCGCGCGACCTGGAGCGCGCCGGCGTGCAGGTCGTGTTCGGGTTTATCGAGCTCAAGACCCACGCCAAACTGTCGCTCGTGGTGAAGCGCGAAGGCAAGGAGCTCAGGAATTTCGTGCATGTCGGCACCGGCAATTATCATCCGATTACCGCGCGCACCTATACCGACCTCTCATTCTTCACTTCCGACCCGGTGATCGCACGTGACGTCGCGCGCGTCTTCAATTTCATCACCGGTTATGCGGAGCCCCAGGACCTCGAGCGCCTGGCCGTATCGCCGCTCAATCTGCGGCAACGCATCCTTGCCCATATCGAGGAGGAGGCCGCTCACGCGCGCGCGGGACGGCCGGCTGCGATCTGGGCCAAGCTCAATTCGCTGGTCGATCCGCAGACCATCGACACGCTATACGCCGCGAGCACCGCCGGCGTGCAGATCGATCTGGTGGTGCGCGGCATCTGCTGCCTGCGCCCGGGCGTACCGGGCCTCTCGGAGAACATCCGCGTCAAGTCGATCGTCGGCCGCTTCCTGGAGCACGGCCGCATCTATTGCTTCGGCGCCGGCCACGGCCTGCCGCACGCCAAGGCCGCGGTCTATATCTCCTCGGCCGACCTGATGCCGCGCAACCTCGATCGCCGCGTGGAGGTGATTTGCCCGATTCTCAACCCGACCGTTCATCAACAGGTGCTCGACCAGATTATGGTGGCGAATCTGAAAGATAACGAACAGAGCTGGAAGGTCTTGCCCGACGGGACCTCGACCCGCATAGTGCCCGCGCATGGCGACGAATCATTCAACGCCCACCGCTACTTCATGACGAACCCGAGTCTATCGGGCCGTGGCAAATCTCTTAAAGACTCTTCTCCTCGGAGCCTCGTCCGCCGCGCCGACCGCGGCTGAGTCGGCGGCCCTCGAAGCCCACGGCCGGCTGCCGCGCGTCCGCCCGGTCGCCGTCATCGACATCGGCTCCAACTCGGTCCGCCTCGTCGTCTATGAGGGGCTGATCCGCAGTCCCACTCCGATCTTCAATGAGAAGATTCTGTGCGGCCTTGGCCGCGAGGTCGCGTCGAAGCGCCGGCTGCCGGCCGACGCGATCAAGAAGGCGCTCGTCGCGCTCCGGCGCTTTCGCGCACTCTGCGACGTGATGCAGGTCGAGAAAATTTACGCGGTCGCTACGGCTGCCGTGCGCGAAGCCAAGAACGGTTCCGCGTTCATCGCTCAGGCCGAAGCCGCCTGCGGCGCGCCGGTCGAGGTGCTTTCAGGCAAGAAGGAAGCGCGGCTTTCCGCACTCGGCGTCATCTCGGGAATTCATGCGGCCGACGGCATCGTCGGCGATCTCGGCGGCGGCTCGCTGGAGCTTGTGGACGTCGAAGGCGGCAAGATCGGGCAGGGTGTCACGCTTCCGCTCGGCGTGCTCGCGCTCGCCGACGCCTCCAGGGACAATCTCGACCGGGCCGAGAAGATCGTGCGCAAGGCACTGTCGCGCGAGCCGATCATGAAGGCGTTGAGGAAGCGCACGTTCTACATGGTCGGCGGCACCTGGCGCTCCATGGCGCGCTTGCACATGTGGCAGACCGGCTACCCGCTGCACGTGACCCACGGTTACACGATCCCGGCGCGCGAGGCGAACGAGTTTGCCCGCCTGGTGCATCGGGTCGATCCCGATACGCTGTCGCGCATCGACGTGGTGTCCGAAGCACGCCGGCCGTTGCTGCCGTTCGGCGCCATGGTGCTCGAACAGATCGTTCGCCTCGGCGAGCCGAAGCAGCTCGTGGTTTCCGCGCTCGGCGTGCGCGAGGGATTGCTGCACGATCTGCTCGATCCTAAAGAGCAGCGCCGTGATCCGCTGCTCGCGGCTGCCGCCGATCTCAATCTCCTGCGCTCGCGCTCACCGCGTCACGGTGAGGAACTGGTGAAATGGACCGACCGGTTCATGTCTTCGACCGGGATCGAGGAACGGCCCGAGGAGCGGCGGCTGCGCCACGCGGCATGCCTGCTCGCCGACATCGGCTGGCGCGCACATCCCGATTATCGCGGCGAGCAGTCGCTCAACATCATTGCGCACGGCACCTTTACCGGTGTCGATCATGCGGGGCGGGCCTTCCTCGCGCTCTCGGTGTTCTTCCGTCACGACGGGCTCGATGGTGGCGAGCTTTCGCAGCGCATGCGGGAACTCGCGACCACCCGGTTGCTGGATCGCGCTCGTATCCTCGGCGCGGCCATGCGCGTGGCCTATATCGTCTCGGCTTCGATGCCCGGGGTATTGCTGCGCGCGCCGCTCGCAGTCGAGCGCGGGCGTCTGGTGCTGCGGCTGCCGCGCGATCTTGCCGACCTTGCCGGCGATCGGCTGAAGAACCGCCTGCGCCAGCTCGGCAAGCTGGTCGGCCGCGATACGACGATCGTCACGAAATAATCCGGCCGGCCGCTAGCGCCCGATCGGCACCACGCGGCCGTTCTCGACCGCCAGAGAAAGCTCGCCGCGCTTGAGCTTCAACGCCTGCTCGCCGAACAGCTCCCGCCGCCAGCCCTTGAGCGCCGGGACGTCGGCGTCCTCTTCGGCCGCGATCTTCTCGAGGTCGTCGGTAGTGGCGATCACCTTGGCGGCGACGCCATGCCGCTCGGCGCTCATGCGCAGGAGCACCTTCAGGAGCTCCACCGTGGCCGACGCGCCGTTCGACAGCCCGCGAGGGCGCTGCAGCCGCGGCAGCGTCTTGGGATCGCGCGCGAGTCCGGCTGCGACCGCGGCAAGGATCGCCTCGCCGGTCTTGGAGCGCTCGAAGCCGCGCGAGAGGAAGCGCATGTTGGCCAGTGCTTCGGCCGTCTTCGGCTGCTGCATTGCGATCTCGGCAAGCGCCTCGTCCTTCAGCACGCGCTGGCGGGGCAGGTCGCGGGCCTGCGCTTCGCGCTCGCGCCAGGCCGCGATTTCGATCAGCACCGCCAGATCCTTGGGCTTGCGCACGCGCGACTTCAGGCGCTCCCAGGCGTGCTCCGGCTCCTGCCTGTAGGTCGCAGGCGAGGAGAGCACCTTCATCTCGTCGCGCACCCAATCGGCGCGGCCTTTTTTCTCAAGCTCGGCCTTGAGCTTGCCGTAGACGGTGACGAGATGCGTCACGTCGGATATCGCGTAATGGACCTGCGCCGGGCTCAAGGGCCGGCGCGACCAGTCGGTGAAGCGCGACGATTTGTCGATCTGGTCGCCGGTGATCCGCTGCACCAGCTGATCGTAGGAAATGGAATCGCCGTGGCCGAGCACCATGGCCGCGACCTGGGTGTCGAACAGCGGCGCCGGCACCAGCTTGGCGAGGTTCCAGAAAATCTCGATATCCTGCCGCGCGGCGTGGAACACCTTGGCCACCTGCTCGTCGGCCATCAGGCGGAATAGCGGCTGCAGGTCGATCTCGGGCGCGAGCGCGTCGATCACGACCGCCTCGTCGGGGCTCGCCATCTGCACGACGCACAGCTTCGGCCAGAACGTGGTCTCGCGCAGGAATTCCGTATCGACGCTGACGAACGGATTGCGCGCGAACCGCTCGCAGGCGGCGGCAAGCTCGTCGGTGGTGGCGATGAGGTCCATGTGATGGATAGTGTACGCGAAACTGCGACGAATTTGGGTATTCAATCTGTATTGTGGAGACCACAAGGCGTGGTCAGACCCCGCGCACCTTCGGCAGGCGGATGAACTCCCAGGGACTCGGCATCGGCCCAACCGGTACCTCGATCAGCGTCGGCAGGTCCCTGCGCGCGAAGCTGCGCCGTAGCGCGGCCCGCAGCTCGTCGGGTGTGCGCACCCGCTCGGCGGCGGCGCCGAAGCTCTCGGCGAATTTCACGAAATCGGGGTTGGCGAGATCGCTTGCGATCAGCCGGTTGCCGAATCGCTCCTCCTGGATGCGGCGCACGTTGCCGAACGAGCCGTCGGCGAACACGATGGCGGTGAGGGGGATCTTGTGGCGCATCGCGGTGGCAAGCTCGTTTGCGGTGTACATGAACCCGCCGTCGCCGTTGATCGAAACCACCGGCACGTCGCGCCGTGCGTCCTGTACGCCAAGCGCCGTGGCGAAGCCCCAGCCGAGATTGTCCTGATAGCCCGGCGAAAGGAACGTCCGCGGCCGATAGACCGGGAATGCGAGCCGCGCGGCGAAGCCGAGTTGCGTCACCTCGTCTACGAAAATGCCGTTCTCCGGCAGCTCGGCGCGGATCGCGTCGAGGAAACCCAGCTGCGTGGTGAGCTTGGCAAAGCGTGCAGCCCATTTTGACTGCCGCTGCTGCATGTCCTCGCGGCGTGAAGTGCGTTTGCGATTGTATTTAGGCAACACTTCGAGGAGCCGCTTGAGAATCGGCTTGGCGTCGCCGATCAACGCCGCCGCGGGCTTGTGTAGGCGCGCAGGCTCCTTCGGGTCGGCGTCAATGCGCACGACCTTGAGCTTCTTGTCGATGCCCCATTGCGTAAACTGGTAGACCATGTGCGTTCCGATGCCGATGGCGACATCGGCTTCGCCCCAAAGTTCATGACCGAGGGGTAGTGTTACGCTCAGTGGATCGCGGCTCGAAAGCACCCCGCGTCCGCGCCGCCACGCACTGACCGGCGCTTGCAGCATCGCCGAGAGCTCGGCGACCTCTTCGGCCGCGCCCTGCGCGCCGCCGCCGGCGATGATGAGCGGCCGCTCGGACTGCCCCAGAATCTTCGCGACCTTCCGGATCGCGGCTTCGTCGATCTTAGGCGGCCGCGGCGGCACAGCCGCTTTGATCAGTGGCACGGCGCCCTCGCGGCCCCACACGTCAATGGCGCATTCGAGCGCCGCCGGTCCCGGCCGGCCAGAAAACAATGCTTGCATCGCCTTGGCGACCAGCCCCGGCGCGTCCATGGGTGTGCGGATGCGGGCGGAGAAATCGACCAGCCGCGAGATGATCCCGGCCTGGTCGCGGATCTCGTGCAGATGCCCGATGCCGCGCCCGATGTCCGCTTCCGGGATCTGGCCAATGAGCGCCAGCACCGGCGCGTTCATGGAATAGGCCGTGAGAAGCGCCGCGCTTGTGTTCAGCAGACCGGGCCCCGGCACCACCGCATAGGCATGCGGCCTGTTGGTCGCAAGCGCCGCGCCGAGCGCCATGTAGCCCGCACCCTGTTCGTGGCGCGTATGCACTACGCGCAGCTTCTCGCCTGCCTTGAAGAATGCGTCGAACAGGAAATCGTTGTGCACGCCGGGCAGCGCGTAGACGGTGTCGAGACCGTGCACGAGCAACGTCTCGACGGTCGCCTCGGCAGTGGTCGTCATTTCTGGAACCCTCGATGCATTGCGCAGCACGGCCAGCCCTTACCACACCGTCGGCCGGGTCGGCGCGTGATTTGGATCGACGGAGCGTTCGGGTAGGAACTTTTCGACTAGTCGTGCCGCTTCGGGCAGAATCGCGCCATCCTTGGCGTCGTGGCGGTATTGGAAGATGCCGGCTGCCTCTTCGAGTTCCCGACTGCTCCGGGTCACGAGCAGTACCGGGGGCGGATTTGCAGCGAAACGATAGAATCCTTTGACATAGGTGCCGCGCAGCTCGAAGCCCGCCCGGTGCAGGATCACGAGCACACTATCGCTGAACATTGCGATCATATGCGCGCCGCCGCCCTGGGAGGAGATGAAATTTTTGCAGTCGGCGAATACCGCGAGCTTGAGCTCGTTGTAGCTGGCACGGCTCCGGCCGGCGGCGGCCAACCGCTCGAACACGATCACGTCCGGATGCTGGCGCAACAGCGCCTCGTCGTCGAATGGATATGGGATGTTGTGGTCGGCCGAGTACCCGAGCACGCCAAGATCGATCGACCCGAACCCTTCGCGGAAATATACGATCTGGAACTTCTGCTTCAGCAACGTGAACATCCGGTCCAGCGTATCGACGGGCATGAAATTGACCGGACCGATGTCCCACTCCAGGCAATGCTTGTTGTGGACAACGAGAATCGGCTTGTCGAAGTCGCTGCCGAAACGCCTTTCATAAACGCGCCGATAGTCGGGAAATTGAGCGAATAGACTCGGCTGCAATGAAAGCTCGCCCCAGTTCGGCCAGTATGTGGGACGATCTTCGAAAGGGACGTATCTGCGCTGCTCTGATTTCTCCGCGTAATTTTCCTTATTCAAAAAATAGTAGAATGGCCGCATGCCGGCATAGCTCACCACCCGCCGGTACTTGAGACGCCCGTGCACGTGCAGCCAATGGATGAACGGCACGAAGCAGACGAGCTCCGGGCTGAACTCGCCGGTATATTCGAGCGTATCGGGAAGCTGGGAAACCAGTTCGTCGGGAGTCATTGCGGGCTCAGTGGCAGGCTACAAGTATAGCGATCGCGCATTCGGCTGGGTGGCGCGTTAAGGCGACCCCGCAATAAGCCTTGAATAAGCCATCCGACTCTGCTCTAAGCTCGCTGGATAGAGCGCTCAGGCGCTCGCGGGCCGCGTGTTTGAAATCGTTAGCAACTTTTTCCGCCCGTTCATCAAACTACCCCCATCGACAACCCAGATCACGCGGGGCGTCTTCGATCCACCCCCGCGACTCGCGGCAGGCAGGCCCCTCGTGGCCGAGCCCGTTTCGATTCGCATGTATGAAAGAAAATGCAATTGAATTCCTTCAATGAACTCGGCCTCGCAGCGCCGATCACCCGCGCTCTCGCCGAAGAAAACTACACCGTCCCGACACCGATCCAGAAACAGGCCATTCCCCATGTTCTCGCGCGCCGCGACCTCGTCGGCATCGCCCAGACCGGCACCGGCAAGACGGCCGCCTTCGCGCTTCCGATCTTGAACCATCTGCTCGCGCAGCCGATGCGGCGCGAGCCGCGCTTCTGCCGCGTGCTGGTGCTCAGCCCGACGCGCGAGCTCTCCGGGCAGATCCTCGAAAGTTTCCGCACCTACGGGCGTCACGTGCGCCCGACGGTCGCGCTCGCCATCGGCGGCGTGCCGATGAGCCGTCAAATTCGCGCACTCTCCGGCGGCGTCGACGTGCTTGTCGCCACGCCCGGACGGCTGCTCGACCTGATGCGAAGCCGCGCGGTCATGCTCGATCGCGTCGAAGTGTTCGTGCTCGACGAGGCCGACCGGATGCTCGACATGGGCTTCATCCACGATATCCGCACGGTCGTCGCCAAGCTGCCGGCGCAGCGCCAGACGCTGTTCTTCTCGGCCACCATGCCGGGCGAGATCGAGTCGCTGGTGGGCAAGCTGCTGCGCGATCCCGTCCGCGTCGCGGTCACACCGGCTGCCAAGACCGTCGATCTGGTCGATCAGCGCATCATGCTCGTCGACCAGGCCGCCAAGGGCACTCTGCTCGCCGATCTCCTGAAGCGCGAGCCCGTCGACCGGGCTCTCGTCTTCACCCGCACCAAGCGCGGGGCCGATCGCGTCGTGCGCGGGCTCAAGAGCGCGGGAATCGCCGCCGAGGCGATCCACGGCAATAAATCGCAAAATCAGCGTGAGCGCGTGCTCGCCGATTTCCGTGTCGGCAAGGTACGCGTGCTCATCGCCACGGACATCGCCGCCCGCGGTATCGACGTCGACGGCATCAGTCACGTGATCAACTACGATCTGCCGAACATTCCCGAGAGCTACGTCCATCGCATCGGCCGCACCGCGCGCGCCGGAAACACGGGCGTCGCGATCTCGTTCTGCGA
This sequence comes from Xanthobacteraceae bacterium, assembly GCA_036559465.1. GTDB lineage: Bacteria > Pseudomonadota > Alphaproteobacteria > Rhizobiales > Xanthobacteraceae > JAHFPN01. Next base: position 17,515 of record DATBTC010000115.1, read on the forward strand.
TCACACCGAGACGCCGTTTCTTCGCGATATCGAGCGGCTGATCCGCATGCCGATCGCCTCGACCGATTTGCGCAAGGAGCCCCATCGGGCCGCCCCGAAAGCGAATCGTCCGCATGGAAATCGTCCCGCGCAGAACGGCCATCACCGGCAGCATGGCCGCGGAAACAAACCCCATCGCGGACGGCACGGCTCGGGCCACGGTTCCGGTCAAGGCCGGGCCGAAGCGCCGCGCCATGAGCATAGCGAGCCGCGCAACGGGGAGCTTCGCGGTACCGAGCTTTCCGGTGTAAACTTCCTGCAGCGCAAACCGGCTCGCGATCAGCACGGCCCGCGGGTCAGCGGCAATCACCGTCACGCCCGCTGAGCCGACCAATCAGGCAACTGGAGAAACGAATGGCTAAAGAAGAAATGTTGGAGTTCGAAGGCAAGGTCACCGAAGTCCTGCCCGACGGAAATTTTCGGGTACAGCTCGACAATAACCACGTGATCCTGGCCTACGCGGCCGGCAAGATGCGCAAGCATCGCATCCGCACGCTGGAAGGCGACCGGGTCACCGTCGAAATGTCGCCTTACGATCTCGAGCGCGGCCGCATCAGCTTCCGGCACAAGTCCGACAGCCCGATCGTTTCATCGGCGCCGCGCCGTCCGAATTTCCGCCGGCGTTGATTTAATTTCTAGCCGGTGACCACCGGCTCGTTCTTGACCGTTCCTGGATCGTTCATGCACCGCTACCGCACCCATACCTGCGGCGCGCTCCGCGAGGCCGACCTCGACGCGACCGCGCGCCTTTCCGGCTGGTGCCACCGCATCCGCGACCATGGCGGCCTGCTGTTCATCGATCTGCGCGACCATTATGGACTGACGCAGATCGTCGCCGACCCGGGTAGCCCCGCCTTCAAGATCGCCGAGACGCTGCGCTCCGAATGGGTGATCCGCGTCGATGGCAAAGTGCGGAAGCGTCCCGCGGGGACGGAAAATCCCGAGCTGCCAACGGGTCAGATCGAAATCTTCGCGACCGAGATCGAGGTTCTGGGGCCGGCGGCGGAGCTGCCGCTGCCGGTATTCGGCGAGCAGGAATACCCCGAGGAAATGCGGCTCAAGTACCGCTTCCTCGATCTACGGCGCGAGCATTTGCACAACAACATCATGAAGCGCGGCGCGATCGTCGATTCCTTGCGCCGGAGGATGAAAGAGCAGGGCTTCTTCGAATTCCAGACGCCGATCCTCACCGCATCCTCGCCCGAGGGCGCGCGCGACTATCTTGTGCCCGCGCGCCTGCACCCGGGCAAATTCTATGCGCTCCCGCAGGCGCCCCAGCAGTTCAAGCAGCTCACCATGATCGCGGGCTTCGACCGCTATTTCCAGATTGCGCCCTGTTTCCGCGACGAGGACGCCCGCGCCGACCGCTCGCCCGGCGAATTCTACCAGCTCGACATCGAAATGAGCTTCGTCACGCAAGAGGATGTTTTTACTGCAGTCGAGCCGGTGCTGCGCGGCGTATTCGAGGAATTCGCCGACGGCAAACCGGTGACTTCCGAATTCCCGCGCATCCCCTATGCCGAAGCGCTGTTGCTATACGGCACCGACAAGCCCGATCTGCGCAATCCGCTGCGCATTGCCGATGTCTCCAAGGAGTTCGTGCGCGACGATGTCACCTTCAACGCTTTCAAGAAGGTGATTTCCGCGGGCGGCGTGGTACGCGCGATCCCCGCGCCCGGCGCCGCGGGCCAACCGCGCTCCTTCTTCGACAAGCTGAACGATTGGGCGCGCACCGAAATGCAGGCGCCCGGCCTCGGCTATGTCGTCTATGACGAAGACAACGGACTACCGGTGGGCAAGGGTCCGATCGCGAAATTCCTCTCCGAGCCCGCGCTCTCCGGCATCGCGCGCGCCACCGGCATGGGGCCGGGCGATGCCGTGTTCTTCGCCGCCGACAAGCCGGCGCTCGCCGCCAAGCTCGCCGGTGCCGTGCGCATCAAGATCGGCGACGAGCTAGGGCTGGTGCACGGCAACCGCTTCGAATTTTGCTGGATCGTAGACTTCCCAATGTACGAATGGAGCGAGGAAGAGAAGAAGATCGACTTCTCCCATAACCCGTTCTCCATGCCGAACATGGACTTGGACAAGTTTCTTCGGCTCGATCCCAAGGACAAGGAGCGCGTGCTGGCGATCAAGGCGATCCAATACGACATCGTCTGCAACGGCACCGAGCTTTCCTCCGGCGCCATCCGCAACCATCGGCCGGATGTGATGAAAAAGGCCTTCGGGATCGCCGGTTACGACGAACAAGTGCTGGAGAAGAAATTCGGCGGCATGTTGCGCGCGCTGCAATACGGGGCGCCCCCCCACGGTGGTATCGCGCCCGGCATCGACCGTATCGTCATGCTGCTCTGCGGCGAGCAGAACCTGCGCGAAGTGGTGCTGTTCCCCATGAACCAGCGCGCTGAGGACCTGATGATGGGGGCGCCCTCCGAGGTCGGCCCGAAGCAGCTGCGCGAGCTGCATATCAAGCTCGTGCCGCCCGAAAATCGTTAAAGATTCAATCCGAACGCTCCATTTAACGCCACCTTAATCCGGGCCGGGTCCAAATGGGCCATATCCGGGTAAGGCGGGCGTAGTGCTTAAATTCGAACGATTGTGGGTTGTCGCGATAGCTGCGGGCGCTTTGCTCGCCGGGTTGCCTATTCTTGTCGTCGAACGCCTGACCAATACGTACGTAGAACGTAACGCCACATCCCATCTCGACTCCTTCGCCCATGGCGTCCTCGGAAACACCGAGGCGCGGCTCGAGCGGGCCTCGAACCTGTTGGTCGATCTAGCGAAGGCGGACATCTCCGACTGCTCGGTCGGTTCAGTGGATATCATGCGGCGCGCGCTCTATGGCGCGGCTCCCGTCCGCGAGGTCGTCGTTCTGGAAGACGGCAATCGCGTCCTCTGCTCGAGCTCGGGAACCATTGCCGATCAACGCGTGGTCCTGCGCGAAACGAACATGCCGGGCCGGCAGTTCGCGTTGGCGATCGTGAGCTTCCGCGATCAGGACGAGCGCGCCATGCGGCTGCGTCTGGACCTGCCAGGCGCGCGCTCGATCGCCGCGATCACCCCGGTGGGGGCGCTTTTAAACGAGGCAACTCCGGCAAATCGCCGCAGCAGTTACCGAGTGCGGTTGCTGCTCGATGGCGGCCAGCTTTCGGCGCAACAGCAGATCGAAGCCCAGGAGCGTAGTTTCGACGGCGGACAGTCGATCGCCGTTTCAGTGCGCTCGACCCGTTTTCCGGTCGTGTTGATCGCCGAATATAGCCGCGCCGCGATGGCCGCGGACTATGACAACGTGCTCCTGGTGACACGCCTGTTCCCGACCGTCATTTCGTTCTTCCTGATCCTGTTCGCCTGGCTCGCGGTTCGTCGCCGTCGCACCGATCCGACCTCGGCCTTCGCTACTGCCCTTGAAAGTGGCGAGATCGTTCCGTTCTTCCAGCCGATCGTGGACATCAAGACCGGAAGATTGCGTGCGGCCGAGGTACTCGCGCGCTGGCGCCGACCCGACGGCACGATGGTGATGCCGTTGAGTTTCATTCCGCACGCCGAGCAATCGGGCCAGATCTTCGAGATGACGCGCATGCTGATGCGCCGCGCTCGCGACGAGGTTGGCGCCGCCTATGCAGTGCGGCCGAACTTGCGGTTGGGCTTCAATCTTTGCGCCGGCCACTTTGCCGACTCCACGATTGTGGGCGACGTGAGGCAGATTTTCACCGGCTCCCAGATCTCCTACAAGCAGCTTCTTTTCGAGGTTACCGAGCGCGATCCGTTGCCCGATCTCGACGAGGCGCGCCGCGTGATCTCGTCCCTTCAGGGGCTGGGCTGCAAGGTAGCCATCGACGACTACGGCACCGGTCACGGCGGCATGTCGTACCTGCTCAAGCTAGGCGTCGATTGCATCAAGATCGACAAGATGTTCGTCGATGCGATCTCGACCGAGCGCTATTCGCAGACCATCATCGAGACGCTGATCGAGTTGGCGAAGAGCATGCGCATGGAGGTCATTGCCGAGGGCGTCGAGACCTTCGAGCAGGTCGAGTTCCTTCGTGCCAAGGGTATCACCGTCGCCCAGGGCTTCCTGTTCGCCCCGCCGCTGCCGGCAAGCTCGTTCCTGGCGCTCGTGGAAGCGATGGAGAAGCCGAAGCTCAGCATCGTCGAACACGAGCCGCTCGCAGTCGGAGCCGGCGCGGCCTGAGTTGGGGCAATCTCTCTCGATCCACCGCCGTGGCGGAATCGATTTCTGAACCCAAGATGCCAACCCGCGAGGGCGATTCGCAAATCCGCCGGATTCGGAATCGACATTCGAGCAATGCCCTTAAAGCGTCTCCCTCGGCATCGATTTCCAGCTCAAGCCTCTGAAAAACACGGTAAAATCCTCGCGAGCGCAAATTCATGGAATGTTCATTGCGCCTCGCGTATGCCAAATTAGGTTTGCAATTCTGACAAGGAGCCCATCCCATGAAGAAGTTTCTTGCGATCGGACTGGCGGCTGCGCTTGCTCTGCCCGTTGCGGTTTCCATGCCGCAGCCCGCGGCCGCACAAGACCCTGTCGCCGGTGGAATTATCGGCGGCTTGCTCGGAGCCGGAGTCGGCGCCGCAGTCGGCGGTCGCCGCGGTGCGGTTGCCGGCGCCATCATTGGCGGCACGACCGGCGTCATCCTCGGCGCGCAGGCCGGCCCGGGCTATGAGGGTTACTATTGGGGTAACGATGGCCGCTGCTATTATCAGTACCCGAACGGGCAGATCGTGCGCGCTCAGCGCCGCTATTGCTAGTAATGTTCCGCACTGCGGCTTTGAAAATGAGGGCGGCCTTCGGGCCGCCCTTTCGATTCTTGTAGCCCCAATTCTTGCAAGCCTGATGGCGCTAGCCGAAAAGAGAAGGGGCGGCTTCGTAGCCGCCCCAGTTCAAACGCCACGCCGGGAGGAGGAAGTAGGAGCTCGCCGTTGGGCAAACGGGAAGCTCCGTAACTGCGAGCGGTTCAATCGAATCGCATCGCACAAAAAAACGTATCACCGGGTCTCCGTGCGCACACTGATTCTTTTCAGTTTAACGACAATCACAACAACTTTTCGAATCAGTGCGCGCCGCGCGAATCAGCGCGATTCGAGCGACCGATTCGCGGCGAGCGCGAGGAGGGCGTAAACTGCCGCTGTACGGCTCTGCCGGGGGATCGCAGCGAGGGAGGCAACGATGAGCATGCGTCTCGAGATCGACGGCAAGGACATGGCAGACAAGTGGTGGCAGTTCGCGCTGCTCGGCATTGGACTTCTACTGATCGGCCTATACGTACTTTCGCATTTGACGGCGGCCACCATCGCAACTGCGATCTTCTTCGGTATCGCATTGCTGGTCGGCGGCGGTATCCAGATCTGGCAGGCGTTCTCGACCCGACAATGGGGCGGGTTTCTGCTTAATCTGCTGCTCGGCGTGTTTTATGCGGTCTGCGGCGCCGTGCTGATTGCCAACCCGCTCGCGGCGTCCTACGCGCTGACACTCGCGTTCGCGGCCGTTTTGATCGCCTCCGGCATCATGCGCTTCATGCTCGCCTGGCGTTACTGGCAAGCGTTCGGCTGGCTGCTGTTGCTCTCAGGCGCGGTGGCGATCCTGGCCGGCGGGGTGATCCTGTCCGGCTGGCCGTCGAGCGGGCTCTGGGTGCTTGGCCTCGTCCTCGGCGTCGATATCGTCATGTACGGCGTGTGGTGGCTCGCCTTCGCCTTCGCACTGCGCCGGGCCCGGCCCGCTTGACGATTGGTCGCCTCGCACCGGCCGATGCGATAGCCCTCGCCACGTAGATGCCGCAGACAATCTTCAGCCCTGCTTCGATCCTGCTCGTGCTCACCAATCTGGTGCCGCTGATCGGCGTGATCTGGTGGGGCTGGGACGCCTTTCTGCTCCTGATGCTCTACTGGATGGAGACCGCGATCATCGCGTTCTGGACCTATCTCGGCATCGCGACCATGCCGCGCGGCATCGGCGCGGTGGAGCAAAGCCTTGTCGGGCGCATCGTGGCGCGTTCCGGGCTGTTGCTTTTCTTCGTCGTGCATTCCGGCATCTTCATGAGCGTGCACTTCATGTTTTTGTGGACGCTGTTCGCCGGCGCATGGGCGCGCAAGGTCCATGGGCCCGAGGATTTCGTGCGCGAGATCGTGTTGCAGACCGGCCTGTGGCTGCCGCTCCTGTTCATGTTCCTAGTGCGGGGATTTTCTTTCGGCTTCGAGCGCCTGCGCGCGGGCCCGTTCATGCAAGCCGCCGTCATGCCGTCGGGATCGCCGCCGCAAAGCTCACCCGAAATCGGC
>DATBTC010000116.1:0-21068 GCA_036559465.1 Xanthobacteraceae bacterium
GCGAGGGAACCTATCCGCGCAATCGCGTCATCGCCTACGTCTGGCCAAGCTGAAATTTCACCGAAGGGGGCCGCTGCTCCGGCAGCGGCCCTCGAACTATCAACTGAATTGAACAGAAATGGTGCCCAGGGCTGGAATCGAACCAGCGACACCGTGATTTTCAGTCACGTGCTCTACCAACTGAGCTACCTGGGCGCCGGGCGTTCGACCGGAAGATGGTCGAGAGCGCGGGTTTTATAGGAAGCCCCCTACCCCCTGTCCAGCCGCGCCGGGTCAATCGCGCGCACTCGATTCATCGGGAACAGAGGCCGTTTCATCATCATCTTCTCTCACCGGCACCGCATAGACGCCGGAGAACCAGCGATTGAGATCGACATCGCTGCAGCGGCGCGAGCAAAACGGCCGGTAGGCGTCGGCGGTAGCCATGCCGCAGATCGGGCAACGCCGCGCCGGCACGTTGTCGTTGGCGCGCGCGGCTGGCGGAATCTTCTCCGACACGGCCTTCAGCCCGGGCTGAGCCAGCCGAAATGCACCGGGTAGCTCTCGCCCTGCAGCAGCGCGACCGTCTCATAGAGCGGCAGACCCACGACGTTGGAGTAGGAGCCCACCAGCTTCACCACGAAAGCACCGGCGATGCCCTGGATCGCATAGCCGCCCGCCTTGCCGCGCCATTCGCCGGACGCAAGGTACGAATCGAGATCCTCTGCCGAGAGCCGCTTGAAGCGCACGCGGGTCTCTACCAGCCGGGTGCGTACCGCATCGCGCGGCGTGATCACACAGATGCCACTATAGACCCGGTGCGCGCGGCCCGAGAGCAGGCGCAGGCACGCGGCCGCGTCCTCCAATAGATCGGGCTTGGGCAGGATACGCCGGCCGACCGCCACCACCGTATCGGCGGCGACGATATAAGCGGTCTTTAGTTCTTCGGTCCCCCGCGCGCGCGGTAGCGCCGCCAACGCCTTGTCGCGCGCGAGCCTTACCGCCAGCGTGCGCGGCAGCTCGCCGCGTTCCGGCGTCTCGTCGATCTCGACCGGCAACAGCGTGTCCGGCTCCATGCCAGCTTGATTCAAGAGCTGAAGCCGGCGCGGCGATCCGGACGCGAGCACGAGTTTCGGCCTACCGATCATCGTTCATCCTTGACGCAGGGCGCGGAACCTAGCCGAACTGCCCCCGCATGGGAACAGGCGCACGCACGATGCCGCGCAGAAAAAACATTGCCTGAATTGCAGAGTTAGCCACTGGCTGCGGTCGCGGCACCGAAGCGCGACCGGATGCGCTGCAGGAGATCGTCACGCACTGTCCGATAGGCGTCGAGCCGCTGCTCGCGATTGCCCCACACCGCCGAGGGATTAGGGATCGGCCAATATTCGACCTGAACCGGATGCGCGCGAGTCAATTCGAGCGCCCGGTGATGGGCCTCGGGCGACAGGCTCACCACCAGATCGAAGTCGAGCCCCTCCAGGTCTTCGAGCTCGTCAAGCATCACCGGCTTGTGGCGCTTCAGATCAATACCGACTTCCTCCATCGCGGCGGCAACGAACGGATCCGGCTCGCCGGTGCGCACGCCGGCCTCGGCAATCCTGAGCGAGCTGCCGAAGAAATGCCGCGCCAGCGCCGCCGCCATCGGAGAGCGCACCACGTTGTGCGCGCACAGAAACAGGACCGACTGCGGCCGGACGCCGGGCTGAGCTTCGTCCACCTCAGCCCTTCCAGTGCAGCGCGCAGATCAGCGTGAACAGCCGCCGCGCGGTGTCGAAATCGACGTTGATCTTGTCCTTGAGCCGCTCGACCAGGAGTTCCGAGCCCTCGTTGTGCAGGCCGCGCCGGCCCATGTCGATCGCCTCGATCTGGCTCGGCGTCGCGGTGCGGATCGCAGCGTAATAGCTGTCGCAGATCATGAAATAGTCGCGCACTACGCGCCGTAGCGGTGTCAGCGACAGCACGTGGGCGATCACCGGCGCGCCGTCCGCGAGCATCACCTCGAGCACCAGCCGCTGCTCCACCAGAGAAATCTTCAGCGCATAGGGCCCGCCCGCTTGGCCGAGCGGCTCGAAGCGATTGCTCTCGATCAGGTCGTAGATCGCGACTTCGCGCTCGTGCTCGACATCGCGATTGGCGCGGCCGATGGAGGCCTCGTCGAGAATGACGGCGACCAGACGGTTCGGATGGCTTTTCCCGGAGTCGGGCATCGCGCCGCGTCAGTCGCGATTGAGTCGGATCGCGACCGAGCGGGCGTGTGCGTCGAGCCCCTCGGCCTCGCCGAGCGCGATCGCCGCCGGCCCGAGCGCGCGCAATTGTTCCGGCCCGCACTTGAGCAACGAAGTGCGCTTCATGAAATCCAGCACGCCCAGCCCCGAGGCGAAGCGCGCCGAGCGCGCGGTCGGCAGCACGTGGTTGGAGCCGCCGACGTAATCGCCGATTGCTTCGGGCGTATAGACCCCGATGAAGATCGCGCCTGCATTCTTGATGCGCGCTGCCAGCCGCTCGGCGTCGGCCGCGTGGATTTCCACGTGCTCGGCGGCAATGCTGTCCACGAGCGAGATTGCGTCGTCGAGCTTGCCGACTAGGATAATCGCACCGAAATCACGCCAGCTCGCGCCAGCGATCTTGGCGCGCGGCAGCGTCTTGAGCTGTGCGGCCACGGCCTGCTCGACCGCGTCCGCGAGTTTGGCGTCATCGGTGACGAGGATCGGCTGCGCCGCCTCGTCGTGCTCGGCCTGAGCGAGCAGATCGGCGGCGATCCAGTCCGGGTTGGCGTCCTTGTCGGCGAGCACGAGCACCTCCGACGGGCCCGCGATCAGATCGATGCCAACGCGACCGAATACAAGCCGCTTGGCCGCCGCGACGTAAGCGTTGCCCGGTCCGACAATTTTGGCGACCGCCTTGATCGTCGCTGTGCCATAAGCAAGCGCGGCGATCGCCTGTGCGCCGCCGACGCGATAGATTTCGGTGACGCCCGCGAGCTTCGCCGCCGCCAGCACCAGCGGATCGAGCTTGCCTTCGGGCGCCGGCACCGTCATCGCGAGCCGCGTGACACCCGCGACCTTGGCCGGCACCGCGTTCATCAGGAGCGACGACGGGTAAGCCGCCTTGCCGCCCGGCACATAGAGGCCGACCGCCTCGATCGGCGTCCAGCGGCTGCCGAGCTCGACGCCGAGCGGGTCCGTATAGCGCTCGTCCTTTGGCAGCTGCCGCTTGTGATGCGCCTCGATGCGCGCCTTGGCGAGTTCGAGCGCGGCGCGGGTTTCCTTCTTGATCGTGCCCAGCGCCGCGTCGATCTCCTTCTCGTCGACGCGAATGCCAAGCTTATCGAGATCGGCTTTGTCGAGGCGGCGCGTGAGTTCCACCAGCGCCCGGTCGCCGCGCGCGGCAACGTCTGCGACGATGCTACGCACCGCCGTTTCCACGTCCTCGGCGCTTTCGCGCTTGGTGGCGAGAAACGCGTCGAACTTCGCGGCGAAGTCCTTGGCCTTGCTATCGAGGCGGATCGGCATCGCTTCGTTCATTTCTCTTCGTGCTTGGGCTGCGCCCGCGCCGACCAACCGGGACCGAGGTCGCTGATTTCAGCTTCCAGGCACTCGACCTTGAGCCGGATCGCGGCGTCGCCGGAGAAAAACAACGTCACCGTGCCCGACGGCTTGTCGGTCTCCTCGAAATCGACCGCCAAGAGATTTAGGATCGTATCGCGGTCGGCGAGCGAAAACCCGCGCGTTTGCGCGCCGAGCACGCGCTCGAAATGCACGCCGGCGCGCCGGCGCATCGGTTGGCCGCGCTCGGCCGCCGCCCAATCGAACCGGTTCACCAGCAAGGCGAAGCGCTTTTCCTTCTGGAGAAAAGCCATATCGACGACCTTGGCGACCGAGTCTTGCAGGTGCGCGGACATGACCGAAAGATCTTCGGCGTCCAGCGCGGCGAGCTTGAGCGTTTCAGTATCGGTGACCATGGCATTCCTCCCGCGCGGAATACCGGCGCGGCGGGCCTTACGCAAGCGGACTTCTGGAGATGGCTTAACCGGCGACCCGCTCGATGGCGGCGCCGCAGCGGGCGAGCTTCTGCTCGAGCCGCTCGAAACCGCGGTCGAGGTGATAGACGCGATGTACGATGGTTTCGCCCTCGGCGGCGAGCGCGGCGATCACCAGCGATACCGAGGCGCGCAGATCCGTGGCCATGACCGGCGCGCCCTTGAGCCGCTCGACGCCTTCGATGGTCGCGGTTTCTCCGTCGAGGTGGATGCGGGCGCCGAGGCGGGCGAGTTCCTGCACGTGCATGAAGCGGTTCTCAAAAATCGTTTCGGTGATCTTCGAGGTGCCGCGCGCCCGCGTCATCAACGCCATCAGCTGTGCCTGTAAGTCGGTCGGGAACCCCGGAAAAGGCGCGGTCGAGACTTCGACCGGCCCGAGCCCCGCGCCATCGCGCTTAATGCGAATACCTTCGTTGGTCTTGGTGATCTCGACCCCTGCGCTCGCCAGCAACTGCAACGGCGCCTCCAGCAACTCGGTGCGCGCGCCGAGCAGCATCACGTCGCCGCCGGTCATCGCGGTCGCCATCGCATAGGTTCCGGTTTCGATCCGGTCGGGCAGCACCGCGTGACGCGCGGCGTGCAGACGCTCGACGCCCTGAATTCGAATGGTCCCCGTGCCGGCGCCTTCGATCTTGGCGCCCATTTTTTGCAGGCACGCGGCAACGTCGCTGATCTCCGGCTCCTGCGCCGCGTTCTCGATCACGCTCTCGCCGCGCGCGAGCGCGGCGGTGAGCAGCGCGGTGTGGGTGGCGCCGACCGAGTTTTTCTCGAACCGGATACGGGCGCCGCGCAGGCCCTGTTTCGCGCGCGCCAGCACGTAACCCTCTTCGATGTCGATCGCCGCACCCAGCGCCTTCAGCGCGTCGAGATGGAAGTCCACCGGCCGCGTGCCGATCGAGCAGCCTCCGGGCATCGAGACGCGCGCCTCGCCCATGCGCGCGACCAGCGGGCCGATCACCCAGAAGCTCGCGCGCATCTTGGACACCAGATGATAGGGCGCGGTGGTGTCGACGATGTTCTTGGCCGAGAGCTGCAGGGTCTGGCCGGAATTTTCGCTTTCGCCAGCGCGCTTGCCGGCCACCGTCACGTCGACGCCGTGATTGCCGAGGATGCGCTGCAGCAGCATCACGTCGGCCAGTTGCGGCACATTGTCGAGCACGAGCGTCTCGTCGGTCAGCAGGCTCGCGATCATCAGGGGAAGCGCCGCGTTCTTCGCGCCGGAGATCGGGATTTCGCCCTTCAACGCGCGGCCGCCGCGGATGCGGATCCGGTCCATTCTTTTCCCCTTTGGCGGCGCGCCGCCCCGTCCGATGGGCCGGTCTAGCTGACGAGGCGGGGCGAAACAATGGCGCGGCTATTTCTGCCGTCCGGTTGCGCCGGGCTTCTCGCTTTTCGTCCCGGGCGTGCGGCCGCGCGCCTGCGCTTTGCGCCGCTTCAGGTTCTCGCGCAACGCACGCGCCAGCCGCTCAGCCCGCGCCGAGTCCCTGTCCACCGGTTTGCGGTCATCGGTCATTGCCGATCGCTAGGCCGGCCGCCCGGTCAAGGCAAGCCGAATCCTTGCGGCGCCGGACCCCCTGTGGCAGTTTCGCGCCGCATCGGGATCGGGTACCCGTGCACTTTCCGGCGCTGCCGTAGCTCAGTGGTAGAGCACTCCCTTGGTAAGGGAGAGGTCCTCAGTTCAATCCTGAGCGGCAGCACCATTTCTTCAAGATTAAGCAGCACCATTTCTTCAAGATTAAGATGACGAGCAGATGCGGCGTCAGCGCAGCTCGGCGTTGACCTTCTCCAGCGCCTTCGAGCCCGGACACAGCTCGGCCTCGTTCAACGCATTGAGCGGCGTCTTGGTCACGCTCATACGCTCGCAGAGGTCGGTCGCCTCCGGCTCCACATAGAGTAGCCCGGTAACGACTTCCCCTTTGTCATGGTGATGCATGAGATAGGAGAGTGCTGCCGATTTGCTGGTCGGATCGTAGTCGGGAGCAAGCTTACTGAGCTTGAGCCACGTGCCGTCGTGCTGCTGCACCATCGTGGTGGTGCCCGGCTCGTAGTCGGCCTTGATCTCGGCCTTGCCCTCGATGAACTCGATCGCGTTCACCGCCTCATTGTGCTCGCGCACATAGTCGAAGCTCTTGGTCGAGCCCGGATGATTGTTGAACGCGACGCACGGGCTGATGCAGTCGATGAACGACGCGCCTTTGTGCTCGATCGCGGCCTTGATCAGGTCCACGAGTTGCCGCTTGTCGCCGGAGAAGCTGCGGGCCACGAAGGTCGCGCCCATGATGATGGCAAGCCCCACGAGATCGATCGGCGCATCTTGGTTGCCGGCGCCCTTCTTCGACTTCGAGCCCTTGTCGGCGGTGGCGGAGAATTGACCCTTGGTGAGCCCATAGACGCCGTTGTTCTCGACCACATAGAGCATATTGACGCCGCGCCTGAGCAGATGCGCGAACTGACCGAGCCCGATCGAGGCCGAGTCGCCGTCGCCCGAAACGCCGAGATAGATGAGATCGCGGTTAGCGAGATTAGCTCCGGTCGCGACCGAAGGCATGCGCCCGTGCACTGAGTTGAAGCCGTGGCTTTGGCCGAGGAAATAGTCCGGCGTCTTCGAGGAGCAGCCGATGCCCGAAAGCTTCGCCACCCGGTGCGGCTCCAGATTCAGCTCGAAGAAAGCCTGAATCAGCGCGGCGCTGATCGAGTCGTGGCCGCAGCCCGCACATAGCGTCGAGACTTTGCCCTCGTAGTCGCGATGCGTGAAGCCGAGCGTGTTATGTGGCAGCTTCGGGTGATGCAGCTTGGGCTTGACGATATAGGTCATGACGCCACCACCTTGCGGATCGAGGCCCGGCCGATTTCCTGCATGCGTCGCGCGATCTCGCTGACGATGAACTGCGCGGTGATCGGCGTGCCGTCATAATGCAGGATCGAGGCGATTTTGGCCGCATCGACCTGACCGGTGTCGAGCAAAAGCGTGCGCATCTGCGCATCGCGGTTCTGCTCGACCAGAAAAACCCGCTCATGCGAGCGGATGAAATCGAGCACCTCGTCGGTGAAGGGATAGGCGCGCAGCCGCAGCCGGTCGAGCAGAATGCCGCTCTTCTCGAGCGTGCCGATCGCCTCGTCCATGGCCGCGGTGGTCGAGCCGAAATAGATCGCGCCGATGCGCGAAGGTTCCTTGGCGTCAATGCGGATCGGCGCCGGGATGAGCTTCTTCGCGGTCTCGTACTTCTTCAGGAGCCGCTGCATATTGTCGACGTAAACCGGCCCCTCTTCGCTGTAGCGCGCATAGCGGTCGCGCGAGGTGCCGCGCGTGAAGAAGGCGCCCTTGGTCGGGTGCGCGCCGGGATAGGTGCGGTAGGGGATGCCGTCGCCATCGACGTCGAGATAGCGGCCGAAATCCTTGCCCGATTCGAGCTCCTCGAACTTCATCACCTTGCCGCGGTCGTATTTGCGCGCGTCGTCCCAGGCGAGCGGCGGCACCAGCCATTCGTTCATGCCGATGTCGAGGTCCGACATGACGAAGATCGGCGTCTGCAGCCGGTCGGCAAGATCGAGCGCCTTGGCGGCGAATTCGAAGCATTCGCGCGGGTCCTGCGGCAGCAGGAGCACATGGCGCGTGTCGCCGTGCGAAGCATAGGCGGCGATCAAGAGATCCGACTGCTGCGTGCGCGTCGGCATGCCGGTCGAAGGCCCACCGCGCTGCACGTCGAAAATCACCGCCGGAATTTCGGCGAAATACGCCAGCCCGATGAATTCCTGCATCAACGAGATGCCGGGGCCGGCCGTGGCGGTGAACGCACGCGCGCCGTTCCAGGCCGCACCAATCACCATACCGATCGCGGCAAGCTCGTCTTCGGCCTGCACGATCGCGCAGCGGCTGTTGCCTTCGGCATCGGCGCGGAAGCGGCGGCAGTAGCTCGCGAACGCTTCAGCCATGGAGGTCGAGGGCGTGATCGGATACCACGCCGCGACCGTGGCCCCGCCATATACGCAGCCAAGCGCCGCGGCGGCATTGCCTTCGATGAAAATCTGGTCGCGCACCTTGTCGGCGCGCTTCACCTTGAGCCCGAGCGCACCGGGCAGGTTCTGCTTCACGTAGTCGCGGCCGATATGAAACGCCTCCATGTTCGGCGCGATCAGCTTGTCCTTGCCCTTGTACTGCTCGCGGATCAGCGTCTCGATGACCTCGGGTTCGATTTCGAGCAATTGCGAAAGCGCGCCCACGTACATGATGTTCTTGAACAGCTGCCGCTGGCGCGGGTCCGAGTACTGCTTGTTGCAGATCGCGGTGAGCGGCATGCCGATCACGTTGATGTCGTCGCGGAACTTGGAGGGCGGCAATGGCTTGGTCGAGTCGTAGAACAGGTATCCGCCGGGCTCGATCCCGGCCACGTCTTTGTCCCAGGTCTGCGGATTCATCGCGACCATGAGATCGGTGCCGCCGCGGCGACCGAGATGGCCGGCCTCGGAGACCCGGATCTCGTACCAGGTGGGAAGGCCCTGGATGTTAGACGGGAAGATGTTGCGCGACCCGATCGGCACGCCCATGCGGATAATCGAGCGCGCGAAGGTGCGGTTCGCACTCGCTGAGCCTGAGCCGTTCACGTTGGCGAACAGAACGACGAAGTCGTTCTCGCGCTCTAGGCGCGGCGGCATGCGGAAACCTCCGTCGCGGTCGCCATGTCGAGCAGGAACTTCTGCATATCCCACGCCCCGGTCGGACAACGCTCGGCGCACAGCCCGCAGTGCAGGCACATGTCCTCGTCCTTCACCATCACGCGGCCGGTCTTGAGCGTATCGGAGACATATAGATCCTGCGTCAGGTCTTCAGCCGGCGCCATCAGCCGCGTACGCAGTTCAGCCTCTGGGCCGTTCACCGTAAAGGTGATGCAATCCATCGGGCAAATATCGACGCAGGCGTCGCACTCGATGCACAGATCGCGCGTGAACACCGTCTGCACGTCGCAGTTCAGGCAGCGCTGGGTTTCCTTGAAGCCAAGCGCCCGGTCGAACCCGAGTTCGACCTCGACCTTGATATTCTTCAACGTGATCGCCTGGTCGCGCAGCGGAACGCGGAAGCGCTTGTCGTTGGATACGTCGTTATCGTAGCTCCACTCGTGGATGCCCATCTTCTGGCTTTGCAGGTTCACCAGCGGTGACGGGCGCTGATGAACGTCCTCGCCGTGGCAAAACTTGTCGATCGAGATCGCCGCGTCGTGGCCGTGCGCCACCGCCCAGATGATGTTCTTCGGGCCGAACGCCGCGTCGCCGCCAAAGAAGATTTTCGGGTTGGTCGACTGCATGGTCTTCTCGTCGACCTTGGGCATGTTCCATTGGTCGAACTCGATGCCGACATCGCGCTCGATCCAGGGGAATGCGTTCTCCTGGCCTACGGCGACCAGAACGTCGTCGCAAGCAATATGCTCGTCGGGCTCACCCGTCGACACTAGTTGGCGCCTGCCCTTGGCGTCCTTCTCGGCCTTGACCTTCTCGAACACGACGCCTGTCAGGCGGCCGCTCTCGTGGGTGAAGGATTTGGGCACGAGATAATTGAAGATCGGGATGCCCTCGTGCATCGCGTCCTCTTTCTCCCACGAGGACGCCTTCATCTCGGCAAAACCTGAGCGCACCACCACCTTCACGTCTTCGCCGCCGAGGCGGCGCGCGGTGCGGCAGCAGTCCATCGCCGTGTTACCGCCGCCGAGCACGATGACGCGCTTGCCGATGGCGTGGATGTGGCCGAACGAGACGCTCGAAAGCCAGTCGATGCCGATGTGAATATGCGCGCCGGCCTCTTTGCGGCCGGGGATTTCGAGCTCGCGCCCGCGCGGCGCACCGGAGCCGACGAACACAGCGTCGAAATTCTCGGCGAGCAGTTTCTTCATGCTGTCGATGCGATGGCCGAGCTTGAGCTCGATGAAACCGCGATCGAGAATATAGTTGCACTCCTCGTCGATCGTTTCCTCGGGCAGGCGGAAGCGCGGAATTTGTGAGCGGATCATGCCGCCCGAGCCCTTGTCCTGATCGAAGATGACGATGTCATAGCCGAGCGGCGCCAAATCGCGCACCACCGTCAGCGACGCCGGTCCGCATCCGATCAGTGCGATGCGCTTGCCATTCTTCTTTTCCGGTCGCGCCGGCATCAGCCCGCGGACATCGTCCTTGTTGTCGGCGGCAACGCGCTTCAGGCGGCAGATCGCCACCGGCTCGGCCTCGACCCGCACGCGCCGGCACGCGGGTTCGCAAGGACGGTCGCACGTGCGCCCCAAAATCCCGGGAAACACGTTCGAATGCCAGTTCACCATGTAGGCGTCGGTGTAGCGGCCGGCCGCGATCAGGCGAATGTATTCCGGCACCGGCGTGTGCGCGGGGCAGGCCCATTGGCAATCGACTACCTTGTGGAAATAGTCCGGATTGCGGATGTCGGTGGGTGGAACCCCGACTCCGCGCCCTGCCTTGCCCCCGGTTTCCGACGCCTCCCGATCATTGCGGTCCAGCGTCGTCGTGCCGGCACTCATTCTCTAAAACTCCTTGGCAGGCTCCCCACGCCGTGCGGCAGGATCTTTTTGTAGTCTCTGCCGTCGAATCGACCCCATCCTGCGGCTCGCCTCTTTCGCGCGAACGAGGTGCCGCGGCAATGAGCAATTCGGAGGCCCTTGCCCCGGCTTCTAGCATACCGGCGCACCAAAGGCCGGCAATTCAAGCAGTTTTGAGCACTTCATCAGGTCTCCAAGAAATCGAGCCTAGGCGCGATTTCTTGGAGATTCTCTTAATCCGTGCGTCGCCCTTAGCCCGGCATGCGACCCGCCGAGGCGGCGGGAGCGGTACCAAAGAACCGCTTGGGCACGCAAAACCGTATGCCGAAGGGCCTGTGACCGGCCGGGCACAGGCAGGGAATTTCACTTTCGGGCCTCCCGGCGTCCCTCGACCGGACTCCCAAACCTTAAAGGGAAGGTATAGGATTCTCGAAGTGTCCGGGCATGCGCATCGGCGCTCAAGGTACGCATCGAAAACCGGTCACACCTGTCGGAAACTAGAAACAAAAAAGTGGGGGCCCCCATGAAGAAGCTTACCGCCTTGATTGCCGCTACTGCCTTGCTTGGATCGACCGTCCTCGTGTCGGCCATCTTTACGCCGCCGACCGAAGGAATCTCGAACCTCCAGCTCACGCAGGACAAGGACAAGGGCAAGAAGGACAAGAAGGATAAAAAGAAGAAAGACAAGAAGGATAAGAAAGACAAGAAGTAAGACGAACGGCGCGACGCTGTCCGTCGCTTGAACGTCTTGCAGAATTCCCATTTAGCGGCCGGCCTCGCGTCAGCCGCTTCGTTTTTTAGCCGGCCGGGTCGCTCGGCACCGGCGCAGGACCAAACAGAAGTCTGGCCGCGGACGGCAGCAGAAGCCCGATTAGAAGAAAACGCACGATGTGATGCGCCGCTACGAAAGCCGGATCGAGTCCGATCACGAAAGCGAGCGCACTCATCGCCTCGACGCCGCCGGGCGCGAACGCCACAATCACCTTGCCGATGCCCTCGCCCGATAGCGCCGCCGCCAGCAACGCGAACGCGAGCGCCACGCCCGCGGCAACCGCGAATGCGCCGAGCGACGCGAGCAAAAAGTGCTTCAGCGTCGCCAGATCGCTTCCAGCGAAGCGCGAGCCAACCGACGCGCCGAGCGCAATGAAAGAGGGGATCAGCACATAGTCCGGCAGCAGCGCGGTGACCAGCCCGCTGGCGTGCAGGATCGCGCTTGCGAACATCGCGCCGAACAGGAGCCCTCCCGGCACCCTCGCCCGGTCGGCTGCGAGACCGCCGATGATCCCGGTGACCGCCATGAGCGCGAGCTCGCCGGCCGTGCCGATGCCGATCGAGCCTGGAAGCGGCGGCCGCACCGGCAAAGGTACTGCCACGGATAATCCGAACGACACGAGTGCCCCCGGCAACAGCGCGACGATGATGAACAGCCGGATCGCCTGGGCGAACGCGACGCGCCGCACGTCGGCGCCGTCTTGCGTGGCCAGCACCAGCGCCGTCGAAAGCGCCCCGGGCGCCGAAGCATAGAACGCGGTGCGGCCGTCCCAACCCGCGAAGCGGCGCAAGTAGAAGGTGACCGCCGCCATGGTCGCCGCCACCGAAAGCACCAGTACCGCAATGCTGATGGGCCAGTTGCGCATGCCGCTAAGCGTTTCGGGGGTCACCGCCGCTCCCATCATGATGCCGAGCGCGATGAACGCCGCGCCACGTACACCTTTGGTCACGGCGACGCCGGTACCGAACATAGCGAGTACCGCCACCACGGTGAGCGCTCCGGACAGCCACGCCGCCGGCAGACCGGTCGCAGCGAACAGAGCCCCGCCGGCCGCTGCGGCGGCGAGCGTACGCAAGACTGCGATCAGACGTGATGCGGAATGCGGCTTGGAGGGTGGAACGGCCATGACGGGTGGCGCTTCCATGCGCCGAACAGCGCAGCCCGTCAAACCAGTAGCCGGCCCAGCGGTTAGGCTCGCCGCTTCAACAGATCGCGGATTTCGGTGAGCAGTTGCACATCGGCCGGCGTCGGCACCGCCTTCGCCTCCTCCTCCTTCTTCTTCATGCGATTGATCGCTTTCACGGCCAGAAACAGAACGAAAGCGATGATCGCGAAATTGAGGGCGATGGTGAGGAAATTGCCCCACGCCAGTACCGCGCCCTGTTTCTTCGCCTCGACCAGCGTGTCTGCGGACACTTTCGAGGACAGCCCCACGAAATAATTGGAGAAGTCGAGCCCGCCCGCAATCGCGCTCAGCAGCGGCATGAACATGTCGCCGACCAGCGACTCGACGATCTTGCCGAAGGCAGCGCCGATGATCACGCCGATGGCGAGATCGACCACATTGCCTTTCATCGCGAAGTCACGAAATTCCTTGAGCATGTTCTCCTCCGCGTTTATGGAAATTTTTCACGAGCGAATCTACTCGGCCCCCGCGCTCACACAAGCAGATCGCGCACCGTCTCGTCGGTGTGCGCCAGCGACTGCAGCGTGTCCTTGAGTCGCTTCTGTTCGGTGCGCGAAAGCCGCTTCCACTCAACCTTGTTTGAGGGCGGGCGGCCCGCGGCGATATCGACAAGTTGCTGATCGAGCACGGACGAAAGCAGCACAGCATGCGCCGCGATCATCGCGTCGAGATCGCTCTCGGCATCGGGCTTCTTAGCCTTGACGCCGAGGAGCCGCGCCTGCGTCGAATGCTCAGTGACACCGAAGCGGGTCGCCAGAACTCGGGCGGACCGGACTACCTGAAAAAGCCCACCCCGCTTGAGGTCGACCCGGCCGTTCTCGGTGCGGACCCCGAACCAGCCGACCGGCGGCGCGACCGCGCCGTCCGCTTCGGCCAAGAGCTTCAGGAAGTCGATGTGCTCGCCGGCCTGCGCATAGGCGAAACTCCACAGCTCAGCCGCCAACGCGCCATCGCCGTGCACGGCGCGGAAATCGAAGAAGATGTCGACCGACAAGAGATCCTCGGGCCGCGAGCGGCCGACCCAGTCATTGATCCGCTCGCGCCAGGTCGCGGCACTTCCGCGCCATTGCGCGTTCTTCGCCATCACCCCGCCCTGGCAATAGGGCACGCCCACCTCGTGCAGGATATCGGCCACATGCGTGCCGAGCTCGGCGAACCACTTATCCTCCGGTCCGCCAGGAGCGCCCTCGGCGAACACGATGGCATTATCCTGATCCATGGCGAGGAGACTCTCTTCGCGCCCGGCCGAGCCCAGCACCAAAACCGCATAAGGCTGGGGCGGCGCGCCGCGACCGGCTTTGTGCATACGCGCCTCGCTTATCTCGGCCGCGCGGCGCGTGAGCCCGGCGAGCTCGTGCGAAATCACTGCCGCGACTGCGCGCGCCTCAACGCCTTCGTCCAGGAGTCCGCGCGCGACCGCCGGCAGCTTCGCCCAGGCGGCGCCGAGCGCATGAACGTCCTGGGCCTCGTCGATCGCATCGCCGAGCGCAACTGCATCTTGCGCGCGCACGCGCAGCAACTGGCGCGCCGAGAGCGCGCCCACCACGTTGCCCGCCTCGTCTACGACGCCGAGGTGGCGCACCTTGAGCCGCTCCATGCGGCCGATCGCGCGGTACACGAATGCATCGGCCGGCACCGCCGCGAGTGGCCGGCTTGCGATAACGCCGACTTCGTTGGCTAGCGCCGCGGCGCCGCCGGATTCCAGCACGCGCAGAAGATCGCGCTCGGTCACGATCCCGCATAGCGCCGCGCGGTGCGAGCCATCTGTTCCGGCCCCGGCCGGCAGCACGAACACGGAACTGATTTTTCGCTGCATCAACTCCTTGAGCGCGTCCGCAACGCGCATCGATGGCGGCACGAACACCGGCGGCTTCGACATCACGTCCCGCATGCGATGGCGGTAGGGGTAGGAATCGATCCGCGCCAGCGTGCGCTCGCTCGCCGCGCGCGAGGGCACTTGAGCCGGCTCGTGCCAGCCGGCGCGCTGATGCTCCGCGAGCACGTTGGATAGCGAATTGATCGCGGCCTCGGCCTCCGCGAGCGTTCGGACGCCGCGCTCGCGCAGGATCGGGATGAGCTTCAGGAAAATCTCGGCCGTCGCGCGCGCGTCGCCGAGCGCCGAATGGCGTTTCTCGATCTTGACGCCGAGCCATACGGCGAGCTGCTCGAGCGAATAGCCCGGAAGGTCGGGCCGCACCGCCTCGGCGAGCACACGCACGCAGAGCGAACGCGGCGGATCGAAGGCAATACCGGCGCGCGCGCACTCGCGCGCGATCACCGCAAGGTCATAGCCGGTGTGGTGGCCGATCAGGACCGCCTCGCCGGCAAACGCGACGAAGCCCTGCCACGCGGCGGGAAATCGCGGGCTGCCCGCGACTTTCTTGGCATCGATGCCGTGGATTTTCGTGGCGATTGCCGGAATCGCTTCGCCCGGGTCTACGAGCGTGCGGTAGGGATTCGAGGCATCGAGCCTGCCGCCGTACAGCCTGACGCCCGCGATCTCGACGATGCGCGCCCGCGCCGGCTCCAGGTCCGTGGTTTCCGTATCGGCCACGACCGCGTCGAGCGCAATGAGGGGCGTCGCACTCAGCCGGTCGACCACGTGGCGCCTATGCGCCGCGGCGGGCCGCGTCAGCGCCGGCCGCGACTCCGAGCGCCGTCACAAGCGCAGCGACATTCGCGCGTCCGGTGAATTCCTCGTGCATGCTGATCAGATTGGTGCGCAGATTGCTCGTCACGATCTCGTTGGCGCTTCCGCGCAAGCGCTGGTGGATCGGAAGATTGTCGTAGAACTGCGGAGCGATCTGCAGCGGTATGTCCTTCACGCGCTTGGGCGGGTGCAGCGCGATATGGATGATCCGCAGCCCGAGCGCACTACGCGCTTCGGTCCAGGCCGTGGGTTCGATCGGCTTGGGCACCGGGTAGCGATCGATGATCTCGAACGCCGCCGCCTGCAGCGCCTCCGCGAGCGGCATCGCGCCCTTGGCGTGCGGGCGCAGCACCCCATCCACCATCTCGACGACGCAGGAAAGCGTAAGCGGGTAGGACTTCCAGCGCGCTTCATCGACCGCCGCCATGAATGTCGGCTCCCTGACCAGCGAGGAGAACGACGGACCGGAAACCGCCCGCGAGAAGTCGAAAATTCCCTTTTGCGTCAGGAACGCCGCATGGCTGTCGAGAAATTCGATCAGCGCCGGGCGGTTGTCGATCGGCGTCGGGCGGCGGAACCAGTCGAGAAAACCCATAATTCTACTCACGCTTCTGCTTGCGACTCCGCTTGCGCGCGCGACCGTACAGCCCGGCATGGACAAGGTGGGTAGGCTATGATCCCCTTGTTCCGCAAGGCTCCTGCCCGCGTGGGCAGAGTGACGCAGGAGCAAGGATGCTGCAAGGCTGGGTCGTTGTCGGCATTGCGCTCGCCTATATCGGATTTCTATTCGGAGTGGCGAGCTACGGCGACCGCATGCGAGCTCGCTGGGGCGCGCGTGGCAGCCGCCCGCTGATCTATCCGCTTACGCTCGCGGTCTACTGCACCTCCTGGACCTTCTTCGGCTCGGTCGGCTTCGCCACCAAGAATGGGCTCGACTTCCTCACCATTTACTTGGGGCCGATCCTGATGATCGGGCTGGGCTATCCGCTCATCCTGAAAATGCTGCGGCTGGCTAAGACGCAGAACATCACCTCAATCGCCGACTTCATCGCTGCGCGCTACGGCAAGAGCCAGCTCGTCGCCGCGATCGTGACCCTCGTCGCCGTGATCGGTGCAGTGCCCTATATCGCGCTACAACTGAAAGCCGTCTCCTCCTCGCTGCTGACCATTCTCGGCCAACAACAAATCCCGGTGTCGTCGATCCCGGTCGTCGGCGACCTCGCACTCCTGGTCGCCGTCACCATGGCGGCGTTCGCGGTCTTGTTCGGCACGCGCCATATCGACGCCACCGAGCACCAGGAAGGCCTGATGCTCGCGATCGCGACCGAGTCGCTGATCAAGCTCGTCGCCTTCCTGGTCGTGGGCATCTTCGTCACCTTCTTCCTGTTCGATGGCCCGCGCGACCTGCTCGCCAAGGCGGCCGCCAAGGGCGACATTCTCCCGGTCTTCACCGATGGCATCAATCCAGCGACCTGGATGACGATGACGTTGCTGTCTTTCCTCGCCATCGTGCTCTTGCCGCGCCAGTTCCACGTCACCGTGGTCGAGAACAACGACGAGACCGACGTTCGGCGCGCGTCGTGGCTGTTCCCGCTCTATCTCGTATTGATCAACCTGTTCGTAGTGCCGATCGCCATCGCGGGCCTGGTGTTGTTCCCCAAGGGCAGTGTCGACAGCGACATGTTCGTGCTGGCGCTCCCGCTCTCGGCCGGCGCCGAAACCATGGCACTGCTGGCATTCATCGGCGGCCTCTCCGCCGCGACCGCCATGGTCATCGTCGAGAGCATCGCCGTCTCCATCATGGTGTCGAACGACATCGTGGTGCCGCTGATCCTGCGCGGCCGCGGCATCGGCACGGTGCTCGGCCAGGGCGCCAACCGCGAGGACATGGGCAAGCTTCTGTTGCGCTCCCGCCGTTTCGCGATCTTCGGCGTGCTCTTCCTCGCCTATCTCTACTATCACACGGCCGGCGAGGCGCAGCTGGTGCAGATCGGGCTGCTGTCGTTCGCGGCCGTCGCGCAATTCGGCCCGGCTTTTTTCGGCGGATTGTTCTGGCAAGGCGCGACCGCGCGCGGCGCGATCGCGGGACTCGCGATCGGCGTCGGTGTCTGGGCCTATACGCTGCTGCTGCCGAGCTTCGTCGCCACAGGGATTCTCGACCGGACGATCCTCGATCTCGGCCTGTTCGGCATTCAGGACCTGAGACCGCAGGCTTTGTTCGGCATCGACGCGGAGCCGCTCACCCACGGCGTGTTCTGGAGCCTCGGACTCAATGTGCTGGCCTTCATCGGCGTTTCGCTCGTCACGTCCGCGACGCCGATCGAGCGTATGCAGGCCAGCGTATTCGTGCGTTCCGAGAGCGCTCCGATGGCGCCGGGCTTCCGGCTCTGGCGCTCTTCCGTCACCGTCGGCGAACTCATCAGCACCGTCTCCCGCTATCTCGGCGAGGAACGAACGCGCCGCTCCTTCGAAAGCTTCGCCCAGACGCGGCGCCTGTCGCTTGAGCCCGGCAGCGAAGCCGACATCCACCTGCTGCGCTATGCCGAGCACATCCTCGCGTCGGCGATCGGCGGCGCCTCCTCGCGACTCGTGCTGTCGCTGCTCTTGCGCAAAGGCGCGGTCTCGCCGAAAGCGGCGCTAAAACTGCTCGACGACGCCTCCGCCGCGATCCAGTACAACCGCGAAATCCTCCAATCCGCCCTCGATCACGTGCGCCAGGGCATCGTCGTGTTCGACAAGGATCTGCAGCTGATCTGCTGGAACCGGGAGTTCGGCGAGATGTTTGACCTGCCGCCCGATCTGGTGCGGGTCGGCGTCGGCCTCGACCAAATCCTGCGCCGCACCGCCGACCGCGGCGATTTCGGCCCCGGGCTGGTCGAACACCTAGTCGCCGACCGGGTCGAGCGTTACACGACGCGTACCGAGAGCTTCCTGGAACGCCTGCCGATGCGCGGCATCGTGGTCGAGGCGCGCTCCAACCCCATGCCTGACGGCGGCTTCGTCGTCACCTATACCGACATCACGCCCACGGTCGAGGCGGCCGAGGCGCTCGAGCGCGCCAACGAGAATCTGGAGCGGCGCGTCCATGAGCGCACCGAGGAGCTGACACGCCTCAATCAAGCGCTCGCCCGTGCCAAGTCTGAGGCCGATGAAGCGAACATTTCCAAGACACGCTTTCTCGCCGCCGCCAGCCACGACATCTTGCAGCCGCTCAACGCGGCACGGCTCTATGCGACGAGTCTGGTCGAGCGCAAAAGCATGGGCGAGGACGCCAAGCTCGCCGCCAATATCGACGCGTCGCTGGAAGCGGTCGAGGAAATCCTAGGCGCGCTGCTCGATATCTCCCGCCTCGACACCGGCGCGATGAAGCCGGATCTCTCGAGCTTCGCCATCGACGAAATCCTGAGCCAGCTCGAGGTCGAGTTCGCTCCGCTCGCGGCGGAGAAAGGGCTCAGACTCACTTTCGTACCGTCCTCGCTCGCGGTGCGGACCGACCGGCGGCTTCTGCGCCGGCTCTTGCAGAACCTTGTCTCCAACGCGGTCAAATACACGCCCAAGGGACGCGTGCTCGTCGGCTGCCGCCGGCGGCGCGGCCGCGTCCGCATCGAGATCACCGACACCGGGCTTGGCATCCCGACCTCGAAACAGAAGATCGTCTTCAAGGAATTCCACCGGCTGGACCAGGGCGCCAAGGCGGCGCGTGGCCTCGGCCTCGGTCTTTCGATCGTGGAACGCATCGCCCGCATTCTCGACCACAAGATCGGCCTGCGCTCGGCGCCCGGAAAAGGCTCGACATTCTCCGTGGAAGTGCCTGTCGCGGCCGCGGTCACCGGCAAGACCGCCGCACGGCCCACGGCGGCAATCCCGGCGACGCCGCTCGAAGGCGTCATCGTGCTGTGCATCGAAAACGAGCCGCAAGTGCTGGCCGGCATGGAGGCGCTGTTGTCGAACTGGGGCACGCATGTGCTCGGCGCATCGGATCTCGAAGCGGCGCTTGCCTTGATCAAGAAGAGCGGCGTGCGGCCGGACGTTCTGCTCATCGACTATCACCTGGACGAGGGCAATGGCGTCGATGCGATCGTCCGGCTCCGGCAGGATTTCGGCGCGGATCTGCCAGCCGTGCTGATTACCGCCGACCGCAGCCCGAAGGTACGCGAGGACGCGCGCACGATCGCCGTACCCGTGCTGAACAAGCCGGTGAAACCGGCGGCGCTTCGTGCCTTCCTCGCGCAGTGGCGCGTCGCGCGCCCGGCCGCCGAGTAGGCCCCCTCAATCGATCAATTGACCGACTGCGGCCACTGCCCGACTTCGATCTTGGCCGCCGCGATGACCGCTTGCGTCCGGCTTTCAACTCCGAGCTTCTGCAGGATCGCCGAGACGTGCGCCTTCACCGTCGCCTCGGACACGCTGAGCTCGTAGGCGATCTGCTTGTTGAGCAGCCCTTCCGACAGCATCATCAACACGCGCACCTGCTGCGGCGTAAGCGTCGAGAGCCGCTGCACCAGATCGCGCGTCGCCTTATCGGAACCGCCGGAAAGATCGACGTCCGGCGGCGTCCATACTTCGCCCGCCAGCACCCGGCGAATCGCTTCGCGCATGATGTCGACGCCGAGCGTCTTGGGCAGAAAACCGGACGCGCCGAATTCCATGCAGTGCCGGATGACGTCGGGCTCCTCGGTCGCCGACACGACGACCACCGGAACGCCGGGAAACTGCGCGCGCAAATAAAGCAGTCCGGAAAAGCCGCGCACGCCCGGCATTGCAAGATCGAGCAGCACGAGATCCATGTCCGCTTCGCGCTCGAGCAACTTCTGCAATTCGTCGAAGCCGCCCGCCTCGTAGATTTTCGCCGCGCCGAACTGCGCGGATACCGCCGCCTTGAGCGCACCGCGGAACAGCGGATGATCGTCGGCGATCACGAAGCGGTAGGACGCGGACGCTTCCACGGACCGAACCTCCCCAGCCTGCGCGCGAATCTGCGGCGCGGGCTGTATGAATTTCGCAGTCGCGCGGAGCAGAACGACAGCGAGCGCAGCCTTTTCACGCCTCGGCGGCGCGAAAAATTTCTTCAGCGGCTCAAACGGTTAGTACCAAGGGGGCCGCCGAAAGTCGTATAGGGACGCTAGTTAACGCGGTGTTAATGTTTGTGGCAAGGACCCGCGCCGAAGAGAAACGAAGCGTGGGCCGTGGTTGGAGGAACGTCTTTCGGTTCCCGAATTCTGGCAGCCGGCGTTCTCCGCAACTCGAAGCAGGGGCGATGCGGCACGGCTGTGCCGCGAGCCGCAGCGCATTAGGAGGGCTTGAGCAAATGTCAAAAGAAAACGACGAAGCGCACTGGGCGAAGACGACCAGGCTGATGTTCATCCATCTCGGGGTCTGGGTCTTCTTCGGCTACATCATCCACATGTTCGTCAACCAGCTGAACTTGATCACCATCCCGGTGCTCAAATTCCCGCTCGGCTTCTATATGGCCGCGCAAGGCTCGCTGATCGTGTTCGTGGTCATGCTGTTCATGTTCGCCAGACAGCAGGACGCCATCGACCGCGAATTCGGCGTGGCCGAAGACGACTGAGGGGGAAACAGATCATGGCTACTCAAACTACAACTGCCGCGGACGCCTTTTATAAACAGCTCGGGCGTATGTACGGCACCTATACGGGTGGCTTCATCGCGTTCATCGTCTTCCTCGCCATCCTCGAGCAGGTTGGCGTCCCGAACAGAATCCTCGGCTATCTGTTCGTGTTCTTCACCCTCGCGGTGTACGCCATCATCGGCGTCGCGACGCGCACAGCACAGATTTCCGAGTACTACGTCGCCGGCCGGCGGGTGCCGGCACTCTACAACGGCATGGCGACCGGCGCCGACTGGATGTCGGCGGCCTCGTTCGTCGGCATGGCCGGCACGCT
>DATBTC010000117.1:0-30616 GCA_036559465.1 Xanthobacteraceae bacterium
TCAGCGCCAGCACCTGACCCGCGAGATAAAGCGAGCCGGTGATCAGTACCCGCGGCGGCATCTCGAGGCCAAGCGCCTGAACGCGGTCGAGGGCGGCTTCTACGCCGGGCGCGGTTTCCGCCATCAGCCCTGCGCGTACAGCCGAGGCCGCCACCTGCTCCGGCGTGCGAGCGGTTTCGGCCGGGACCGGCACCGCGAACACATGGCGCGCCAGACCAGAGAAGCAGGCGAGGAAGCCATCGGCGTCCTTGGTCGAAAGCAGGCCCGCGACCAGTACAAGCGGGCGCGGGACTTTTTCTTCGAGCTCGCCGAGCGCGGCGGCGACCGCGACGCCACCGGCGACATTGTGGCCGCCGTCGAGCCATAGCTCCGAGCCTTCGGGAAGTCGTGCAGCAAGACGGCCATGACCCAGGCGCTGCATGCGCGCCGGCCAATCGACACGGATCATCCCAGCCTCAATGGCTGCGGCAGGTACTGCAAAGGCGTTTGCCGCACGCAACGCGGCAATCGCGGCGCCGGCGTTTTCGATCTGATGGGCGCCCACCAGACGCGGACGCGGCAGATCGAGCAGACCCGCTTCATCCGAATAAACCAGCCGCCCGCGCTCCTCATAGGCCTGCCAGTGCTGGCCCGACACGAAGAGCTTGGCGCCGATCCGCTTGGCTTCGCGCTCGAGGGTCGCAAGGGCTTCCGGCTCCTGTCTTGCCAGGATCGCCGGAACTCCCGGCTTCAGGATTCCCGCTTTCTCGGCGGCGATCTCTTTCAGCGTCAGGCCGAGGAATTCGGTGTGGTCGATCGAAACCGGCATGATGAGGCTGGCGAGCGGCCGCTCGATCACGTTGGTGGCATCCAGCCTGCCGCCGAGGCCGACTTCCAAAAGCAGCACGTCGGCCGGATGGCGCGAAAACAGCAGAAACGCCGCCGCGGTCGTGATCTCGAAAAACGTGATCGGATCCTCGGCATTGGCGCGCTCGCAATCCATCAACGCCTCGGCGAGCGCTTCGTCGCCCACGAGACGGCCGGTGCCCCGGTGCGCAAGGCGGAAGCGCTCGTTGAAGCGCACCAGATTGGGCGAGGTATAGACGTGAACGCCGTGGCCGGCCGCTTCCAGCATCGCGCGCAGGAACGCGATGGCCGAGCCCTTGCCGTTGGTGCCGGCGACGTGGATCACCGGCGGCAGCTTGCGCTCGGGGTTTCCCAGCCGCGCCAAGAGCCGCTCGAGCCGGCCAAGCGAGAGATCGATCTTCTTAGGGTGCAGCCGCCCTAGCCGCGCGATCAGGGCCTCGGTGGCTTCCCGGGCGCGCGTCGCGCCCGCACCGCTCATACGGCCTCCACGGGCACCGGCAGTGAGCGGGCGGCCGCGGGCGCCTTGGTCATGAGGCGACACAGGCGCGAGATCGTCGCGCGCAGCTCCTTGCGATGCACCACCATGTCCACCATGCCGTGGTCGCGCAGATATTCGGCGCGCTGGAAACCTTCGGGCAATTTCTCGCGGATGGTCTGCTCGATCACGCGCGGGCCGGCGAAGCCGATGAGCGCGCCGGGCTCGGCGATCTGCACGTCGCCGAGCATGGCGTAGGAAGCGGTGACGCCGCCGGTCGTGGGGTTCGTCAGCACGACGATGTAGGGCTTCTTCGCCTCGCGCAGATTGAGCACCGCGACGGTAGTGCGCGGCAGCTGCATCAGCGACAGAATTCCCTCCTGCATGCGCGCGCCGCCCGAGGCGGCGAACAGGATGCAGGGCGTGCTCTTCTCGGCCGCAGTGTCGAGCGCCTTGATGATAGCTTCGGCCGCGGCCATGCCGAGCGAGCCACCCATGAAATCGAAATCCTGCACCGCGATGACGACCGGCAGGCCGTCGAGCTTGCCGTAGCCGACCTTCACCGCATCATTGAGCCCGGTCTTGGTGCGGGCGTCCTTCAGGCGATCGGCATAGCGGCGCTCGTCACGGAATTTCAGCGGATCGACCGGAACCTGCGGTAGTTGCACGTCGAACCAGGTCTCGCCGTCGAACATGGACTTAAGGCGGGCCGCCGCGCTCATGCGCATGTGGTAGTTCGAACCGGGGATCACCCACTGGTTCGCCTCGACGTCCTTGTGGAAGACGAGCTGGCCGGTCTCCGGACACTTGATCCACAGATTCTCCGGCACTTCCCGGCGCTGCAGGAAGTTTCGAAGCTTCGGCGCGACTTTCGAGATCCAGTTCATGTTCACTCCGCCGCGACCCGGCGCGCCGAGCGTACGCCGTGCGCAAGCTCGGCGACCAGATCGGTAACGCTCTTTACAGTGCGCGTAGTGGCCTTGCCGTCCGCGTCCAGGCTCTGGCGCATCACTTCGACCAGCGCCGATCCTACCACGACCGCGTCGGCGCCCTTGGCGATGCGCTGCGCATCCTCAGTAGTACGCACGCCGAAGCCGACCGCAATGGGCAGCTTGGTGTGGCGCTTGATGCGGGCGACCGCGGCATTGACCTTGCCTGAATCGGGCGCCGCGGCGCCGGTGATGCCGGTGATCGAAACGTAATAGACGAAGCCCGAGGTGTTCTTCAGCACTGTGGGCAGGCGCTTGTCGTCGGTCGTAGGCGTGGCGAGCCGGATGAAGGCAACACCGGCCTTGAGCGCCGGGAGACAAAGCTCTTCGTCCTCCTCGGGCGGCAGATCGACGACGATCAGCCCGTCGACGCCGGCGGCTTTCGCGTCCTTGAGGAAACGATCGACGCCATAGACATAGATCGGATTGAAATAGCCCATGAGCACGATCGGCGTTTCGTTCTCGGTCTTGCGAAACGCGCGGATCATCTCGAGCGTCTTCTTCATATTCTGGCCGCCATGCAATGCGCGAAGCGACGAGGCCTGGACCGCCGGGCCGTCAGCCATGGGATCGGTGAACGGCATGCCGAGCTCGATCACGTCGGCGCCGGCCTTGGGCAAGGCGTTCAGGATCGCGAGCGAAGTCGCATAATCCGGATCGCCGGCGGTGACGAACGTCACGAGCCCGGCGCGGCCTTCCTTCGCAAGCGCCGCGAAGCGCGCGTCAATGCGGGCGCTCACAGCTTGCCCCCGAGATGCTCCGCCACCGTGAAAATATCCTTGTCGCCGCGACCGCACAGATTGACCACCATCAGATGGTCCTTCGATTTCTTCGGCGCGAGCTCGGCGACCTTGGCGAGCGCGTGCGCGGGCTCGAGCGCCGGGATGATGCCCTCTAACGTAGAGAGCAGCTGGAACGCCTTCAGCGCCTCGTCGTCGGTGGCCGAGAGAAACGTCACGCGGCCCTGGTCGTGCAGCCAGGAATGTTCCGGGCCGATGCCGGGATAGTCGAGACCGGCGGAGATCGAGTGGGTCTCGGTGATCTGGCCGTCATCGTCCATCAACAAGTAGGTGCGGTTGCCGTGCAGCACGCCCGGCTTGCCGCCGCCGATGGAAGCCGCGTGCTGGCCCGTCGAAATCCCCTTGCCCGCCGCTTCGACGCCGTAGATTTCGATTCCGGTATCGTCGAGGAACGGGTGGAACAGACCCATGGCATTGGAGCCGCCGCCGATGCAGGCCACCAGCGAATCCGGCAGCCGGCCCTCGGCCTCCAACATTTGTTCGCGCACTTCGTTGCCGATCACGCTCTGGAAATCGCGCACCATCGCGGGATAAGGATGCGGCCCGGCGACCGTGCCGATGCAGTAGAAAGTATTCTCGACGTTGGTGACCCAGTCACGCAACGCCTCGTTCATGGCGTCTTTCAGCGTCTTGGAGCCCGAGGTCACCGGCCGCACTTCGGCGCCAAGTAATTTCATGCGGAAGACGTTCGGCTTCTGCCGTTCGATGTCGGTGACGCCCATATAGACGACGCACTCGAGCCCGAAGCGCGCGCAGGCAGTGGCGGTGGCGACGCCGTGCTGGCCGGCGCCGGTCTCGGCGATGATGCGCTTCTTGCCCATGCGGCGCGCCAGCAGGATCTGCCCCATCACGTTGTTGATCTTGTGCGCGCCGGTGTGATTGAGCTCGTCGCGCTTCAGGTAAATCTTCGCGCCGCGCAGATGCCCGGTCAGCCGCTCGGCGAAATACAAAGGGCTCGGCCGGCCGACATAGTGCTTCAGGAAATAGTCCATCTCCGCCTTGAAAGCCGGATCGTTCTTCGCCTCCGTGTAGGCGCGCTCGAGTTCGAGCACGAGCGGCATCAGGGTCTCGGCGACGAAGCGGCCGCCATAGATGCCGAAATGCCCGTGCTCGTCGGGCCCGGTGCGGAGACTGTTGGGCTTCACGTTCACGACGCCTTCTCCCGCGCGGCTTCGAGGCTGCTCGCCGCCTTGCGCGCGGCGGCCACGAAGGCCTTGATCTTGCTCACATCCTTGACCCCGGGGACGCTCTCGACGCCCGACGACACATCGACGGCATCCGGGCGCACGATGCGGATGGCGTCGGCGACGTTCTCGGACGTGAGCCCGCCCGAGAGCATGATCGGCTTCTTGCGCTCGATGCGGGACAGAAGCGTCCAATCGAAGGCGCGACCGTGTCCACCGGGCCGGGTGGCGTCCTTGGGCGGGCGGGCGTCGAACAGCAAACGGTCGGCGACCGCCGTATAGGAAGCGACCGCCGAAAGGTCGGCAGCCTCGGCGACCGCGATCGCCTTCATCAGCGGGCGCGTGAAGCGCTTGCGGATTTCGGCGACGCGGGCCGGACTCTCGGCGCCGTGCAGCTGCAAAATTTCCGGCGAAACCTCGGTGACGATGCGCGAGAGCAACGTGTCGTCGGCGTCTACCACCAGCGCGACCACGAGCGCGCGACCGCGCGCGCGCGCGGCGAGCCCGGCCGCGTTGGCGAGCGAAACGGCGCGCGGACTCGGCGGAAAGAACACCAGCCCCACCAGATCGGCGCCGGCATCGAGCGCCGCGTCCATGGCGCGCGGCTCGTTGATGCCGCAGATTTTCACTTCAAGCATACCGTTCGATGACATGGGGCCGTACCGATGTCCACCGCCGCGGAAAGCGGCGGAAACCTCGCCGGATCAAGCGCTTAGTCGCGGTCCGCACCGAACACTGCCGAGCGTGCGGGCAAGGCCGGCGTGCGCGCGGCGGCCTGAAAATCGGCCGCGTTGCGTTGCTCGACTTCGGCCTTGAGCCGCGCGTTCTCGCGCTCGGCCCGGTGCGCGGCGAGCCGCCAGCGCAGTTTGCCAAACGAAACCGCGATGCCGCCGACCAGCACGCCGACGATCACCGCGCCGAAAATCACCGCAAACAGCGGCACGGTGAGCGCGAACGCCGGGCTCTCGCGCGAGAACGGGTCGAACGAGACGACGACGTCGGCGCGGTTGGCGACCGCGAACAGGATGATCGCGGCCGATATGGGCAGCAAAAGTATCCAGGCGAGGAGTCTGCGCATTGGAGACTCCGGTGCGCGCGATCTGCGGGGGTCAGCGGCGCGGGCGGTTCAACCGCTCGCGCATTTCCTTGCCGGTCTTGAAATAGGGCACGACCTTCTCGGCCACTTTCACCTGCGCGCCGGTGCGCGGGTTGCGCCCGAGGCGGGCCGGGCGCGCCTTGGTCGAGAACGCGCCGAAGCCGCGCAATTCGACGCGGTCGCCGCGCGACAGCGCGTTGGTGACCTCATCGAGGATCGCATCCACGATGTTCTCGACATCGCGCTGATAGAGATGCGGATTGGATTCAGCGATCTTCTGAACGAGCTCGGACTTGATCATTGCACTCGCCGCCCCCGAGCTGAATATGCAAACGATCCGAAAGACTTGGCAGACCTTTAGTCCGCCAGTGGAGGCTGCCAGATGGCCAATAGGCCGTCAAGCTGTGCGCGGGCCGCGGCGCTGATGATGGATTCGCTGCCGACCAGCGCGCCGATCACGGGCAGGCCGAGCGACTCCGCGACGGCCGCGAGCACGCCGAGCCAGCGGAACTCGGAGCCAAGGCTGCGGTTCTTCCAGTCGCGGACCTTGAGGTCCTCGCTGACGCCCTTGTTGGCCTTGAGCCAGGCGCGCGCCGTACGCTCGTCGCCGATCTGGTCGACGAGATTGATCGGCATGGCCTGGGCCGCGCTGAACACGCGTCCGTCGGAGGCGAGCGCCAGCTTGGCGTCGTCCAGACTGCGCCGTTCGCGCACCAGATTCTTGAACCAGCCATAGGTGTCGTCGACCAGGCTCCTGATCGCGGCCTTGGCCTCGGGGCTGGTGGGCTCGTAGCCGTTGGGCGAGGCCTTGAGCGGCGACGACTTGATCTCCTCGACCGCGACGCCGACGTGCTTCAGGAGTTCGTAGAAGTTCGGATATTGAAAAATCACGCCGACCGAGCCGACGATGGCGGTGCGCGGCGCAAAAATTCGATCGGTGCCGAGCGCTGCGATATAGGCGCCGGACGCCGCGAGGCCTTCGATCACGGCGACGGTCGGCTTTTTCTCGGCCAAACGGCGGATGCCGTCATAGAGCGCCTCGGAGCCGGCGACCGTGCCGCCCGGGCTGTTGATCGAAATGATCACGGCCTCGGCGCCGGACTTGCCGATCTCCTCCAGAAGTTCAAGCCGCGCACGGTCGGTGCGGATCAGGCCGCCGATGGTGACGCGCGCCACATGCGGCGTGCCGGTGCCGAAGTAGCGATTGTCGGCGGAGGCGGCGACCGCCCAGCCGATACCGGCGACGATGGCGAGCAGCGCGAGCACGCGCCAAAACGTGAGCTTGCGCCGCAGGCGGCGGCGATCGACGATGGCGTCGACATCAAAGGACATTTGGGGCCTCCCTGGGTGGCGCAAAACGCGCCCCCGGATTCGCGCGACTGTAGCCCGCCCTGCGGCGGCTTCAAGGCATTGTCGGAAAAGGGGTAATCGAAACGCAAACGGCCGGCGATCTGCCGGCCGCCGCGTGTTAGCCGCTTATGGAAAGGGCTATTCCTTCTTGTCGGTGCGCTTGGTGACCGCCGGCCCGAGAATGTCGCCAAGCGTCGCGCCCGAGTCGGACGAGCCATATTGGGCGACCGCCTCCTTCTCCTCGGCGATCTCCAGCGCCTTGATCGAGACATTGACCTTGCGTGCGCGCTTGTCGAACAGCGTCACGCGCGCGTCCACCTTTTCGCCGACGACGAAACGCTCGGTGCGCTGGTCGGAGCGGTCGCGCGCGAGATCCGAGCGCTTGATGAAGGTGGTGAGATCGGTGCCGACCAGCTTGGCCTCAAGCCCGGCTTCCTTCACCTCGGTGATTTCGCAGGTGACCACTGCGCCTTTCTTGAGATCGCCGGCCTGCGCGAACGGATCGCCCGAGAGCTGCTTGATGCCGAGCGAGATGCGTTCCTTTTCGACGTCGACGTCGAGCACCACGGCCTTGACCATGTCGCTTTTCTTGAATTCTTCGATTACCTGCTCGCCGGGCCGGTTCCAGTCGAAATCGCTCAAATGCACCATGCCGTCCACTTCGCCATCGAGGCCGAGGAACAGGCCGAACTCGGTCTTGTTCTTGACCTCGCCCTCCACCGTGGTGCCGACCGGATGCTTCTCGGCGAATTGCTCCCACGGATTGGCCAGCGTCTGCTTGAGGCCGAGCGAAATGCGGCGCTTGACCGGATCGACTTCGAGCACTTGAACCTCGACCTCCTGAGAGGTGGAGACGATCTTACCCGGGTGGACATTCTTCTTGGTCCAGGACATTTCGGAAACGTGCACGAGTCCCTCAATGCCGGGCTCGAGCTCCACGAACGCACCGTAATCGGTGATGTTGGTGACGCGCCCCTTCACTTTGGTGCCGACCGGATAGCGCGTTTCGATGCCCTCCCACGGATCGCCCTGCAGCTGCTTCATGCCGAGCGAGATGCGGTGGGTTTCGTGATTGATCTTGATGATGCGCACCTTGACCTGCTGGCCGATGGTCAAGACGTCGTTGGGGTGATTGACGCGCCGCCAGGCGATGTCGGTCACGTGCAGCAGGCCGTCGATGCCGCCGAGATCGACGAATGCGCCGTAGTCGGTGATGTTCTTCACGACGCCGTCGATGGTCTGGCCTTCCTCGAGGCTCGACACCAGCTCGTGGCGCTGACCGGCCCGGGTCTCTTCGAGCACGGTGCGGCGCGAAACGACGATGTTGCCACGCCGACGATCCATCTTGAGAATCTGGAACTGCTGCGGCGTGTGCATGAGCGGGCCGATGTCGCGGATCGGGCGAATGTCGACCTGGCTGCGCGGCAGAAAGGAAACCGCGCCGTCGAGATCGACGGTGTAGCCGCCCTTGACCTGGTTGAAGATGACGCCGGTGACCTTCTCGTTGGCCTGGAACGCTTTTTCGAGACGGCCCCAGCTCTCCTCGCGCCGCGCCTTGTCGCGCGACAGCACCGCCTCGCCCAGCGCGTTCTCCACCCGCTCGAGATAGACCTCGACCTCGTCGCCGATTTTCAGCGCGGTCTCGCGGCCGGGGCCGGCGAATTCCTTCATCGGAACGCGGCCTTCGGTCTTGAGACCAATGTCGATGACGGCGATGTCCTTCTCGATGCCGACGATGCGGCCCTTGACGACCGAGCCCTCGTGCAGGTCGAGGCGGCCGAAGGATTCTTCGAGCATGGCGGCGAAGTCTTCGCGGGTGGGCTGGGCGGTCTGTTTGGCGGCGGCGGGCATCGGTTCTCCTGGATCGGGTTCGGGTGTCGGTGAAATAACGTCGCGTGCGGCGCGGCCGATCCGGGCCGACGGCCCGGAGCCATGATTTTGTCACGGCAAAACTGCCGCGCGGCACGAGACGGTTGGATGTTCCGGCGCGAAAACGCGAGGCGGAGCGGGCCTGCCTCCTACGCTACGAGGGCGCGGGTGAACCCCGCCCTCGGCCCGCCCGGACAGCCTCCACGATAGAAAGAACCGCCCGGAACGCGGCCTCTATATCGAGATCGGTGGTATCGAGCAAGGCCGCATCGGGCGCGGCCTTCAGGGGTGCGATGGCGCGGCCGGAGTCGCGGGCGTCGCGCTTCCTGATCTCGGCCAGCACCGCGTCATAGGCAAGCCCCTCGCCGCGCTCGGTGAGCTCCTTGTGACGCCGAAAGGCGCGCACTTCCGGCCGGGCGGTGACGAAAATCTTTGCCTCGGCCTGGGGGGCGATGACGGTGCCGGTGTCGCGGCCATCGAGCACGGCACCCCCGGGCCTGCGGGCGAAATCCTGCTGCAAGGCCAGAAGCGCCGCACGTACTTCGGGGATCACCGCGACTCGCGATGCGGCTTCGCCGAGTGTCGCACCCGAAAGGCGGCTGGCATCGAGCCCATCGAGAGAGAGAGAGCGAGCGACGGCCGCGGCGGCGGTTGCGTCGTTGAGTGGCTTCTTCTCGTCGAGGAGTTGGGCCGCGACCGCGCGGTAGAGCAGACCAGTATCGAGATGCGGGAGACCAAGATGCTCGGCAATCCGGCGCGCGAGTGTGCCCTTGCCCGACGCCGCCGGCCCGTCGATGGTGACGATCATCGCTTATCCAATATCGGCGCCGAGCTTTTGCATCAGCTCGGAGAAGCCTGGAAAGCTGGTGGCGACGAAGGAAATATCGTCGGTGCCGACCGGCTTGTCGCTGGCGAGTCCCATGACCAGAAAGCTCATGGCGATCCGGTGATCCATGTGGGTCGCGACGTTGCCGCCGCCCGCGACATTGCGCTTGCCATGCACGAGCAGATCGTCGCCGGAAATCTCGTGGACCACGCCGTTCGCCTTGAGGCCGGCGGCGACCGCACCCAGCCGATCGGATTCCTTGACGCGTAATTCGGAAAGCCCGCGCATCGCCGTGGTGCCTTCGGCGAAGCTAGCTGCGACCGCGAGCACCGGATATTCGTCGATCATCGAAGGCGCGCGGGCAGCGGGAACTTCGACGCCCTTGAGCGCCGAGGCGCGTACGCGCAGATCGGCGACCGTCTCGCCGCCCTCCTCGCGCCGCTCCAGCTCCTCGATCTGCGCGCCCATTTCTTTGAGCGTCACGATCAGGCCCGAGCGCAGCGGATTCATCAGCACGCCTTCGAGCACGATATCCGAGCCCGGAACCAGAAGCGCCGCGACAAGCGGAAACGCGGCCGACGACGGATCGGCCGGCACGCGCACGCGTTGCGGCTGCAATTCCGGCCGACCCTTGAGCACGATTCGCTTGCCGTGCGTGCCATGAGGCGTGACGGCGAGCTCGGCGCCGAAATGGGCGAGCATGCGCTCGGTATGGTCGCGGGTCGCCGCTTCCTCGATCAGGGTGGTCTCGCCCGGCGCCGCGAGCCCGCATAGCAGCACTGCCGATTTTACTTGCGCGGACGCGACCGGACTCTTGTATTCGATCGGAATCGGATCGCGCGCGCCCTTGAGCTTGAGCGGCAAGCGACCGCCCTCGGCCTGCTCCATGACCTCCGCGCCCATGCGCGCGAGCGGATCGAGTACGCGCCGCATCGGCCGCTGGCGCAGGCTGGCGTCCCCATCGAATACGACTTCGATCGGGTGACCGGCCACAACACCAAGCATCAGCCGCGTGCCGGTGCCGGCATTGCCGAAATCGAGCGGCGCCCGGGGCGGCAAGAGTGAACCGATGCCCGCGCCCTGCACGCTCCAGGCGCCGGTTGCGCTGCGCTGAAGCCTGGCTCCGAGCGCACCGCAGGCCGCGACGGTGGCGAGCACATCGGCGCCTTCGAGAAGCCCCTCGATCCGGGTCTCGCCCACCGTGAGCAGGCCGAGCATGAGCGCGCGGTGGGAGATCGACTTGTCGCCAGGCACGCGAACGCGGCCCTTGAGCGCGCCCGCGCGGCGGGCGACGGCGGGCCTAATGTGGGCCTTTGGGTGCGCCGGAGCGACGGACATCGTTTTCTCGTCTCGGCGCGAGGCTCTAGCACGCAGTGCAGAGCCCGTCACCGATGCAGGCCGGCGGCTTTTCGGCCTTGACAGGCTGGGGGCAGCGGTCCAATTGAGGCGCCCTTTTTCCGGCTATTTTCTGCAAGCGGAGGAGTTTTGGTGGTCAAGCCCGAACTCGGCATCAAGCGCGTGTGTGGCAGCTGCGGGTCGAAATTCTACGACCTCGCGCGCAATCCTATCGTCTGCCCGAAGTGCGGAACCGTGTATCAGGTCGCGGCCGTCACGCGGGCGCGGGCCGAGCCGGTCGCGCCAAAGCCGGTCCCGGTCGAAGAGCCGGAGGTCAAGCGGCCCGCCAACGTCATCTCGCTCGAGGATGCGGATGCGGAGGCGACTGGCAAGAAGAAAACTGCAGCGACACCGGATGCCGATGACGACGAGACGGAGACTCCCGCCGCGACCGAGGACGATACGTTCCTCGAGCAGGAGGAAGAGGAACCCGGCACGGTCTCCGAAATCATCGGCGAGAAGGTCGAGGGCGACGAGGAGCCTTGAGGGGCGGAACGCCTCATGCTTAGTCCGAACCGCTCGGGACACCCAGCGCCCGAGCATGCCGCTTAGTCTGAATTCCGGCTTTCGAAACGGCCGTGTGGGGCCATAGCTCAGTTGGGAGAGCGCTTGAATGGCATTCAAGAGGTCGGGGGTTCGACTCCCCCTGGCTCCACCACTTCCCGCCCGACCGAAGCAGCGCCACCAATCCCGCCTTGCGTGAGGCCAGGCGCGATCCCATATCAACCGTGCGCCGGGTTCGACCGAGCCCGGTCCGGGGCGCCCATCTGGGGCCCCACAAAGTCGCTTTTGCGAGGACTTTGCGATGTCACGCGTACCTACG
Organism: Xanthobacteraceae bacterium; assembly: GCA_036559465.1. Classification (GTDB taxonomy): domain Bacteria; phylum Pseudomonadota; class Alphaproteobacteria; order Rhizobiales; family Xanthobacteraceae; genus JAHFPN01. The sequence continues at coordinate 11,654 of DATBTC010000117.1, forward strand.
CTTTCGAGCCCGTTCCTGCTCGGCTTCGAAGAGATCGAGCGGGCGCTCGACCGGGTCGCCAAGGCGGCCGATGGTTATCCGCCCTACAACGTCGAGCGGCTGCCCGCGGCCAAGGACCGGCCGGAGCGGATCCGGATCACGCTCGCCGTCGCCGGCTTCTCGCGCGCAGAGCTCGAGATCACCGTCGAAGAAAACGAGCTGGTGATCGCCGGCCGCCAGACCGACGACAGCGCCGGGCGCACCTTCTTGCATCGCGGCATCGCTGCGCGGCAGTTCCGGCGAACCTTCGTGCTGGCCGACGGCATCGCGATCACAGGCGCCGATCTGAAAGACGGGCTCCTGTCGGTCGATTTGGAGCGGCCCGAAACCGCTCGACCCGTGCGCCGGATCGAGATCGGGGCGAAGAACGGAAAGGAGTAAGATCATGAACACGCAACACGATGATCCAAAGGTTATGGACCCGAAGGCTCCGGTCTTCACCTCCGAGGCGCTGGCGGCGCTCGGCGGCGGACGCATCGCCTATGTGCGGGCGCTCCGTTCCGAGGATGTGGGCACGATCTTCCCGCAAGCGCCGAATATGGCGCCGGGTCTGCAGCTGTTCTCGCTGCACGCGGCCGACGGCACGCCGATCATGCTCACCGACACGCGCGAGGCCGCACTCGCCAACGCGCGCGAGCACGAGCTCGTCACCCTCAGCGTTCACTAAACGCCGTCGACCCGAATACGTCATGGCCGGGCTTGTCCCGGCCATCCACGTCTTTGAACTCTCGTTCGCTGTAAGACGTGGATGCCCGGCACAAGGTTTACACTCGGGCCGGCCGGAGGCCGGACCCGTGTGCCGGGCATGACGAGAAGAGTGTCAGGCGGCGTTGATCGCCGAGGGCGGCTGCATGCAGAGCAGCTCATAGAGGGTCCGTGCATCGCCGGTCGCGCGCATCTTGGCGGCGGTCGCCGGGTCGCGCAGCAGGCGCGCGATGCGCGCCAGCGCCTTCAGGTGATCGGCGCCGGCCGCTTCCGGGGCCAATAGCAGAAAAATCAGATCGACCGGATGGCCGTCGAGGGCCTCGAAATCGATCGGCTTTTCCAGCCGCGCAAACAGGCCGACGAGCGCCTTGAGCTTGGGCAGCTTGCCGTGCGGGATCGCAACCCCGTTGCCGATCCCGGTCGAGCCCAGACGCTCGCGTTGCAGCAAGATATCGAAAATCTCGCGCTCCGCGCGGCCGGTGGCAACCGCGGCCTTGGCCGCGAGTTCCTGCAAGGCCTGCTTTTTGTTGCCCACCTTCAGCGCAGGAAAGATCGCGTCGGCGGCGAGAATGTCATCGAGCGGCATGATTTTTTTCGTGATCCAGCCGAACTATGTCCGGGGGAATCGTGAGGGCGCGGACCATAAGAGCCGATTCTCACCGGGTCAATGGGCCACTGCCCGCAATACTTAAAGGATGTGACTTGCCTGTTTCTCGCGCCGCCGCTGCACCGAAGAAGGTATGCGCATCGCTTCACGATATTTTGCGACCGTGCGGCGGGCGATGTCGATACCGGCCTCTTTCAGGCGCTGCACGATGGTGTCGTCGGAGAGCACGGTCTGCGGAGTCTCGGCCTCGATCAGCTCCTTGATACGATGACGCACGGCTTCGGCCGAATGCGCTTCACCGGCGCCGGTCGCATTGATCGACGAAGAGAAGAAATATTTCAGCTCGAAAATGCCGCGCGGCGTGGCCATGTATTTGTTCGAGGTCACGCGCGAGACCGTGGATTCGTGCATGCTGATCGCGTCGGCGACCATGCGCAGATTCAAGGGCCGCAGGTGCTGCACGCCATAGGCGAGGAAGCCGTCCTGCTGGCGCACGATTTCGGTCGAGACCTTCATGATCGTCTTGGCGCGCTGGTCGAGCGAGCGGGTCAACCAGTTCGCAGTCTGCAGGCATTCGGTGAGAAAGGCGCGCTCCTTGTCGCTCTTGGCGGTCTTGGAAACCGTCGCGTAATAGGTCTGGCTGACCAGCACGCGCGGCAAGGTGTCGGCGTTGAGCTCGACGGTCCAGGAGCCGTCGGGCGCCGCGCGCACGAACACGTCGGGCACGATCGGCTGCACCACGCCCTGGCCGAAGACGAGGCCGGGCTTGGGATTGAGCATACGAATCTCACCGACCATTTCGGCAAGGTCCTCCTCGTCGACATCGCACACGCGTTTCAGTCCGGCGAGGTCGCGCTTGGCCAGGAGATCGAGATTGGCGATCAGCGAGGCCATGGCCGGGTCGTAGCGGTCGCGATCCTTGAGCTGGATGGTGAGACACTCGGCCAGATCCCGCGCGCAAACACCCGAGGGATCGAACTCCTGCAGCGTCGACAGCACCGCCTCGATCTCGGCCATGGGCGCACCGAGCTTTTCGGCGACGGCGGCAAGATCGCCGCGGATATAGCCGGCCTCGTCGACCAGATCGACCAGATGCTGCCCGATCATGCGGCGCACCGGATCGGTGATCGCAAGATTGAGCTGGCGCGACAGGTGCTCGGCGAGCGTGATCTCGGCGCTGACGAAGGCCTCCAGATTATAGTCCGCGTCGTCGCGGCCGCCGGCGCCGACGCCGGCCCATTCGGAATAGCCCGGCGTCTCGGGCGGCGAGGCGCGTTGCGCAGGCGCGCCCGAGTCCTCGGGGAATACGTTTTCAAGATTGGCGTCCATCTGGTTCTCGATGGCACCGCGGCTGGTCGCAAGCTCCCCGCCGAGCCATTCTTCGGCGCGCGCACTATCGCCTTCGATCGGCGCGCCCTCGCTCTCCGATTCGGACGCAGCCTGGACTCCGGGCGCTTCGTCGGACGAGCGCGTACCTTCGGGGTCCTCAACGCGCTCGAGCAACGGATTGCGCTCGAGCTCCGCCTCGACATAGGCCACCAGATCCAGGTTCGACAGCTGCAGGAGCTTGATTGCCTGCATCAGCTGCGGCGTCATCACCAACGCTTGGCTCTGGCGAAGCTGAAGTTTTTGCGAAAGCGCCATTACGCATGCCGCCCGCGAGGCGGCTCCAAACCCGATCAAATTCATTATAGCCGGTAATTACCGGGCTCGGGCGGCCGATCCCGGAACGGCGTTAAAGCCGGAATTCCTCGCCGAGATAGAGCCTGCGCACGTCCGGATTCGACACGATCTCGTCCGGTCCGCCCTCCATCAGGATTTCGCCGGAGTGCACGATATAAGCGCGGTCCACCAGGCCGAGCGTCTCGCGCACATTATGGTCGGTGATCAGTACACCGATGCCGCGCGCGGTGAGGTGGCGCACCAGCTCCTGGATGTCGCCGACGGCGATCGGGTCGATGCCGGCGAATGGCTCGTCCAGCAGCATGAAGGCCGGGCGCGTGGCGATGGCGCGCGCGATTTCGACGCGGCGCCGCTCACCGCCGGAGAGCGCGATGGCGGGCGATTTGCGCACGCGATCGATGTTGAATTCGTCGAGTAGCGCGTCGAGATCGCGCTCGAGCTTTTTCGGATCGGGCTCGATCACCTCGAGCACGGCGCGAATATTGTCCTCGACATTCATGCCGCGGAAGATCGAGGCCTCCTGCGGCAGGTAGCCGATGCCGAGCCGGGCGCGGCGATACATGGGAAGCTTGGTCACGTCGTGGCCGTCGAGTTCGATACGGCCGGAGTCGGCGCGGATCAGCCCGGTGATCATGTAGAAGATCGTGGTCTTGCCAGCGCCGTTGGGCCCGAGCAGACCGACCGCCTCGCCGCGCTCCAGATCGATGCTCGCGTCGTTCACGACGCGGCGGCCGCCATAGGCTTTCACCAGGCCAAATGCCGCCAGCACCCCCTCGCCGCTCTGTGGCACCGGCACGGGCTTGCGACGCGGCATCGCGCGGGGCTCTGGCATTGGAACGATTTCGGGAAGCGCGATCGGACGCCGGTCGGGCGACCGCGAAGGCCTTCTCGATTCAGATGGTCTCGATTCAGGCGGCGCGCGCTCCGGCCGTGGACGGCGATCGGCGCGGCGCGGCACGTCCTCATCGAGCTGCCAGGCATCGGGAAGCAGTTCGCGCCCGGAGGATTCGGGGGCGGACTTGGAGCGGAACCAGGAAAGAACCTTCAGCACGGGCTCTCCGCTGCAGTGCGGCACTGCAATCGGGGCGTGATAGGCCCTTCGCAGCGCGGAGGCAACGCGGACGCTGCGGCTGCGATCATTGCCGCTGTGGGATCGGCAGGGGCTTGGGCGGGCTGCCGGGCGGCACCGGCGCCTCTTCGCGCGGCTGATCCTTGACCGAACCTGGGACGAACAAGCCGTGCACGCGGCCCGGGGTCGCCGATTTGCCTTCGGCGTCGAGGCGCGAAAGGCCCGACGTGAGATCCACGACCAGCCGGTCGCCGCGCATCAGGTTCGGCCCCTGCAGCAGCACCACGTTGCCGCTGAGCGTCATGGTGTTCGAGCGCGCGTCATAGATGCCGATATTGGCGGTGGCGCGCTGATCCTTGGTGGTGACGATCACCCCGCCGTTCGCCACCAGGCGGCGAAGCTGTTGCGGCGCGATGGCCTGGGTGCTGGCCGGCTGGGTGGGTAACGCGCCGCCCTCGTAGTGAACGATGAGCTCCTTGCAGCGCATCTGCGTGTCGCCCTGCTGCACGACCACGTTGCCGCTGAATACGGCGGTCTTGTCCTTGTCGCGCACTTCGAGTGAATTGGCTTCGATCTTCACCGGGTCGGTGCGATTTCGCTGAAAGCCCTGCAAGGCGTTCGGAAATCCGGTCGTGGTTTGCGTGCTCTTCGCCTTGGGCGCGCCTTGCGCCGCGGCCGGGCCGTTGGCAGCCGCAACCAGGAGCGCCGCGAACAAAAGCCGCGGCCAAATCGCCGGACGCATCGCGCTCATGGCTTCGGCTCCGCAGTCGCTTCAGCCGGCGGGTTCAGGCGGAACTCCGCCGTGACGCGCCCTTCGAAAAGCGCGCGCTCGCCATTGTCAAAAATTTCGAGGCGGTCGGCCTTGAGCCAGCCGTCCTGATACTTCAGATCGACCGGCGCGGGTGACAGCAGATGGCCCTTGCGCATATCGACGAGCGCCTCGCTGAGTTTGCCGCCGTAGCCGTTGCTGGAGGTAATGTCGATTCCATCGGCGAGGCGCAACTGCTCGGCCTTGGAATCGAACGTGCCCTTTTCGGCTCTGAGCCTGGTGGTTCCGCCGCCGATAATTTCGAAGCGCGCCTCGATGCCGGTCATCTCGATCACGCCGGGCTTCGTGAGATCCTGCGCGGCGGATTCGGCGGTCACGCTATAGGCGCGCCCGTCGGCGGTGTAGCCGGAAAGTTTCGGCGCCTCGATCTTGAGCGTGCTGCCGGAAATGGCGAGACGGGCGAACTCGATCGGAAGCTCGCCCAAGAGTCGCAGCGGATCGAGCCAGGAGCCGATCACGATGACGGAGACGCACAGGATGATCGCCGCCGGTAGCGCGCGGCGGAAGAAGCGGACGCGCCGCGTGTGGCGCAGCGCCGCCTTGTAGGCCGCGACCGGATTGCGCCTGTCGCCTGCGGCGGCGAATGTCGTTTCAGTGGAAGGCACGTTAGGTCCCCTGCCTTGCCCAATATCTCACCGAGACATGTCACACTAAGACATGGCGCATCCGTGGCGGATGGGCCAGGGAGATGACCGTGAGGGCTTGGTGCGCAAGCGTTCCCGCGCGTCAGCCATGCGCGAAAATGTCCTCTTCCGCCCAGCCGCCGAGATCGAGGCGAACGCGCGTGGGCAGAAATCGGAAACAAGCCTCGGCGAGCTCCTCGCGGCCTTCGCGGGCGAGCATCTCGTCGAGCCGCTCGCGCAACGCATGCAGGTGCAACACGTCGGATGCGGCATAGGCGACCTGTGCCTCTGTGAGCGTCTCGGCGCCCCAGTCGGAGCTCTGCTGCTGCTTCGACAGATCGACGTTGAGCAATTCCTTGACCAGATCCTTGAGGCCGTGCCGGTCGGTATAGGTGCGCGCGAGGCGGGACGCGATCTTGGTGCAATAAGCCGGCTGCGGCATCACGCCGAAGCTCTTGAACAGGACGGCGAGATCGAAGCGCGCGTAATGGAAGAGCTTCAGCCGCTTCGGATCGGACAGCAGCCGCACCAGATTGGGCGCCGAGGTGTCGCCGACCGGCATTTGCACGACGTCGGCCGATCCGTCGCCGGCGGAGAGTTGCACGACGCACAGCCGGTCGCGCAGCGGATTGAGGCCGAGCGTCTCCGTGTCGATCGCCACCACGGCGTCGTAGCCGGAAAGATCGGGCAGGTCGCCGCGGTGCAGGCGGATGGTCATCGCTGTTTCGTCCGATCTCGAAGCGCGCCCGATCCATCGCACGCGACGGTCAAGAAATCGTTTAGCTGGTGCCCAGGAGAGGACTCGAACCTCCACGCCTTTCAGCGCTAGTACCTGAAACTAGTGCGTCTACCAATTCCGCCACCTGGGCTCGGCGCGATAGGTAGGACTTGGCTCCGAGCCTTGTCAATCGAAGCGACCGCACAGCGCGCGCTTTGACGGGCGGGAAACGATCGAGTAACGCTCGGCCCGCGCAAAGAGAGCGGTGCTAGGTTTTCGGCGATGGCGCAGGCGATCGATCGGCTGGTCACGATTTATGGCGGCTCGGGATTTCTGGGCCGGCATCTGGTGCGCGCGCTCGCTAAACGCGGCTGGCGCATCCGCGTCGCGGTGCGCCGGCCGGAGCTCGCGAATTTCCTGCAGCCGCTCGGCATGGTCGGGCAGATCCACGCGGTGCAGGCCAACGTGCGGTTCCCGGAGTCGGTCGCAAGTGCTGCCGAGGACGCCGATGCGCTGGTCAATCTTACTGGCATTTTGTTTCAGAGCGGCCGGCAGACTTTTGAAGGAGTGCAGGCGCAGGGTGCCCGCGCCGTCGCTGAGGCCGCCGCCAAGCAGAACGCCAAGCTCGTGCATGTGTCGGCGATCGGCGCCGATGCAAGTTCGCAATCCGCTTATGCGCGCACCAAGGCCGCGGGCGAAGCGGCGGTGAAATCCGCGGTGCCTACAGCGGTGATCTTCCGGCCCTCGATCCTGTTCGGTCCGGAGGATGGTTTCTTCAATCGCTTCGCCGCCATGGCACGGATCGCGCCCGCGCTGCCGCTCATCGGTGGCGGAGCGACGCGCTTCCAGCCGGTATTCGTCGGCGACGTTGCCACGGGGATCGTCACTGCGCTCGAAGACAAGGCCAAGCCTGGCACGACCTATGAGCTCGGCGGACCTGAGGTGAAGACGTTCAAGGAACTGATGGAACTCATGCTCGCAGAGATCGGGCGGCGGCGGTTGCTCGTTCCAATTCCGTTCGCGGTTGCGCGACTGCAGGCGTTTTTTCTCGAGCTGCTGCCGAATCCGTTGCTCACGCGCGACCAGGTGATCCTGCTCGAGCGCGACAATGTGGTCTCGGCCGAAGCCGAGCACGAAGGACGTACACTTAAGGGAATGGACATTTCGCCGACCGCGCTCGCCGCGGTGCTGCCGAGCTATCTTGGTCGCTTTCGCAAGGCCGGCCAGTTCTCGCGCGCCAGCTGAGGCTCAGCGCACCAAGAGCAGCCCGACCAGTCCCAGGCCGCCGACCACGATCCGCCACAGCGCGAAGAAGGCAAAACCGTTCTTCGAGACGAAGTCGAGCAGCATGCGCACCACGACGATCGCGGCGCAGAACGCAGCGACGAAGCCGACTAGGATCAAGAGTCCGTCGTCGAGCGAAAGACTCGCGCGGTTCTTGTAGAGATCATAGACGAAGGCGCCGAGCATGGTGGGCATGGCGAGGAAGAAGGAGAATTCCGCCGCCGCGCGCCGCTCGACGCCCAGAAGCAGCGCGCCGACGATGGTCGAGCCCGAGCGCGACACGCCGGGGATCAAGGCGAGCGTCTGGCAGAATCCGATCTTCAGCGCCAACAGCGGCGGCAGCTGCATGGCGTCGGAATATTTCGGCTTCAGATCGAGCCGGTCTACGACGAACAGGATCACGCCGCCGATGATCAGCATGACGCAGATCAGCGCCGGTGTCTCGAACAGAACGCCCTTGATGAAGCCGTGCAGCGTGGCGCCGAGAACGGCCGCGGGCAGGAATGCGATCACGATGCCGATGGCGAAGCGCCGCGCGGCGGGGTCGCTCGGCAGCCGGATGAAGACGCTCCAGAGTTTGGAGAAATAGAGCACGACGATGGCCAGGATCGCGCCGAGCTGGATCAGGACCTCGAAGGCCTTGCCGGTCGATTTGAAGCCGAGGAAATAGCCGGCGAGCAAAAGGTGCCCGGTGGAGGAGACCGGGATGAACTCGGTCAAGCCTTCGAGCAGGCCGAGAAGCGCGGCTTCGATCAGCTTGGCAATAGTCATGGGGACTTCCGGGCGGGAACGGCGGACGAATCGGCGCCATCTTCGCGCCGCCCGCGCGCCGCGGCAATTGCCCGGGAGGCGCATGCGGCCCTAGGATCGCCTGCTTTTTGAGCGAGTCGCCCTATCCCAAGGCCGGACGCCGATGCAGCTCTATCATTTCCCGCTCTGCCCGCATTCGCGCTTCGTCCGGCTCGTGCTCGGCGAATACGGCATTCCGTTCGAGGCGACCGATGAGCCGGTGTGGAAGCGGCGGGCCGAGTTTCTCGCCATTAATCCGGCCGGCACCACGCCGGTGCTTATCACCGCCAGCGCCGTCATCCCGGGCGCTACTGTAATCGCGGAATTCCTCGACGAAACCCAGGGACCCGACTTCGGCGAGCGCCGGCTGATGCCGCTCGGCTTCGAAGAGCGCGTCGAGGTGCGCCGGTTGGTCTCCTGGTTTCACGACAAGTTCTTCGCCGAAGTCACCGACCATTTGGTGCGCGAGAAGATTTTCAAGCGGCATATGACGCTTGCCGAAGGCGGCGGCCCGCCGGATTCGACTGCGATCCGCGCGGCGCGCGCGAATTCGGGCTATCATCTGCGCTATATCGGCTGGCTGTTGCGGACTAGGAAGGCACTCGCCGGCGAGCGGCTCGGTTACGCGGATCTTGCCGCCGCCGCGCATCTTTCGACCGCCGATTATCTGGGTGACGTGCCGTGGGACGAGGACGAGACCGCAAAGGGATGGTACGCGCGGATCAAGTCGCGCCCGTCGTTCCGTCCGCTGCTGGCCGAAACCGTGCCGGGGCTGACGCCCTCGGCAAGCTACGCCGACCTCGACTTCTAGATCCGCACGCGATCAAGCAAGCGCTCGGCGAGAAGGCGCGCGCCGAAGGCTTCGACGCCTTTGGCGTGACGAGGCCCGACGCCATCGCCAAGGCCGCGCCGCGGCTGCTTGACTGGCTGGATGCCGGCGCGCACGGCGACATGGACTGGATGGAAGCCACGCGCGAGCGGCGCGCGAGCCCATCGGCGCTGTGGCCGGAGGTAAAGAGCGTCGCGGTGTTCGGACTAAATTATGCGCCGGACGAGAACCCGCTCGCGATTCTTTCGCTTCGCGAGCGCGGCGCGATCTCGGTCTATGCGCAGGCCGACGACTATCACGACCTGATCAAGGGCAAGCTCAAGCGCATCGCGCATTGGCTCGCGGCCGAGGCCGGCGGCGAGCTCAAAGTCTTCGTCGATACCGCCCCGGTGATGGAGAAGCCCCTCGCCGAAGCCGCCGGTCTCGGCTGGCAGGGCAAACATACCAACATCGTCTCGCGCGAGTACGGCTCGTGGCTGTTTCTGGGCGCGCTGTTCACGACGCTCGAGCTGCCGCTCGATGCGCCGGAGCCCGATCATTGCGGCAGCTGCCGCGCATGCCTCGATATCTGCCCGACCGAAGCGTTCCCGGCGCCGTACCAGCTCGATGCGCGGCGCTGCATTTCCTATCTCACCATCGAACACAAGGGCCCGATCCCGCGCGAGTTCCGAGAAAAAATCGGTAACCGCATCTATGGCTGCGACGATTGCCTCGCGGTCTGCCCGTGGAACAAGTTCGCGCAAACCGGACGCGAGGCGAAGCTCGCCGCCCGTACTGAGAACCGTGCTCCCACCCTTGCGGAGCTCTCCCGCCTCGACGACGCGGCATTTCGCAAGCGCTTCACCAAAAGCCCGATCAAGCGCACCGGCCGTGAGCGCTTCGTGCGCAATGTCCTGATCGCGATCGGCAATTCCGGCGACGCGGCGCTTGCCCAGGAAGCCGAGCGGCTGTTGGACGATGCCTCGCCGCTGGTACGAGGTGCCGCGGTCTGGGCGCTGTCGCGGCTGCTTGATGCCGAGGCGTTCTCCCGAGTCAGAGCGGCAACGCGACCAAGCGAAAGCGATCCAGCGGTGCTTGAGGAATGGAACGCGGTCTTGGTTTGATCGTCATGGCCGGGCTTGTCCCGGCCATCCACGTCTTGAATCTTGCGCCGCTGTAAGACGTGGATGCCCGGCACAAGGCCGGGCCTGACGATTTGCTCGCTACGCCGCCAACTCGTCCACGATCCGCAACAGTCGCTCGATGTCCTCGGGCCGCGACAGACGGTGGTCGCCGTCCTTCACCAGCGTCATCGCCACGTCGTCTTTCGGAAGACAAGCGACGAGCTTCATGGCGTGCCGCCAGGGCACGTCGGGATCGAGCGAGCCCTGGAGAATGCGCACGGGACAGCCGGTCTCGAACGGCGCGTTCAAGACCAGATGCTTCCTGCCGTCCTCGATCAGCGCCCGCGTGATCGGATAGGGGCCATCACCATAGGCCGAAGGCCGCATCCAGACGCCTTTCTCTTCGATCTCGCGCTTCACTTCTTCCGGCAGCGATGGCCACATCAGTAGTTCGGTGAAATCCGCCGCCGGCGCGATCAGAACAAGTCCCGCGATGCGGCCGCGCGCGGCCGGGCGTTGCGTCCACTCGCGTGCGAGCAGCAACGCGATCCAGCCGCCCATGGAGGAGCCGATCAGAATTTGCGGCCCGGCGGTGAAGGTCTCGAACACGGCGCGCGCTTCCTCGAGCCAGCGCGAGATGGTGCCGTCCTCGAAGCGGCCGCCGGATTCGCCGTGGCCGGAATAGTCGAAGCGCACGATGGCGCGGCCGGTCTTTTCCGCGTGCGCGGTGAGCGCCACGGCCTTGGTGCCGCCCATGTCGGACTTGAAGCCGCCGAGCCAGAACAGGCCGGGTGCCGCGCCCTCGCGCACGCGCACGGCGACCGGCCGCGCCGCCTCGCCGGTGCCTACGTTCAGCCTGTGCAATATCTCGTTGATCATGTTGTTGCCGCGACCCCGTATTACGCCAAGCACAGGCGGGCAAGCCGCCCGTTGACTTCGCCCCGGTTTGTCTCAATCCTGCCCTTGCTTCGCGCCGAGCCAGCGGGAAGCGATACGGCAACTGCACAGGAGACGATCGCCATTCGCCGCCCCATGAGAGCGCCTCAGCCGGCCCAGAAGGATGGGCCGCGCATCAACCAGGAAATCCGCAGCCGCGACGTTCAGCTCATCGATGATACCGGAGCCAACCGCGGCATCACTCCCACGCAAGAGGCCATCGCGCTCGCTCAAGCAGCCGGGCTGGACCTCGTCGAAATCTCCCCCAACACCACGCCGCCGATCTGCAAGATCCTCGACTACGGCAAATACAAATATCAGGCGCAGAAGAAAGCCGCCGAGGCGCGCAAGAAGCAGAAGACGGTCGAGGTCAAGGAAATCAAGCTTCGCCCCGGGATCGACACGCACGACTATGACGTGAAGATGCGCTCGATGCGCCGCTTCTTCGAGGAGGGCGACAAGGTGAAGGTGACGCTCCGCTTCCGCGGCCGCGAGATGGCGCACCAGGACCTCGGCTACAAGCTCTTGGACCGCGTGAAGGAAGACACCGCGACCATCGCCAAGGTCGAGCTGTCGCCGATGTCCGAAGGCCGGCAGATCGTCATGATCCTCGCGCCGCGCTGAGCGGCGGAAAGCGCTCGGGATGTTCATCGGGCATCACGCGGTGGCGTTCGCCGCCAAGGCGGCGACACCGCGCACGAGTCTGGGAACGCTCTTCCTTGCCACCATGTGGATCGACCTCGTGTGGCCGATCCTGCTCCTGTTGCGGATCGAGATCGTGCGCATCGCGCCGGGCGACACGCTGTTTACGCCCTTGAGCTTCGTCTATTACCCCTACACGCACAGCCTCCTGTTCGTCGTGCTATGGGCGATCGGCTTCGGCGCAGTCTATTTCGCGCTCAAGCGCGACCGGGCTGCTGCGATCATCGTCGGGCTGGTGGTGCTCTCGCACTGGGTGCTCGATTTCATCGTGCACCGGCCGGACCTGCCGCTCATTCCAGACCAGTTCAAAGTGGGACTTGGTCTGTGGAATTTCGTTCTGGCAACGATCGCGCTTGAGCTTGCGATGTTCGTCGCCGGGCTCGTTCTTTATCTCCGCGCCACGCGCGCCAAGGACCGCATCGGGACGTGGGCGTTCTGGGCGCTCATCGTGTTCCTGCTTGTCATCTATGCCTCAGTCATCTTCGGCCCGCCGCCGCCCAGCATGCAGGCGCTTGCTGTTCTGGGCTTGGTGGCATGGCTGATGCCGCTCTGGGCCTGGCGGGCGGACCGTCACCGCGAGGCGCGCGGCTAAAGCAGCCAAGTCCTTCGCTTGCCAAGCCGAAGCGCGTCTTGTATCGAAGCGGCCTTCGAGCCGCCCGGCTAAAAGGGCTGCCGTGGCGGCTTCGAACGCTCAAACCAGCTCATTCGAGAGCACATTGGGAAGGCTGCGGGCTTGCCTGCTTGCCTTCCAGGAGACGGAGCCAAATGCCCAAGATGAAGACCAAATCCGGCGCGAAGAAACGATTCACGATCAGCGCGCGCGGCAAGGTGCGATCCGGCCAGGCCAACAAGCGCCACGGCATGATCAAGCGCACCAAGAAGCAGATCCGCCAGCAACGCGGCACCACGATCCTCTCGCCGCAAGACGCGCGGATCGTGAAGCGCTTTCTGCCCTACGGCGTGTAGCCGGGGCTCATCAGAGATCGAGGAGATTGAGCCATGGCCCGCGTCAAACGCGGCGTGACGTCCCACGCCAAGCACAAGAAAGTCTTCAAGGCCGCCAAGGGCTTCTACGGCCGGCGCAAAAACACCATCCGCATCGCCAAACAGGCGGTCGAGAAGGCCAAGCAATATGCCTATCGCGATCGTAAAAACCGCAAACGCACGTTCCGCGCGCTGTGGATCCAGCGCATCAACGCGGCGACCCGCGAGCAGGGCCTGACCTACGGCCGATTTATCGACGGCCTCGGCAAAGCCGGGGTCGCGGTCGACCGCAAGGTGCTGGCCGATCTGGCGGTGCGGGAGCCGGACACCTTCAAGGCGCTGGTGGACAAGGCCCGCGCCGCGCTCGCCTGAAGCATCCCCTGCCGAGGCTGGAAATCCGCGAGGCGCCAAAGAGCGCCGCGCGGCTTCCGTTCGGGTATAGGTAGCGAATCAAGAGAGTCGCATGGCCGATATCGCTAAGCTTGAAGCCGCACTGCTCGCAGCCGTCGCAGCCGCCACGGACGACGCCGCGCTCGAGGCCGTGCGCGTCGCGGCGCTTGGCAAGAAGGGCTCGATCTCGGAGCTCCTGAAGTCGCTCGGCACGATCACGCCTGAGGAACGCAAGATTCAGGGCCCACTCATCAACGGGCTCAAGGATCAAGTAACCGAAGCGATCGCCAAGCGGCGCGCGGCGTTCAAGCTGGCGGAAATCTCGAAGCAGCTGGAGAGCGACACCGTCGATGTGACGCTGCCGGTGCGCGAGGCGCCGGCGCTGGCCGGCCGCATTCACCCGATCAGCCAGGTGATCGAGGAGCTGACCGCGATCTTCGCCGACATGGGCTTCTCGATCGCGGAAGGTCCGGACATCGAGACGGATTTCTATAATTTCACCGCGCTCAATTTTCCGCCGGAACATCCGGCGCGCGAAATGCACGATACATTTTTCTTTGCGCCCAAGGCGAACGGCGAGCGCATGCTGCTTCGCACGCACACCTCGCCGGTGCAGATCCGCACCATGCAGACGCAGAAGCCGCCGATCAAAGTCATTATTCCTGGCCGCACATATCGGTGCGACTCCGACCAGACCCACACGCCCATGTTCCACCAAGTCGAGGGATTGGTGATCGACAAGGGTTCGCACATGGGCCACCTGAAGTGGATTCTCGAGGAGTTCTGCAAGGCGTTCTTCGAGGTGCCGAGCGTGAACATGCGCTTCCGGCCTTCGTTCTTCCCTTTCACCGAACCCTCGCTCGAGGTCGATATCCAGTGCGACCGCAGCCGCGGCGAGATCCGTTTCGGCGAGGGCAACGACTGGCTCGAAATTCTCGGCTGCGGGATGGTGCACCCGAACGTCTTGAAAAGCTGCGGGCTCGATCCCGACGTCTATCAGGGCTTCGCCTGGGGCATGGGGATCGACCGCATCGCGATGCTGAAATACGGCATGCCCGACCTGCGCGCCTTCTTCGAGGCCGATGTGCGCTGGCTCAAGCACTATGGCTTCCGCCCGCTCGATTTTCCGACGCTGGCCGGCGGGCTGAGCGCGTGAAGCCGCCGATGAGGACGCCATGAGGCAAAGAATCGACCAGGCGCTGTACTCCGCTCTCACCCGCAAATGGGAGAAGAAGGCGGTCGATAGCTATTCGAAGACGCTACAGATGCGTGTGTCGGCGACGCCGCCGCACATCAACGAGCTGTTCCATCGGATCGACGCCAAGGCGACCGCGCTGCTGACTTACTGCGCGATGATGATCGCGGGGCTCGGCATCTGCGCGCCCATCGTCTCGCAGCATCCGTGGGAGGAAGGGGTCGTCATCGCCCAGATTTCGATCTTTCTCCTGATCGCCATCGGCTGCTTGCGCTGTCTCTCGGTATTCGGTTCGCTGGAACATTCCTCCGATTCCGCGGCGGTGCGAAAGAGCGCCGAGCGCGAGCTGATCATCCGGCAAGAATTGTTCCGCCTCTGTCATCGCGCTTCGATCATCTTCACCTTCGGCGTCGTCGTGAGCTTGCCCGTGATGTTGGTGTGGAGGCCGGGGGGATAAGGACCGCGCACCGGTCCGGAACCTGAGCTCACGCGATGAAATTCACCCTCTCCTGGCTCAAGATGCATCTCGATACCAGCGCTTCGCTGGAAGCGATCGCCGAGAAGCTCACCATGATCGGCCTCGAGGTCGAGAAGATCGAGGACCGCGCGAAAACGCTGGCGCCGTTCACGGTCGCGCGCGTCTTGTCGGCCGAGAAGCATCCCAATGCCGACAAGCTCAGGGTCTGCATGGTGGAGACCGGCGAAGGCGCGCCGGTCCAGGTCGTGTGCGGCGCGCCGAACGCGCGCGCGGGCATGATGGCGGTGTTCGCGCGGCCGGGTGCGCACATTCCTGGCAGCGGCATGGAGCTGAAGATCGCCGCGGTACGCGGGGTCGAGAGCCGCGGCATGCTGGTCTCAGGCCGCGAGATGGGAATCTCCGAAGATCATCAAGGCATTATCGAGCTGCCGGCAGATGCGCCGCTGGGCAAGCCGTTCGCCGCACTCATGGGCCTCGACGACCCGGTGCTCGATGTGGCGATCCCAACGAGCCGGCCCGATTGCCACGGCATCGACGGCATCGCGCGGGATCTCGCCGCCGCGGGGCTCGGCACGTTCAAGAGCAAGGCGCCGGCTCCGGTGCCCGGAAAATTCCCCTGCCCAGTTCAAGTGAAGCTCGAATTCGATGCGACGCCCTCGCTCTGTCCCGCTTTCGCGTTGCGGCTCATTCGCGGCGTGAAGAACCGACCCTCGCCCGACTGGGCGCAGCATAAGCTGCGCGCCATTGGCCTCCGGCCGATCAATGCGCTCGTCGACGTGACGAATCTCCTCACCTACGACCGCGCGCGGCCGCTGCACGTTTTCGACGCCGCCAAGGTCAAGGGCCATCTCACGGTGCGGCGCGCCAAGAAGGGCGAGAAGCTCACCGCACTCGACGGGCGCACCTACGAGCTCGACGAAAGCATGTGCGTGATCGCAGACGAGAAGGGCGTGGAGTCGCTTTCCGGCATCATGGGTGGCGAGGCCACCGGCTGCTCGGACGCCACCACCGACGTGCTGGTGGAATCCGCGCTTTGGGAGCCGATCAATATCGCGCAGACCGGCCGCAAGCTCGGCATCAATTCGGACGCACGCGCACGCTTCGAGCGCGGCGTCGATCCGGTCTTCACGGTGCCGGGCCTGGAGATGGCGACCAAGCTCATCCTAGAAATGTGCGGCGGCGAACCGTCGGAGATCGTGCTGGCCGGAAAAATCCCGGAGCAGAAACGCACGATCGATTTTCCGCTTTCGGAGACAAAGCGCCTCACCGGCCTCGACGTGTCGGCCGCCGAGAGCAACCGGATTCTCTCCGCGCTCGGATTTGTTGTCGCTGGAAGCGGCGAAACCTTGAAAGTCACCGTACCGTCCTGGCGCAGCGACGTGGAGGGCAAGGCCGACCTGGTCGAGGAAATCGTGCGCATTCACGGCGTCGATCATGTGCCTTCGGTCGCCTTCGACCGTGGCCCCGACGCGCGCAAGCCCGTTCTGACCGTAATCCAGAAGCGCACGCGGGCCGCCAAGCGCGCGCTCGCCGCGCGCGGCCTGATCGAGGCGGTGACCTGGTCGTTCATTTCCAAACCGCAGGCCGAGCTGTTCGGCGGTGGCAAGCCGGAGCTGGCGCTCGCTAATCCGATCGCTGCCGAGCTTTCCGACATGCGGCCGAGCCTGATCCCGGGGCTTGCGCTCGCGGCGCAGAAGAACGCGGACCGCGGATTTTCCGATGTGGCTCTCTTCGAAGTCGGGCAGATTTTCATGGGCGACCGGCCCGATGATCAGCTGATTGCCTCGAGCGTCGTGCGCCGCGGCGCGGCGAGGGCATCAGGTTCCGGCCGGCACTGGTCCGGCTCGTCTGGGTCAGCCGATGCGTTCGACGCCAAGGGCGATGCGCTTGCCGTGCTCGCCGCCGCCGGCGCGCCGGTCGACAAGCTGCAGATCGTTCCCGGCGGACCGGCCTGGTTGCATCCCGGCCGCTCGGGCACGATCCAGCTCGGGCCGAAAAGCGTGCTCGGCATATTCGGCGAGCTGCATCCGGCCGCGCTCGCGGCGCTCGACATCGAGGGACCGATTGCGATCTGCGAAGTATTCCTCGACCGGCTGCCCGAGCCCAAGGCGCGGCCGACGCGGATCAAGCCCAAGCTTGAATTGTCGCCGTTCCAGCCGGTTTCGCGCGACTTCGCCTTCATCGTCGACCGCAAAGTGCTCGCCGCGGAAGTGGTGCGCGCGGCGGAGAACGCCGACCGGGCGCTGATCTCGGCAGTCGAGGTGTTCGACCTCTATGAAGGCAAGGGCATCGGCGAGGGCAAGAAGTCGATTGCGATCTCGGTCACGATCCAGCCGCGCGATAAGACGCTGACCGACGCCGAGATCGACGCGATCGCGGCCAAGATCGTGGCTGAAGTTATCAAGCGCACCGGAGCGACGCTTCGGGCCTAGCTTACTTTCGTTTCTTCTTCTTCTTTTTTGCCGCGGATTCGCGCGCCGTTGCCGGGGTGGCGGTCAACGCTCGCAGTGCCGCATTGGCCGCCCGCTCCCCCGAGGCCCAAGCGCCGCCGACCGTGCCCCATTGAGTTTCGTGCGCGGCTTCGCCGGCGAAGAAAAGACGATCGACCGGCTCTATCAGCACGCGGCGGCTTGATGCCGCGCCCGGCGCCGCCGCTGAGAAACCTCCGAGGATCAGCGGATCGGCACTCCAGCGGATCACTTCCGTGCGGCCGATTTTTCCGAGCGCTTCGGAGCCGAATTGCGCAGCCATGAGTTCGGAGAGAAACGCCAGCATGGCGGGCTCGCCGGCCGCGGCAAGCTCGCGCCCGAAACGTCCGGCGATGTCGGCATAGGCCAGATCGCTGCCACCAGCGCGGCCCACCAGCGCGGCGGTACGCTCGTTGCCGGCCCAGAACACGACGCGCTCGTCGGTCCGGAAGCCGAAGGGATTGCCTGCGAGCTCGAACACGATCCGGTCATAGGTACCAAGCGAAAGACGCTCGATCGCGTCGCTGATGCGTTTGGGCAGGCCTTGCCTGAACTCGATGCGACGCGCGGCGAGCACGTTGGTGGATACGGTCACGATCACGGCGCGGGCGCGCAAATTTCCGCGCGCGGTTTCGAGCACGATCGCGCGACCGCCGGTGTCGATATTGCGCACCGGCGTATCGAGCTCGATCTTGAGCGGCTTGGCCGCCGCTGCGAGCACGACGCCGAGCCCGTCGCGGCAAGCGACTTCCTCGCCGCGATCATCGGCGCGGGCGAAATCGACCGTCGATACGTCTTCTAGATCCTTGGTGCAGGTGAGCGGGCCCAGCACGAAGGAAATGCTTTGCTGCCAAGTGGCTAGTTCCGGCATCACGCGCGCGGCCGCCACGTCGCGCCCGGCTTCGCCGGTGGCGACAATGGCGCGGCTGGCGCGGCGCAAGGCCACGGTGAAGTCGTCGTATTCGTTGTCGCGCGCTTCGCGGCCGCCGACATAGAGGCGCCGGCCGGCCGGCGGATCGAACAGCCGCAGCCGCTCGGCGCGCCCGAGCGCGACCAGCGGATTCCTGCCGCCACCGTAGAGCCGGTGCGCGCCCTGATCGTGAATGACGCCGAATTTTCCGGGGCCGCTCTTTACCCGGCCGCCGATGCGGTCGGCCGCTTCCAGGAGCGCGTAGGTCCGGCCCGCAGCGGCGATGCGGCGGGCGGCGGAGATTCCGGCGGCACCGGCGCCGACAATAGCGATTTCGACTTCGCCGGAGGCCGGCAAGGCGCCGAGCGCAGGGGTTGCCGCGAGCGCTGCCGCTCCGGCCAGAAACTCGCGTCTTGTGACTTGCCGCCGCATTGAAAAAACGCTTCTAGACCAGCAACCTAGCACGAATTGCGGCGACAATAGCGTGTCCGGCGCAAGCCTGTGAACTTTGCGGAAACTTGATCGGCATAAACTGCATATGCGGGACTTCTACAGGGACGAGCCACGCCGGCTCGGGGACGTTTCCAGGAATGGGTGCGCGTTTCTTCGACTTCGTCGGGCA
>DATBTC010000118.1:0-10599 GCA_036559465.1 Xanthobacteraceae bacterium
GATCAGATTGCGGTCGCGCCGGAAAATTGGGGCACGAGCGTCGCAACAAGGCTGATGGACGAGGCAAAGCGAATTTCGCCGGCGCGCATCTCGCTCGACGTCAATCAGGAGAACACGCGGGCGATCCGTTTCTATGAGCGCGCCGGCTTCGAACGCACCGGCGAAGGCGTCAATCCGCTCTCCGGCCGACCGACGTGGCGCTATGCGTGGAAGCCCGGCTGAGGCTCAGACCGCGACCCCGAATTGCAATTCCGCGAACCGCGCATAAAGCCCACCGGCCGCGACCAGGCTCGCGTGGGTGCCCTCCTCGACGATGCGGCCGTGCTCCAGGACGAGAATGCGGTCGGCGCGCAGCACGGTCGCAAGCCGGTGCGCGATGACGAGCGAGGTGCGGTTCTCCATGGAGCGATCGAGCGCCTGCTGCACCAGAGTTTCGCTCTCGGCGTCGAGCGACGATGTCGCTTCGTCGAGCAGCAGCACTTTAGCGTTGCGTAAGATCGCGCGTGCGATAGCGACTCGCTGGCGTTGTCCGCCCGAAAGCGTAACCCCGCGCTCACCGATCAGGGTGTCGTAGCCCTGCGGCAGATTTTGCGTGAACTCGTCCACCAGCGCGAGCGCACCGGCGCGTTCGATCTCGCTATCGGTCGCACCGAGCCGGCCGAGGCGAATGTTGTCGCGGATCGAGGCCGCAAAGATCGCCACGTCCTGCGGCACGAGCGCGATGCGCGCGCGCACCGCTAGCGGATCGGCGTGCTGCAGATCGACGCCATCGAGCAGGATGCGGCCGGTGAGCGGATCGTAGAAGCGCAAGAGTAGATGAAACAGCGTGCTCTTGCCCGCGCCGGAGGGCCCGACGATGGCCACGCGTTCGCCCGGCTCGACTGCGAAGGAAACCGACTCCAGCACTCGCACTTCGGGCCGGGTCGGATAGGCGAACGAGACGCCGTCGAAGCGGATCGAACCCTTGGCGGGTTCGGGCAAGGCGACGGAAAGTTTCGGCTTCTTGATCGCGGGCTCGATGCGCAGGAGCTCGGCGATGCGTTCGGCCGCACCCGCGGCCTGGCTCACCTCGCCCCAGACCTGCGAGAGCTCGCTCAAGGCGCCGGCGGCGAACACCGCATAGAGCACGAATTGGCTGAGCCGGCCGGCCGTCATGCGTCCGCCGATCACGTCCTGGGCGCCGGTCCAGAGCACGCCGACTACGCTGGCGAACACGAGGAAGATGCCGCCGGCGGTGAGCAGCGCACGCGCTTTGGTCGAGTCGCGCGCGGCCACGAAAGCGCGCTCGACCGCATCGGCGAAGCGCGAGCGCGCCGCCGTTTCGCCGGTGAAGGCCTGCAGCGTGCGCACTGAGCCGATCGCCTCGGCCGCGTAAGCCGAAGCGTCCGCCAGCGTGTCCTGCGCCGAGCGGGAGCGGGAGCGCACCGAGCGGCCGAAGGCCACGAGCGGCAGCACGATGAACGGGATCGCGATCAGCACCATGGCCGAGAGGCGCGGGCTGGTCACCACCATCATCGCGATGGCGCCGACGAACAGCACGACATTTCTGAGCGCGATCGAGGCGGAGGTGCCGACCGCGCTCTTGATCTGGGTCGTATCGGCGGCAAGCCGTGAAACCAGCTCGCCGGTTCGCGCGGTATCGAAGAACGCGGACGACAGCGTGAGGATGTGCGCGAACACCGCATCGCGCAGGTCCGCCACCACGCGCTCACCGAGCGTGGTCACCAAGTAGTAACGAAGCGCACTCGCGCACGCGAGCACCGCGGCGACGACCACGAGCACGGCGAAATACTGGTCGATATAGCCGGCCTGCTCCGGCGCAAAGCCGAAATCGATCATGCGCCGGACCGCGAGCGGCACCGTAAGGGTCGCTCCTGCCGCGGCGAGCAGAGCCACCAGCGCCGCCGCGATCCGCCCGCGATAGCGCAACGCGAAGGGCACGAGCGTCATCAATGGCCGCAGACGTGCAGCGCGCGGTACGGCCAGTGGCGGGGCAAGTTCGGCTTGTGTCACAAGCTACTCTCTAGTAAGAAGCCGCCGACTTCGGGGGTTCGCGAGTTTACGCGCCTGAAACCCCGGTGAGGCAAGGATTAGTAGCCATGAAAGCCGACATCCACCCGGACTATCACGAGATCAAGGTCGTGATGACCGACGGGACCGAATACACGACGCGCTCGACCTACGGCAAGGCGGGCGACACGCTGCATCTCGACATCGACCCGAAGACGCACCCGGCCTGGACCGGCGGCCAGCAACAGCTGCTGGACCGTGGCGGACGGCTGTCGCGTTTCCAGAAGAAGTTCGCGGGCTTCATCAAGACCTGAAGCGCCCAGCCGCGGCGATGTTCCAAGCCCCCGCTGTGCGGGGGCTTTTTCGTTTCAGGCGCTGCGCTTGGCCTCGAAGGCGGCGCGCAACAGCCCGAGCTGGTGTTCCACCGGATTGTCGCTCTGGGCCTTCGAGAGCTTGCCACCATAGATCAGCGCGTCCATGCGGAGCACGTGGTCATGCAGGCGACGCGATTCATCGATCAGCGTACGCAAGCGCTTGGGCAGCGCCTTCATCGACTCATCGTGGGGCGGCTCGTAGGGCGAGAGCTTCACCTTGGTCTTTTCGGAGCGCGCCTGATCCTGGGTGAGTTCCCCTTCATTGACCGCACGCTGCAACAGCAGCCAGGACGCGAGCTGCATCAGCCGCGTAGTGAGCCGCATCGACTCGGTCGCGTAGGTCAGCGCGCCGGTGCGCGAGAGCTGCTTCGATTCCCTGCGGCCGGGTCCGTCGAGATAGGCGGCGGCGAGTTCCACCAGCGTCATGCCCTCGCGGAACAGCGTGGAAAAGGACTGGCCGGCGGCGATGCGCTGCGAGAGCACCACGGGTTCCCGGCAGGCGGGCAGGACTTCGGACATTTACTCACCTGTAACGCTACTGAACCGTTAGGGGGCAGTGACCGGATTAAATCGAAGCATCGAACTCGGTCGCGAGTCAAAGGGCCTTCTGCCGGCGGAAACACGCCATAACGGTGCAATTCGCGCGCCGCGCCGCCCGTGCCAGGACGGGACGCGGGGCAAAAAAAGGGGCCGCCCGCAGGCGGCCCAAAGGTTTTCACAGGGAGGCGTCAAACAGAGTGGACAGGAGCCACTCGACATCCACGAAGTGGATGTATTTCCATAATGAGCCGGAAACCTTAATCAATGGTTAACGGGGGCCTGAACCGCTGACCTGAGATCAGCGCCGGAAGAACGTATCGGCGGCGTTCTTGGTTGCCTCTTTTGCCTTCATCGTCGCCTCGAGCCGTTCGATCTCGGCCTGCAACGCCTCGACCCGCTCGCGCAACTCGTGCACGGACAAGAGCGAGAGATCCGAGCCGATCTCGTGCACCTTGGACGGCTTCTTAGGCAGTTCCTCTTCCATGGCCATGGCGCGAGCCTAGCGGATCGGGCCCGGCGTTGTCATCGCGGCGGCAGGGTCGTAGGAATTCCGCCCATCACCGGAGCCGGCAATGCCCCTTCCCGAGACGATGAACGCAATCGCGATCCCGAAGCCGGGCGGGCCGGAAGCGCTCAAACCCGAGACGCGAGCCATGCCGAAGCCGGGACCGACCGAGGTCCTGGTGCGCGTCGCGGCGGCCGGCGTGAACCGGCCCGACGTGATGCAGCGCATGGGCATGTATCCGCCACCGCCGGGCGCGCCGGACATTCCGGGCCTCGAGATCGCCGGTGAAGTGGTGGCGCTTGGCGAGAAGGTCACGCGACTGCGCATCGGCGACAAAGTGTGCGCGCTCGTTCCAGGCGGCGGCTACGCGGAGTATTGCGTGGCTGACGAGGCGATCGCACTGCCGGTGCCCAAGGGCCTCTCGTTGATCGAAGCCGCGGCCTTGCCTGAAACTTTTTTCACCGTCTGGCACAATATGATGGAGCGCGGCGCACTGAAGGCGGGCGAAACCGTGCTGATCCACGGCGGGACGAGCGGCATCGGTACCACCGCGATCATGATCGCGAAGGCCTTCGGTGCGAAAGTGATTACGACCGCGGGCTCGGCGGAGAAATGCGAGGCCTGCAAGAAACTCGGCGCCGATGTGGCGATCAATTACAAGACCGAAGATTTCGTCGCCGCCACCAAGGCTGCGACCGGCGGCCGCGGCGCCGATCTCATCGTCGACATCATCGGCGGCGACTACGTGGACCGCAATTTCGAGGCGGCCACGATTGAGGGCCGCATCGTCCAGGTCTCGGTGCAGCAGGGAACCATCGCCAAGGTCGACATGCGACGTCTGATGCAGAAGCGGCTCACCCACACCGGCTCGACGCTGCGGCCGCGGCCAGTCGCCGACAAGGCCGCCATCGCGCGTGGCCTGCTCGCCAAGGTGTGGCCGCTGATCGAGGCCGGCAAGATCAAGCCGGTGATCGACTCCACCTTCCCGCTTGCGGATGCCCCGAAAGCGCACGCGCGCATGGAATCGAGCGCCCATATCGGCAAGATCGTGCTCGTGGTGCGCCCTTGAGGCTTGCCTTGCCGCCGCCCCAAGCTGGGGCTAATTCTCTGCGGCTGATCGGCCACATGCGGGCCGCGTCCGGGGGTTCGCACTTGCGGTTCGTTCGTATTGTACTTGCGTTAGCGGCGCTCCTCGCCCCGGCCGGCGTGCTGCCGGCATTTGCGGTCGAAGCAATCGCGGTGCGACTCAAGACTCCCGCTTTCGATGTCCTGCCGCAGACCGAGCGCTACACCACCGATGCCGACAAGCTGCAGGTTTCGATCGCACCCGGCCCCGACGGCATCGTGCGCCGGATCGAAGTGCGCGCGCGCACGCCGCAAGGTACGACCAACTGGGCGGTGTTCGCGCTCGCCAACAACACCGACGAGCAGGTCGATCGGCTGATCGTGGCGCCGCACTATCAAATGGCGGGCTCGGGCCTGTTCTGGCCCGACCTCGGCACGACGCGCATCCAAGCCGTGACTCCGAGCCAAGGCTTCCGGCCGGAGCGCCAACCGGCGATCGGCGCCGACGTATTCCTCGTCACGCTCGATCCGGGCACGACGATCACCTTCGTCGCCGAGCTCAGTTCGGGATTGCTGCCGCAGCTCTATCTTTGGGAACCGGAAGCCTACAAGGGTAAGGTCAACAGCTTCACGCTCTATAACGGCATCGTCATCGGCATTGCCGGCTTGTTGGCGCTCTTCCTCACGATCCTGTTCGTGGTGAAGGGATCGATCATGTTCCCGGCCGCCGCCGCGCTCGCCTGGGCGGTGCTCGGCTATATCGGCGTCGATTTCGGATTCTGGGCCAAGGTGTTCGGACTGACGCCCGCGACGGAACAATTCTGGCGCGCGGCTGGCGAAGCGATCCTGGCCGCGACGCTCATCGTCTTCATCTTCGCCTATCTCAATCTGGCGCGCTGGAATGTGCGTTATTCGCACGTAGCGGTGGGCTGGCTGGTCTTCCTCGCGCTCCTTGTGGCGCTCGCGTTCATCGATCCGGCGATCGCCGCCGGCATCGCGCGAATCTCGTTGCTAGCGGTCGCGCTCCTTGGCTTCGGTCTCGTCGTGTATCTGGCGACCCACAATTTCGATCGCGCGGTGCTGCTGATTCCGACCTGGTTCCTGTTCACGGTATGGGTGATCACCGCCGGCTTCGCGGTCGCGGGCGTGCTGACCAACGACCTGATCGGCCCGGCACTGCTTGGCGGCCTGGTGCTGATCGTGATGCTGATCGGCTTCACCGTGATGCAGCACGCCTTCGCCGGCGTCGGCGCCGACGGCATCGTCAACGATCTGGAGCGGCGCGCGCTCGCGCTCACGGGCGCCGGCGACCTGGTCTGGGATTGGGACGTGGACCGCGACCAGATCTATACGAGCGCCGAGGCCGAGCAATTGCTGGGCCTCAAGCGCGGCACTCTGGAGACCGCGGCCGCGGGCTGGCTCGAATATTTGCACCCGTCCGATCGCGACGGCTTCCGTATGGCGCTCGATAGCGTCCTCGAGCAGCGGCGCGGCCGCATCACGCTCGAGTTCCGCCTGCGCGGCGAGGACGGTCATTATCGCTGGTTCACGCTGCGCGCACGGCCCGTGGTCGGCACCGACGGCGAGGTACTGCGCGTGGTCGGCACTATTACCGACATCACCGAGCAGAAGGTCGCCGAGGAGCGACTGCTGCACGACGCGGTACACGACAACCTCACGGGGCTGCCGAACCGTGAGCTGTTCTTCGACCGGCTCGATGCCGCAATCGTATTCGCGCGGACCGACGAGCACATGCGGCCGACCGTGATGGTCATCGATCTCGACCGTTTCAAGCAAGTCAATACGAGTGTCGGCATGGCAGTCGGCGACTCGATCCTGCTGACCGTCGCGCGTCGGCTCGGCCGGTTGCTCAAGCCGCAGGATACGCTGTCGCGCATCGGCGGCGACCAGTTCGGGCTGATCCTGCTATCGGAGCGCGATCCGCAGCGCATCACGGCCTTCGCCGACACGATCCGGCGCACATTGCGTGCGCCCATCGGCTTCGGCGAGCGGCAGATTTTTCTTACCGCCTCGATCGGCCTCGTGCTGGTGGACGGCCAGACGCGCCGCCGCGAAGAGGTGCTGAAGGACGCGGAGCTGGCGATGTATCACGCCAAACGCTCCGGCGCCGACAAGATCGAGGTGTTCAAGGCAGCGATGCGGTCGCAAAAGATCGACCGGCTGACGCTGGAATCGGATCTGCGGCGCGCGCTCGAGCGCGAGGAAGTGACGATCCTCTACCAGCCGGTGATCCGGCTGGAGGACCGCACCATCGCCGGCTTCGAGGCGCTGATGCGCTGGAACCATCCGAGGCTCGGGCGGCTGGGTCCGTCGGAGTTCATCCCGATCGCCGAGGAAACCGGCCTGATCGTCGATCTCGGACATTTCGTGCTCGAGCGCGCCGCGCGTCAGCTCGTGCTGTGGCAGCGCGCGATGCCCGGCGTAGTGCCGATCTTCACCAGCGTGAACATCTCGTCCCGCCAGCTGCTGCGTCACGATCTGATCCAGGACGTGAAGGCGGTGCTGGCGCGCAATCTGTGCGCGCCTGGGACGCTTAAGCTCGAGCTCACCGAATCCCTCATCATGGAGAACCCGGAGCTCGCTGCGCAAATGCTTCAGCGCATCCGCGAGCTCGGCGCCGGGCTAGCGCTCGACGATTTCGGCACCGGATATTCCTCGCTCGCTTATCTGCAGCGCTTTCCCTTCGACACGATCAAGATCGACCAGCAATTCGTACGCGGCACCGGCAAGGGACCGCGGCCGGTGATTCTGCGCTCGATCATCGCGCTAGCGCACGATCTCGGCATGGCGACGGTCGCCGAAGGCGCGGAGACGGACTCCGACGCTGTCGAGCTGTTCCAGCTCGGTTGCGAATTCGCACAGGGCTATGCGTTCGGTGAGCCGATGACCGCCGACGAAGCGATGCGGTTGGTCGCGCCGGAACTGCCACCCGAGAAACGCGCGAAAGCCAGCTGACAATTTCAGGCGTGTCCGGCGACGCTCGCGAGCTTGCCCGGATCGATGCCGATCTTGCGCATGGCCTGATTGTATTTGTCCTCGGTATTCGGTCCGAACAGAAGCTCCGAATCGGCGTCGCAGTTCAGCCAGCCATTGGCCTGGATCTCGTTCTCGAGCTGGCCAGGCGCCCAGCCGGCATAGCCGAGCGCAAGCACCGCGCTTGCCGGCCCCTTGCCGCGCGCGATCGCTTTGAGAATGTCGAGCGTCGCCGTGAGGCAGATACCCTTCTCGATCGGCAGGGTCGAGTTCTCGATGAAAAAATCCGCGGTGTGCAGCACGAAGCCGCGCCCGGTCTCGACCGGCCCGCCCTTGAGCACGCGCACCGCGTCGGCCTGGTCCGGAAGCTCGATCAGGTCCGACGACGGAATGACGTCGAGCTGCACGAGCAAGTCGGGGAAGCGGATGTTCTGGGCCGGCTGATTGATGACAATGCCCATGGCGCCCTCGGACGAATGGGCACAGACATAGATCACGGCGCGAGCGAAGCGCTCGTCCTGCATCGTGGGCATGGCAACGAGAAGCTGGCCATCGAGATAGCCGGGGCCGCCCTTGGCCGTGCCGAGCTTGGTGGCGCCGATGCGCATATGCAAAGACTATCGTGGATGCGTGAGGACGCAAACGCTGCTTTCGGGCGCACGCGTTCACGGGGATGTGCATGGGCCGCGAACCCTTCGCCGGTCTAGGAGAGCGCATGGTTCGCCACATTTTGTTCTCGTTGATGATCGCACCCGCTTTCCTCGGCGCGGGCGATTCCGCGCGCGCGCTTGAATCACCTTGGACACAGGCGCAGCAATCGGCGGTCCGGCTGATCGCCGCCGGCCCGGCCGCGCCGGGCGATTCGCGGCTGAAGGCCGGCGTCGAGATCAAGCTCACGCGCGGCTGGCACACCTACTGGCGCTATCCGGGCGATGCCGGCGTTCCGCCGCGCTTCGATTGGCGCGGGTCGGAGAATCTCGCCGGTGTCGATGTGCTGTGGCCGGCGCCGGAGAGAATTCTTGCCGGCGGCTCGATCTCGATCGGCTACGAGCGCGACGTGATCTTTCCTTTGCGCATTCGTCCCGCCGATCCGGCCCGGCCGGTGAAGCTCGCGCTCAAGCTCGAATACGCGGTCTGCGAGAAACTGTGCGTTCCCGCGGAAGCGCGCGTCCGGCTCGATGTACCGGCAGGCGGCGGCGCGCCGGTGCCTGCGCTCGTCGCCGCAGAGGCGAACGTGCCGCGCCGGGTGAAGCTCGACGCAGCCGGGAATCTTGCCATCGTCGGCGTGAAACTCGAGCCCGGAGCGGTGCCGCGCGTCTTGGTCACGGCGCGGGTTCCGGTCGGGCAGAAGTTCGACCTGTTCGCCGAGGGTCCCACCGAGGAGTGGGCACTGCCGGTACCGGAAAAAGTCGCGGCGGAGGCGGGTCTTGTCCGCTACGTCATCCCACTCGAAGGTGCGCCATCCGCGGCCAACCCCATTCCATCCATGCTGCGGCTCACGCTGGTCGCGGGTGAGCAGGCGATCGAGGTCGAAGCACCGCTCGACTGAGCCGCCGCTTCGATTAGGATAGGCCGGCCCGGAAAGCGGGCGGCATGATGCAGGGAGAGTGGAATGATCAAAGTCGGTGACCGGCTTCCCCCGGCGACGTTCCGGACAGTGGTTGACGGCGCGATGAAGCCGCGCACCACGGACGAGATTTTCAAAGGCAAGCGCGTGGTGCTGATCGGCATGCCTGGCGCGTTCACGCCGACCTGCCACAAGAACCACCTGCCCGGCTTCCTCACCAATGCAGAAAAAATCATAGCCAAGGGCGTGAACCATATCGCGGTAACCGCGGTGAACGACCATTGGGTCATGCACCAGTGGAGCCAGGCTTCAGGCGGCGCCGGCAAGATCGAGTTCCTCGGCGATCCCACCGCCGATTTCGCCAAGGCGATCGGCCTCGAATTCGACGCGACGGCAGGTCTCGGCGGCGTTCGCTCGCGGCGCTATGCGATGCTGGTCGATGACGGCGTGGTGAAGGTGCTCAACGTCGAGGAGAAGGCCGGCGTGGCCGAAATCACCAGCGCCGATAACATGATGAAGCACCTCTAGCCGCCCAGCGCGTTGCTTCCCGACCCGCCATCACGCGATGATGTCGGGGAAAAGCTGATCCTCGATGCGCTGAATCTGATCGCGCAATTGCAGCTTGCGCTTCTTCAAGCGCTGAAGCTGCAGCCGATCGGCGCCGGGCACCGAGGTCAGCGCGTCGATCGCAGAGTCGAGGTCGCGGTGCTCCTGCTTGAGCCGCTCCAGCTCGCTCATCAGCTGTCGTTCTTCGTCGGCGTTCATGGCCTCCGTCGATTCGGCGCCCCCCTCCATGTCCGCGGGTCGAGTATCGCGCCGGCTTGGGTTCCGGGCAAGACGAGGAAGCGCCCCTTACGTTTCCTTAGGGGTCGCGGTGGATTAGCGCTTTGCCGCCGTACGACAGCGTCGACTTGCGGCCGGACCCATGCCAGACTTACGCGTCGCATCCTGCATGGAGAATCGATTCATGACCATTCAGGCGCTTCTCGCTGAATTGGAGCAGAAGCACAGGGCTCTCGAAATCGAACTGGAGGAGGCGCGCGTGCACCTCTCGGTCGATGATCTGAGGGTCGCCGAACTCAAGCGCCGCAAACTTTTGTTGAAGGACGAGATCGAACGGCTCAGGCATCAGCCGGTGCACTGACCGCCGACCCCGCCCCCGGATGGAAGCCGCCGGTCCGTCGACCGGCGGTTTCGTTTTGGCACGACGCGGATCGTCGCAGGCTAAGCGAAAGCCAATAATGCTGGGTCTAGATCGTTACAATTTTAACTAATTTTTTAATGCTGAATCCGGAACCGCGTTGAGGTTGGTTACTTTTCTGCTAATTCTTTCAAGTGCTTGTTGAGTTGGAGTTGCGTTGGCGGAGTATCGCTCGAAACCTGCGTATCGGGTCAGGGCGTTGCGTAGGGTGTGTAGCCGTATGCCCGCATTTGCCGGTCGAAGCCCGGACTCGTTCCGGACCGGTCCTCTCCTCTTCATCTCATCGAGCTTACCGGCTCCGCCGCGGCAGCGGGCCACCAACGCGATGAGGTGAAAAGTGAAG
>DATBTC010000119.1:0-26886 GCA_036559465.1 Xanthobacteraceae bacterium
CGCGCACGGCGGCGCCAACGAGGCCGCGCTCAAGATGCTGGCCGAGATCGGCCACGTCGACCGCATCCCCGAATACATCAAGCGCGCCAAGGACAAGAACGATTCCTTCCGCCTCATGGGCTTCGGCCACCGGGTCTACAAGAGCTACGACCCGCGCGCCAAGATCATACAGAAGACTTGCCACGAAGTGCTGACCGAAGTCGGCATCAAGGACGATCCGCTGCTCGATGTCGCCATGGAGCTCGAGCGCATCGCGCTCAAAGACGAGTATTTCATCGAGAAGAAGCTCTACCCGAACATCGATTTCTATTCGGGCATCACCTTGAAGGCCATGGGCTTCCCGACCACCATGTTCACGGTGCTGTTCGCGCTCGCGCGCACCGTCGGCTGGATCGCCCAGTGGAAAGAAATGATCGAGGATCCGAGCCAGAAGATCGGCCGCCCGCGCCAGCTCTATACCGGCGCCCCCAAACGCGATTACGTGCCGATCTCGCGCCGGAAGTAACTAACGGGGCGCCTGGCGCCCCGTTTTCGTCTCAAACGTCTCAATCACGGCCCGCGCCGCGCGCGCGCTCGGCGCCTCGCCGCCGACTTGCATCAATGTGTCGAGCTTCTTGAATGCTTCGACCTGTCGGTGCCGCTCTGGTGTATCGGCAAGCAGCGGTGCGAGCGACGCCGCGAGATTTTGCGCCGTCGCCCGGTACTGGATGAACTCGGGCATCGCATTCTCGCCGAGCACCAGATTCGCCAGTACGATGCTCGGCACCCGTATCATCAACCTGCCGATCCACGCCTCGATGATTGAAAGCCGGTAGGCCACGACGGTCGGGACGCCTGCCACCGCAAGCTCCAGCGTGACAGTGCCCGACGCCGCCAGCGCCGCCCGCGCCGTGCGAAATGCCGCGTCGATCTCGGCCCGCTCCGTCACGATCCGTACCGGAACCGGCGAGGATGCGGCCGCGGCCTCGATTTCGGGTCGCAGCGCCGGCAGCGTTGGCACCACCACCTCGAATTTCATGCCTTGCGCGGCGAGTTTCCCGAGCGTCGCGCCAAAGACCTGGGCCAGCCGCGCAATTTCCTTGTGGCGGCTGCCGGGCAGCACCAGGAGCCGCGCCGGCTCGGCCATGCGCCTCTGCAGTTCCGCCGCGGATGGACGCAGCACTGCGGCCCGCTCACTCACCGGGTGGCCGACATAGCTGCAAGGCGGCCCGCCGAGCTTGCGGTGCACCTCTGGCTCGAACGGCAAGAGCGCCAGCACCCGGTCCACATAGGCGCGCATGGCCCGCGCCCGCCACGGCCGCCACGCCCACACTGTCGGCGAGACGTAATCGACGATCGGGATCGCCGGGTCGCGCGCACGCACCCGCCGCGCCACCCGATGGGTGAAATCGGGTGCATCGATTAGCACCAGCACGTCAGGCCGCGCGGCGAGCACCGCGTCCGCGGTCTCGCGAATGCGGCGCAGGATTTTCGGGATGCCCGTGAGCAAACCGCTGAAGCCGATGATCGCGATCTCCGGCAGCGGAAACAGACTTTCCAGTCCAGCCGCCGCCATGGCCGGTCCGCCGACGCCCCGGAAGCTCACATTTTCTTGGCCGCAGTGCGCGCTGAGCGCCGTCATCAGTCCGGCGCCGAGCAGATCGCTCGATGCCTCGCCCGCGACGATGAAGACCTGCAGCGGCTTGCCGTCGCCGCGCGCGGCTCGGCTCACCGGCTCGCCCCCGCGTCGGGCTCGAAGGCGAAGAGGAACAGACCGGCTTCATCGGCCGCACGCACCAGCGCGTTCGCGTCGGCGACAATAGTGCCGCCCGCCTCGACCGCTATCCCAGCGAGCCCCGCCGCTGCCGCCTGCTTGACGGTATCGAGCCCGATCGCCGGCAGATCGTGCCGCCGGTCCTGCCCGGGCTTGGGCCCCTTCACCAATACGCCGGCGCGCGGCGCCGCGATCACCCGCCCGCTGCGCCTGACTTCCGCGACGCGCGCCAGCATGGCCGCGGTGCCCTCTGCCGCCTCGATGGCGACGACGCGGCCCCCGACCACGACGGCCGCCTGGCCGACGTCGAGCGGACCGAGCGCCTGGATCGCGCTGCGCCCGAGCGCAATCTCCGCTTCCTCGGCGGCGCTCGGCCGGCCACGGCCGAGCACGCCGGCCGGAACGATAAGTTCGGGCGCGACTTCGTGGACACCGCGAACGCGCATGCCCAAATGCTCGAACAGCCTGCCGACATTGGACAACAGTTGATTGTCGCCCTGCCGCGCGACCCGAAGGTAAGCCGGCAGCCACCGGATCGTCGTCCAATCGAGCCGGATGTCGCGCAAGCGCGGCCGGTGCACGGCCCCGACGAACACCAGATCGCGGCATCCTTGCCGCTTCATCGCCCGGATCAGGCCGCCGATCGCGCCGAGATAAATCCATTGATGCGGATAGCGCCGGACGGCCGCTTCGTCGGCGAAGCCGCGTAGCGCAAACAGGAAAACTTCGCGTCCGCGCCGCAGGACCGCATCGGCGACCGCCGCCGGAAACGCACCACCGCCGCAAACGATCGCGAGCGGCCCCATTGCTGCGTTCCGGTCGTTTTCCCGCATGGGGCTCAAGATCTACTCTTCGCTATCCTCGTCGCGCTTCAGGGCCACGCGCGGCGTAGCCAAGGAGCGTTTCTTCCCCGCCCGGACGAACTCGACGATGCGCTCCACATTCGGATCGCCGGCAAAGTTCGCGGCCACCTGATCGGCGCGGTCCCGCAGCGAGCCTGGTCCGAAGAACAGCATCTGGTAGGCCTTACGCAAGGCATGGATCGCCTCGCGCGAAAAACCGCGGCGTTTCAAGCCGACCACATTGAGCCCCCCGAGCCACGCCCGGACTCCGATTGCCGCCGCGAACGGAATGATGTCGGTCGCGACGCCGCACACCCCCGCGATCAATGCATGCTCGCCGACGCGGGTGAACTGGTGCACCGCCGATAGCGCGCCCATGAAGACCCAGCTGCCGACCTCAGCGTGGCCGCCCAGCGAGGCCATGTTCGCAAACACGACGTCGTCCCCGACGATGCAATCGTGTCCCACATGAGCGCCGACCATGAACATCCCGCGATCGCCCACGCGCGTCTCCATGCGCCCTCCGGCGGTGCCGGGGTTCATGGTGACGTTTTCTCGCAGCACGCAGTCGGCCCCGATCAGCAGACGGCTCGGCTCGCCTTTGTAGTGGACCGATTGCGGCGCACCGCCCAGCGAAGCGAACGGGTAAACGATCGTGCGCGGGCCGATCCTGGTGTAGCCGGTGATATGCACGTTCGGATGCAGCCGTACGCCGTCGCCGAGCTCCACATCCGGGCCCACGATGCAATAGGGTCCGATTTCGACGTCGGCGCCGATGCGTGCGCCATCGGCCACCCGGGCACTGGAATCGATAAGCCCCACGCGCTCAGCCTTCCGTGAGAAGAGCGCCGATCTCGGCTTCGGCGACGACCTGGCCGCCGACTTTCGCCTCGCCGCCGTACCACCACATCTGCTTCCGCCGCCTCAGTTGCCGCATGTGGTACTCGACGATGTGGCCCGGCAGAACCAGCTGGCGGAACTTCGCCTTGTCGATGGTCAGTAGGAACACCGAGGGCGGCCTGGCGGCGCTGTTGACCATGCCGCAGATCGCGCCTGCGGTCTGCGCCATGCCTTCGAGGATCAGCACGCCCGGAAACACCGGACGGCCGGGAAAATGGCCCGGAAAGAACGGCTCGTTGACCGTGACGTTTTTGATTCCGATGCAGGATTGGTCGCGGTCGATCTCGATCACGCGATCGACCATGAGGAACGGATAGCGATGCGGCAGCAGACGAAGCAGATCGTCCGTCTCGAGAACCCGCGGATAATCCGCCGCGATCGTCGTTTGTTCAGCCGGTTTGCTCATCGCCGTTTCCTGCAGCCGGAGATTGCCCGCTCTTGCGCATCTCCGCCTCCATCTTATCCTTCATATCGCCGAGCCCTCGCAGCAGCAGCATTGCATCGCGCGCCCGCATCGCCGGCGACCAGTACCAGGTCTCTCCGGCGGGAATATTGTCTTTCACGCCGCTCTTCGCCGCGACCCGGGCGCCGTCACCGATCGTCAGGTTGTCGGCGATCCCGACCTGCCCGCCGAGCTGCACGCGCTCGCCGAGCGTGACACTGCCGGAAATTCCCACCTGAGCGACGATGATGCAATGCCGCCCGATCGTCACGTTGTGGCCGATCTGTACGAGATTGTCGATCTTGGTGGCCTCGCCCACGACGGTATCGCGGCTCACACCGCGATCGATGGCCGTCCCGGCCCCGACTTCTACGTCGTCCTGAATGATGACGCGCCCCACCTGCGGCACTTTGGTGAGTCCCTTGTTGCCTGGAGTGAATCCGAAACCGTCCTGCCCGATGCGCGTGCCCGGATGCAGGATCACGCGGTCGCCGATCAGCGCATGCAGCACCGAGGCGCCCGGCCCGATCGAGCAGTTCCGCCCGATGCAAACATCGGCGCCGATGACGGCATTGGCGCCGATCACCGTACCACTGCCGATCTCCGCGCGCGGACCGATCACCGCGCCCGGATCGACCGTTACGTCGTCCTCGAGCTTCGCCTCCGGATGGACGTAAGCACCGGAATCGACTCCGCGTCCGCCGAACACCGGTCCCGGCCGCAGCGCGCCGCCGAACAGCTCGCGGGTGACCGCGACGATCGAGAGATAGGGCTTGCTGCAGGCCAGCGCCACGACGCCGGCCGGCACATGAGCGATCTGCGTCGGTTTGACGAAGCAGGCGCCTGCGGAAGTGCGCTTGAGGTCGTCGAGGAAGCGCAGGCTGTCGTAAAAGGCGATGTCGGAAGGGCCGGCGCTGTCGAGCGGCGCGATGCCGTTGATGCGCCTCTTAAGATCGACCGCGCCGACCGGCTCGCACTTGGTAAGCGTCACGATCTCGCCGAGCGTGAGCGATTCCCGGGAGCGGAATGTCGAAGATACGGTCATGCGCGAACTGGTCCCGCGCCATGACGGCGCATCGAACCTCTGACCTGGATCAGAAGCGGCTCATGCCCCCGAACCGGAAGGACTGCAACTTGTCCCAGGGCTCCTTGGTGAGCGCGAAGGAATAGTCGAAGCGCAGCGGCCCGAACGGCGACGCCCAGATGAGGCTGGCGCCGACGGAAGTACGGATCAAGCCGGAGTCCGCGATGCAGACGTTGCCCGTGGCGTTGTTTGAGCCAGTACCCACACAATTGTTGGCAGCGGGTGGCGCCAACTGCGGGATAATCGCCGAGCCCTGATAATTCCAAAGCGAGCCAGCATCGGCGAACACCGCCGCGCGCAATCCGAAATCCTTCGGGATGAAGCTGAGCGGGAACAGGACTTCCGCGGTGGCGCCCCAATAAAGCGACCCGCCGAGCGCATCCTGTGTCGTTGATAGCGGGTTTAGATCGCGCGGTCCGAGGCCCGCGGTCTGGAACCCGCGCACCAGTTCCGGGCCCTTGAAGAAATGGTCGAAGATATTGAGCGGCGTACTGCCCCAGCCATAGATATGGCCACCCTGGCCGCGAACCATCAGCGTGAAATCGCTGGTCAGGGGATAGTAATAGCGGCCATCGATCGACGTGCGGAGGAATTTGGTGTCGCCGCCGACACCGGCAAAATCCTGACTGAAGTTGATGTACGCACCCTCATTCGGATTCTGCGGGTTGTCGAGCGTGTTGTACGCGAGCGTGTAGCCCACCGACGATGTCACCGACTTTCCCAACGCCTGCACAATAGCGGCAGAGGGCGTTACCCCCGAGATTGCGACCTCGCGCTGGTAGAGCGAATACCGCATTCCCAGCGTCAGGTCGTCGCGCAGAAAGAAGCCCGTGCGCAGCGTGCCGCCGGTGGTCCGGTTGCTGTAGCTGTAATAGGTCGACTGGTCGGTGAGCTTCGTGAACAGGTCGAAGCCCGCCGACATCGCGTAGCCCATAAAATACGGCTCGGTGAACGAGAATTCGGCGCCGCGGCTGAGCTGTCCATAGCTCCCCGACAGGCGGACGGTCTGGCCGCGGCCGAGGAAGTTGCGCTCGCCGACCGAAATCTCGGCGATCAGGCCGTCCGAGGTCGAATAGCCTCCGGCGATCGAGAATTCGCCGGTCATCTGTTCTTCAACATCGACATTGACGATCACCCGGTCCGCCGCCGAGCCGGGCTCGTTCGAGATCTTGACGTTCTTGAAGTAGCCAAGATTCTTCAGCCGCCGCTCGGCGCGGTCGATGAAGGCGCGGTTATAGGCGTCGCCCTCGTACAGATCGATCTCGCGGCGGACCACATAGTCGCGGGTACGCGTGTTGCCGCGGATATTGATGCGCTCGACATAAACGCGCGGCCCCTCTTCGACCGTGTACAGAACGTTGATCCGCCGGTTGGCGAAGTCCCGGTCGCCGCGCGGGCGCACCTGCGCGAACGCATAGCCGCGTTTCGCCAGCTCGATGGAAATTTCCTCCATCGATTTCTCGACCAGCTCCGCGTTATAGACCGCGCCGGGCGAACCGCGCGCGAGACGGCGAAGCGTCGCGGCATCCACGGCGCGCACGTTGGACAGCACGTCGATCGTGCCGAAGCGGTATTGGTCGCCCTCCTCGAACGTCAGGGTGAGCACGAAGCCGGCAGCACCCGGCTCGTTCACCACATTGGCCGAGATGATGCGGAAGTCGGCGTAGCCGTTCTTGAGATAGAAGCGGCGCAGCAGCTCCTGGTCCGCGTTCACCCGGTCCGGGTCATAGACGTCGTTGTTCTTGAGGAAGCTCAGCCAGTTCGTCTGCCCGGTGGTGATGACGTCCTTGAGCTTCCAGTCGGAGAACGCCTTGTTGCCGACGAAGACGATCCGGCGCACCGTCGTTTTGTCGCCTTCCTTGATCTCGAAGACGAGATCGACGCGGCTATTAGGGCGGTCGATGATTTTTGGCTCGACGCGCACGTCGAAGCGGCCGCTGCGGCGATAAATCTCGATGATGCGCTGGACGTCGGCCTGCACCATCGGCCGCGACAAGGGACTGCGCGGCTTCGATTGAACCTCGGCGACCAGCTGGTCGTCTTTGACCCGGCGGTTGCCCTCGAACGCGACCCGATTGATGACCGGGTTCTCCGCCACGGTGACGATCACCCGCCCGCCTGCCTGGCTGATGCGAACGTCCTCGAACATCCCGGTGGCGTAGAGTGCCTTCAGACCGTCGTCGATCTTGGCCGCGTCCAGGCGTTCGCCCGGCTTGAGATTGAAATAGCCCCGAATCGTGTCGGCATCGACGCGCTTGTTGCCCTGCACCTGGATGGAGGCAGCGCCTTGGGCGCTGGCGATATCGGGCGCGGCCAGCCCTGCGGCCAGCCACATAAGCCCGGCAAGCATTGCGGCACAAAGCGCCGCACGCCTCCCCCTAACGCCGAACAGAACCATCATATGCCGCAAGACCTAGCGTGGAGCCTGAGTAGATTTGGCCGTTACCGCACACCGGAAATGCGCGGATTCTCTCGCTACTGAGCGTTTGTACAGTCTTTCCATGGCCTTGCAAACCGCCCCCCGCCTGCCCCCAAGCGCATTTCGTGCCCGCGTTGCTTCACGGCCACGGGCGGAATCTGGGGGAACAACAAGGCTTTATCGGGACCTAGAGCGACATTAAATGCAAAAGATCGTTCCAGGTTGCGACGATCATCAGCATTACAACGAGCGCGAGCCCGATTCGGAAGCCGTATTCCTGCGCCCGGTCGCTGAGCGGCCGTCCGCGCAGGGCCTCGATCGCATAGAACATCAGGTGTCCCCCATCGAGCAGCGGAACCGGGAACAGATTCAGCAGCCCGATGCTGATCGACAGCACCGCGGTGAGATGCAGCAGCGCCACGAAACCGATGCTCGCCACCTGCCCCGATACCTGCGCGATACGGATCGGCCCGCCCAATTGATCCGCCGATTCGCGGCCAACGATCATCCGGCCGATGTAGGTCATCGTCCGTTCCACGACGAACCAAGTCTCGGCGAACCCCATCTGCACGGCCTCAAGCGGACCATAGCGCTGGGTCACGACCTCGGAGGCGTTCGGCGAGCGCGAGATGCCGAGCACGCCGATGCGCATCACGTTGCCGAAATTGTCCTTCATTTCCCGCAATTGCGGGGTGGCAGTGAGCGCGACCTGCACGGCCCCGCGCTCGACCACGACTTTGAGCGCCTGTCCGGGGCTGGCGCCGACGATGCGCTGCATATCGCCGAAGCTCTCGACCGCTTTGCCGTCGATCGTCAGCACCAGATCACCGGTCTTGAAGCCCGCGATTTCCGCCGCGCTGCCGGCCTGCACTGCATCGACGCGCGGCGGCGTTATCTGCTTGCCGAATAGCGCGAACATGGAGGCGAAAATCACGATCGCGAGGATGAAATTGGCGATCGGTCCGGCGACGACGACCGCCGCCCGTTGCCCGACCGGCTTGTGATAGAAGGAAACGCTTTTTTCCTCCGCGCTCATTTTGTCGAGCGCCTTGAGATCGGGCGTGCTCGCCGCGCTGTCGTCGCCGTGGAAGCGCACATAGCCGCCGAGCGGAATCGCCGCCAGGCGCCAGCGGGTGCCTTGCCGGTCGGTCCAGCCCAAGAGTTCTGGCCCGAAGCCCACCGAGAACGCGTCGATTTTCACGCCGCAGCGGCGCGCGACCCAGAAATGGCCGAGCTCGTGGAAAAACACCACGACCGTCAGCACGAACAGGAACGGGATCACATAGCCGAGGAGCCAAGCGCTCCCCGTGCCGAGACCCGAAACGAAATCCATGAATGGCCCCTTTTCCGCCGCCGGGTATGCCTAACGAGTCTCTAAGAAGCCTTTGCGGCGAATTGGGGCAAGAGGGTCCGGGCCCGATCTCTGCCAATATGGTCAACGGCAAGGGCTTCTTCAACCGAGGCCGGCTCCCGTAGATTGTCCGATTCCGCTTGCGCCATAACGGTTTCGACCAAAGCGGGGATGCCCGGGAAGCCGATCCGGCCGGCCAGGAAGGCCTCGACCGCCACCTCGTTGGCCGCGTTCAGAATGGTGGGCGCGGCCCCTCCGGCCGCCATCGCAGCTCGAGCGATTCTGAGCGCCGGGAACCGCCGCGGATCGGGCGCCTCGAAGGACAGCGAGCCGAGTTTAGCGAGCTCCAGCCGCGGCGCGTCCCACGCGAGGCGCTTGGGCCAGGATAGCGCGACCCCGATCGGCACCCGCATGTCCGGAACCGACAGGCCCGCCACCACCGAGCCGTCGCGGAACGCTACCAGCGCATGCACGATCGACTGCGGGTGGATCAGAATATCGAGCCGCTCCGGGGCTAGGCCGAACAGATGACGCGCCTCGATCAACTCCAGGCCCTTGTTCATCAGCGTCGCGGAATCGATGGTGATTTTCGCGCCCATGGACCAAGTCGGATGGCGCAGCGCCTCCTCCGGCGTCACCCGCGCGAGACGCTCCATGGCGTAGGTCCGGAATGGCCCGCCCGAGGCCGTGAGCGTGACCATTTCCACCGCGTCGCGCGGACCGGCGGCCAGCGCCTGCAGCACCGCATTGTGCTCGGAGTCCAGCGGCAGCACTTCGGCGCCGCGTATCTGCGCCGTGGCCATAAACAGCTTGCCGGCAGAGACCAGGCACTCCTTGTTGGCAAGCGCGATGCGCCGGCCGAGTGACAGCGCCGCCATGGTCGGCTCCAACCCCGCCGCGCCCGTGATCGCGGCAATCACCACGTCCGCGGACAGGTTCGCCGCGGCGAGCAACCCCTCGCGCCCGGCCGCGACCTCGATCTTGGTGCCCGCAAGCGCGTCCTTCAATTCCTTGTAAGCAGCCGCGTCGGCAACTACCGCGAGCTTGGCGCCAAACTCGCTCGCCAGCACCGCGAGCTTCTGTGCGTCGCGCTTGGCGGTAAGCGCTGCCACTTCGTAACGCGTACGATCACGACGCAGCAGATCGAGCGTGCTCGCGCCGATCGAACCCGTGGCGCCGAGGATCGTGACGCGGGTCACCATTGCATCAAGCCTTGCGCCGGCGCGGCCACGCCGGCGCGCAGAATTCCGAAGCTCGCGGCGGCGAGCGCCGCGGCGATGAACCCGTCGAGCCGGTCCATGATGCCGCCGTGGCCGGGAATGAGCCCGCCGGCATCCTTCACGCTGAACTGCCGCTTGACCCAGGACTCGAACAGATCTCCGAGCTGGGCCACGACCGACACCGCGAACGCGACGAGAAAATGAACCGCACCGAATTCGAACCGCATCACCGCAAGCAGCGCGATGCCGCCGGCGATACCCGCGACCGTTCCTCCGAGCGCGCCGGACCAGGTCTTGGCCGGGCTGATCTTCGGCGCAAGTTTCGGTCCGCCGAAATATCGCCCGGCGTAGAGTGCGGCCACGTCCGTGGCCCACACCGTCGCAAACAGGAACAGGACCGCGAGTAGCCCAAGCCGCGCGTCGCCGCGCAGGATTATCACGGGGACCAGCAACGCCGCCGCGTAGAGCACGCCGCTCGCGGCCCAGATCAACGGTCGCGCGAAGATCGCAGCCGCGACGGCGCCGGCGATAACCCAAATGAGCGCGACCCCGGGCGCATCGAAGCCGAAAGAGACCGCCGCGCCCGTGAGTCCGGCGCCGCCGAGCGCGAGCGCGGCATTACGCGGCGCGGCTCCGACCAGCGCGTTCCATTCCCAGAGAATTCCACCGCTTGCAGCGACCCAGAACAGCAGGAACAGCGGCCCGCCTAGAATGGCGACGCCCAGCGCCAGCAATCCGAGAATGACGGCGGAGACGATCCGTTTGCCGTGCGCAGCGATGGCGCGCTCCGCCACGGCCGCGCTCACGATCCCGCGCTGGCTTTGAGGCCGCCGAAGCGGCGTTCGCGGCGGCGAAATTCTTCGATCGCCTTCTCCAGCGCGGCACGGTCGAATTCCGGCCAGTGGATCGGGAGAAACACGAACTCCGCATAGGCCGACTGCCACAGCAGAAAATTCGAAATGCGCAGCTCGCCGCTGGTCCGGATCACCAGATCCGGATCGGGCAGCCCCGCGGTGTCGAGATGGCGCTCGAACATGGCCATATCGACGTCGGCCGGGTCGAGGCGACCCGCCCTCGCCTCCTCGGCGATGCGCGCGGCGGCACGCGCGATCTCCTGCCGGCTGCCGTAATTGAAGGCGACCACCAGCGTGAATTTCTCGTTCTCACGCGTGAGGTTCTCCGCCTCCGCGAGCAACGACAGAATTTCCGCATCAAGACCGGCGCGGTCGCCGATCACGCGCACGCGCACGCCGTTACCGTGCAACTCGGCCAGATCGTTGCGCACGAAGCGCTTCAGCAGGCCCATCAGGTCGCTGATTTCGTCTGGCGGCCGCGACCAGTTTTCGGCGCTGAAGCTGTAGATGGTGAAGACCTTGATGCCGAGATCGCCCGCTGCCCGCACCGCCTGGCGCAGTGCCTCGACGCCGCGCCGGTGGCCCTCACGCCGCGGCAAGCCGCGCGCGGCGGCCCAGCGCCCGTTGCCGTCCATGATAACGGCGACATGCAACGGGGCGCCGGCCGAATCTTCTTCCGGCCGTGGAGCGTCGTGATCGGTCATGGGGTTGGTCCGTCGTTGCTCAGACGGACATGATTTCCTTTTCCTTCTGCCCGAGCGTCTGGTCGATCTCATGGATCGTCGCGTCGGTCGTCTTCTGCACTTCGATTTCGTGGCGCTTGATGTCGTCCTCGCTGACGTGACCGTCCTTCTGCAGCTTCTTCAGATTGTCGATCCCGTCACGGCGCACGTGGCGCGCGGCGATGCGGGCGGTCTCCGCGTACTTGTGCGCAAGCTTTACGAGCTCCTGGCGGCGTTCCTGGTTGAGCTCCGGAATGCGCAGCCGGATCACCTCGCCCTCGGTCTGCGGACTGAGGCCGAGATTGGCGTCGCGGATCGCCTTGTCCACCGCCTTCACGTTCGAATGATCCCAAACCTGAATCGAGATCATGCGCGCCTCCGGCACGCTGACGCTGGCGACCTGATTGAGCGGCATCTTCTGTCCGTAGGCCTCGACTACGACCGGATCGAGCAGGTGCGCGGAAGCTCGCCCGGTGCGAAGCCCGCCGAGTTCCGTCTTCAGCACGCCGACCGCGCCCTGCATGCGGCGCTTGATATCGGCGAGGTCGAAGGTTCCTGCTGCCATGATTCACCTCGTCGAGAACGGGATCGGATCGCGAAAGCGCGGTGCGCCCAAAACTTGTCCGCTTATGGCGCGACCGTCGTCGCCTTTCCCTCTCCGCGTATCGCGGCGGAAATAGCGCCCTTTTCGCGGATCGAGAATACGATGATAGGCAAGCCGGCCTCGCGGGCAAGCGCGAAGGCGGAAGCGTCCATGACCTTGAGATCCCGCGCTAAGGCCTCGTCGTGGCTCAGCTTTTCGAAGCGCTTGGCCTTCGGATAGCGCTTGGGGTCGGCGTCGTAGACGCCGTCGACACCGGTAGCCTTGAACACCGCCTCACAGCGCAGCTCGGCCGCGCGCAGCGTGGCGCCGGTGTCGGTGGTGAAATAGGGATTTCCGGTTCCACCGGCGAGCACGACGATGCGGCCGGCGGAGAGATGCTTGAGCGCGCGCTGGCGCGAATAGGGCTCGCACACGCTAGCCATGCGGATCGCCGAGAGCGTACGCGCGGGCGCCCCGGCTTTCTCGATCGCTGCTTCGAGCGCGAGCGCGTTCATCACGGTCGCAAGCATACCCATCTGGTCGGCGGTGGCGCGATCGATGCCGGTGCCGGTGAAATTGGCCCCGCGCAGGAAATTACCGCCGCCGACCACGACGGCGATCTGCACGCCGAGCTTTATCGTTTTTACGAAATCGGCGGCGATGCGGGCGAGCGTCGGTGCGTGGAGCCCGAACGGCTCCTCGCCCATCAACGCCTCGCCCGAAACCTTGACGAGGACGCGGCGATAGCGGGGCTTGCCCATGGCCTCGTTTCCGGGAGCTAGTTGGGCTTCGCGGCCGCAGCCACCTCGGCGGCGAAATCCTGCTCCTGCTTCTCGATTCCTTCGCCCAGAGCGTAGCGCACAAAGCCCTTGATGGCGACCGGAGCGCCGATCTTGCCCTCGGATTCCTTGACCGCCTGGGCGACCGATTTCGCAGGGTCGTGGATATAGGCCTGATCGGCGAGGCAAACCTCCTTGTAGAAGGTCTTCAGCCCGCTCTCGACGATCTTCTCGACCACGTTGTCGGGCTTGCCGGTGGCCTTGGCCTTGTCGGCGAGCACGCCGCGCTCGCGGTTGACGACCGCGGGATCGATGCCCTTGGCGTCGACCGCCAGCGGGCTCGCCGCCGCCACATGCATGGCGATCTTGCGCGCGAGCTCTACCAGCTCTTCCTTGTTGCCCTTGGACTCCAGCGCCACCAGCGTGCCGATCTTGCCGAGCCCCTCGGCCACCGAATTGTGCATATATAGACCGACCACGCCTTCCTTCACTTCGAGGACGGCGGCGCGGCGCAGCGTCATGTTCTCGCCGATCTTGGCGATCGCCGCCGTCAGCGCTTCGGCGACGGACATGCTTCCGACTTTCGCCGCCTTGATTTTTTCTACGTCGGTCCCGACCCGGGAAGCGACCTGCGCAATCATCTTCACCAGACCCTGGAACTCCTCGTTGCGCGCGACGAAGTCGGTCTCCGAATTCACCTCGACCAGCACGCCTTTACCGCCTTCGACGACGGCGCCGATCAGACCCTCGGCCGCGATACGGCCGGCTTTCTTCGCTGCCTTCGAGAGGCCCTTCTTGCGCAGCCAGTCGACCGCGGCCTGGATGTCGCCCTTGGTCTCGTTGAGCGCCGTCTTGCAATCCATCATGCCGACGCCGGTAAGCTCGCGCAGCTCCTTGACGAGGTTCGCGGTAATCTCAGCCATGGTTCACTCGGTCTCGGCGGCGAGCTTCTTTGCCGCCTTGATCCAGCCTTCCATGCGCGCCGGCAGGCCGATGATGTCGCCGATCTTGGCCGCGTCCTTCTTGCCGAGCGAGGCGACCTGCGAGAAGTGGAACATGCCGATCTCGTTGAGCTGCTTCTCGATATCGGGGCTGATGCCGTGCAGCTTCTTGAGATCGTCGGGCGGGCCATGCGGGCCGGGCAGCGGCTCGAACTTCTCCCACTCGGCCTTCGGCGCCTCGACAATCGACTCGACCGGCGGCTTCTCGGCAGCACCTAGATCGACGCCCGCCTCGCCCTGGGCGCGCGAGATGCCGTCGATCGCAGCTTTAGCGACCAGATCGCAATAGAGCGCGATCGCGCGCCCGGCGTCGTCGTTGCCCGGGATCGCGAAGGTGATGCCGTCGGGATTCGAGTTGGTATCTACGATGGCCGCGACCGGAATATTGAGGCGCTTGGCCTCCTTGATCGCGATTTCTTCCTTGTTGGTGTCGATCACGAATAACAGGTCCGGAACTCCGCCCATGTCGCGGATGCCGCCGAGCGAGCGCTCGAGCTTTGCCTTTTCGCGCGCCATCGTGAGCCGCTCTTTCTTGGTGTAAGCGGCGCCGGCGTCGGTTCCGATCATTTCCTCGATCTTCTTCAGGCGCGCGATCGAGTTCGAGATCGTCTTCCAGTTGGTCAGCGTGCCGCCGAGCCAGCGCGAATTGACATAGTACTGCGCGCTGCGCTTGGCCGCGTCGGCGATGCCTTCCGAGGCTTGCCGCTTGGTGCCGACAAACAGAATGCGGCCGCCCTTGGCGACCGTATCGGCGATCGCCTGCAGCGCGCGTGCCAACAGCGGCACGGTCTGGGCGAGATCGATGATGTGGATGTTGTTGCGGGTGCCGAAGATGAACGGAGCCATCTTCGGATTCCAACGATGCGATTGATGACCGAAATGAACGCCAGCTTCCAAAAGCTGGCGCATGCTGAAGTCGGGCAGCGCCATGTTCCTTCTCCGGTTAGCCTCCGCGGACCGAGCCAGGCGTTTGCCCAGCACCGGATGCCGGCCTGTCTCCAGGCAAGCGAGTCCGCGTGCGAGATGGCGCGCTTATAGGGGTGCGCGGCCAAAAACACAAGCAGTACAAGCCTTTGGAAAGAGTCAGATTTCCTCGACCCGCGCGACACCGGCGAGTGCGCGCACGGCGCCCGCCACCTGTGGTGAGATGGCGTAGCGGCCAGGCAACTTGATCTCGACCGCGGACCCTTCTGCGAGCTGCACCACGACGCTGACCTCGCCGGCCCCCTCGCCCTTGCCGTTGCCGCCGTTCAGGCGCTTGGCGAGAAGTTCGATCGGCTCGGAGGAATTCAAAATCACCCGCAGGCCGCGCTGGTTCCGCGCGGCGACGCTATCGAGCGCTTCGACGTTATGGACGCGCACGCGCACGTCCTCGCCCTGCAGCTCGGCCCCGACCTGCAGCAG
This sequence comes from Xanthobacteraceae bacterium, assembly GCA_036559465.1. Taxonomy (GTDB): domain Bacteria; phylum Pseudomonadota; class Alphaproteobacteria; order Rhizobiales; family Xanthobacteraceae; genus JAHFPN01. Next base: position 15,355 of record DATBTC010000119.1, read on the forward strand.
CACCGCGGCGCCCGGCTCCAGAATGTCGCGAAATTGCGCGAGTCCTTCCTGGAAGATCACCGCCTCGAAATGCCCGGTCGGATCGGAGAAGCCGAGGATGCCGATCTTGTTCCCGGTTTTGGTGCGTCGCTCGACGCGCGAAACTACGCTGGCGGCGAGCCGGCCCGCGCTGACGCCGTTGCGCACTGACTTCGCGAACTCGATCCAGGGCTGCACCTGCAGCCGCTTGAGCGCCGTCGCGTAGTCGTCGAGTGGATGGCCCGAGAGGAAATAGCCGACCGCCTCGTATTCGCGCTTCAGCCGCTCAGCGGGAAGCCACGGCTCGAGCTCGGGAATCCGCAAGGCGGCCTTGGCACTGCCGCCGCCGAATAATTCATTTTGCCCCGTGGCCGCGTCGGAGCCCGCGCGCTGCGCGAGTCCCATCATGGACTCGACCGCGGCGAAGGCCCGTGCGCGGTTGGGCTCGAGTTCGTCGAACGCACCGGAAGCGGCGAGACTTTCCAGCGTGCGCTTGTTCACCGCACGGGAATCGATACGCGCCGCGAAGTCGGCCAAGTCGGCAAACGGCCGCTCGCTTCGCGCCGTCACAATCGCATCGACCGCGTGCGCGCCGACGCCCTTGAGCGCGGCCAACGCATAGACGATGGCGCCGTCGACCGCCGCGAACTCGCGGCCCGAGCGGTTAGCCGACGGCGGCACCACCTTGATTTTCAGCCGCTCCGCCTCGCGGCGGAACTCGGCGAGTTTGTCGGTGTTGGAAATATCGAGCGTCATCGACGCGGCAAGAAACTCGACCGGATAGTTCGCCTTGAGATATCCGGTTTGATAGGCGACCAGCGCATAGGCCGCCGCGTGGCTTTTGTTGAAACCGTAATCGGCGAAGCGCTGCAACAGATCGAAGATCGCATCGGCATGGTCGCGCTCGACCCCGCGCTCGACCGCGCCGGAGACGAAGCGGCTGCGCTGAGCGGCCATTTCTTTGCGGATCTTCTTACCCATGGCGCGCCGTAGCAGGTCCGCCTCGCCGAGCGAATAGCCGGCGAGGATCTGCGCGATTTGCATCACCTGTTCCTGATAGATGATGACGCCGAAGGTCTCCTTCAGCACCGCCTCGATCTTGGGATGGATGTAGTCGGGCTTTTCCTGACCGTGCTTGCGCGCGTTATAGGTCGGAATATTGGCCATCGGGCCCGGCCGGTAGAGCGCCACCAGCGCGATGATGTCATCAAAGCGGTCCGGCCGCATTTCCACCAGCGCCCGGCGCATGCCCTGACCTTCGATCTGGAACACCCCGGCGGTCTCGCCGCGTGCCAGCAGATCGTAGGTTTTCTTGTCGTCGAGCGGCAACGCGTTGATGTCGATCGTAACTCCACGCTCGGCGAGCAGGCGCTTCGCCGTCTCCAGCACGGTCAGCGTCTTGAGCCCTAGGAAATCGAACTTAACCAGCCCCGCGGCCTCGACCCATTTCATGTTGAACTGGGTCACCGGCATGTCGGATTTTGGATCGCGGTAGAGCGGCGTCAGCTCAACGAGCGGCCGGTCGCCGATCACGATGCCGGCTGCGTGCGTCGAGGCGTGGCGGTAGAGCCCCTCGAGCTTGAGCGAAATATCGAACAGCCGCGCCACGCGCTCGTCCGCGGCGGCCGCTTCCTGCAGCCGTGGCTCGCCCTCGATGGCTTTCGCGAGCATCACGGGTGCGGCCGGATTGTACGGCACCAGCTTGGTGAGCTTGTCGACCTGCCCGTAGGGCATTTCCAGCACGCGCCCGACGTCGCGCAGCACGGCCCGCGCTTGCAGCGTGCCGAATGTGATGATCTGCGCGACCTGGTCGCGCCCGTAGCGCTCCTGCACGTAGCGAATCACTTCGTCGCGCCGATCCTGGCAGAAGTCGATGTCGAAGTCCGGCATCGACACGCGCTCCGGGTTCAGGAACCGCTCGAACAGCAGCCCGAAGCGCAAGGGATCGAGATCGGTGATGGTCAGCGCATAGGCCACCAACGATCCGGCACCCGAGCCGCGCCCCGGCCCGACCGGGATGCCGCGATTTTTCGCCCACACGATGAAATCGGCGACGATCAGGAAGTAGCCGGCGTATTTCATGCCGGCGATGACCTCGAGCTCGAAGGCGAGCCGGTCGCGGTATTCCTGCTCGGCGAGGCCGGGCGCGAAACCGTGCGATTGGATCCGCGCGGCGAGCCCCGCCTCCGCGCGCTTCTTCAGCTCCTTGCCTTCGTCAGCGGCCTTATCGCCAACCGTGAAGCGCGGCAGGATCGGATTTCGCGTCTTCGGCCGGAATGCGCAGCGCTTGGCGACCTCAATGCTGGCCTCGATCGCCTCGGGCAGGTCCGCGAACAGCTCCGCCATTTCGAGCCGCGTCTTGAAGCGGTGCTCGGGCGAGAGCTGTCGCCGGTCGGTCTCGGCCACCAGCCGGCCCTCGGCGATGCACATCAGCGCGTCGTGCGCCTCGTAGTCCTCGCGGGTCGCAAAAAACGGCTCGTTGGTCGCAACGATCGGAAGACCGGCCTCGTCGGCAAGCTCGAGTAGCGCGGGCTCCACGGCCCGCTCGCTCTCAAGCCCGTGGCGCTGGATTTCAACATAGAGACGGCGCTCGAATATCGCCTCGAGCTTGCCGAGCCGCGCGCGCGCGAGCTCCGGCTTCTCCGCAGCGATCATTCCGTCGATCGGACCGTCCGGCCCGCCGGTGAGCGCGATCAGGCCGTCCGCGTGCGCCGCCAGCCAGTCGGCCGTAACATGCGGCGCCGTTTCAGGTTCGACCTCGAGGAAACTCTTCGACACAAGTGCCATCAGGTTGCGGTAGCCGTCTTCGTTGGTAGCGAGCAGCACAATGCGCGGCAGGCGCAACACGCGTGCGCCGTTGGTGCCCGCCGGCTCATCGCCGAACACGACCGCCAGCGCGCAGCCGATGATCGGCTGGATGCCGGCCTCGGCCAGCTTTTCCGAAAACTCCAATGCCCCGAATAGGTTACCGGTGTCGGTAAGCGCCAGTGCCGGCTGCCGGTCGGTCACCGCCAGCTCTGCGAGCCGCGCGATCGGCAGCGCGCCCTCCAACAGCGAATAGGCCGAATGGACGTGCAGATGGACGAAGCCGGGATCGGCCAAGGCGGTCTCCGATTCTCTCAGTCCATATGGTGGGCGCTAGAGGCCGATGCCGTCCAGCGCCGCTGCATTAGAACGGCGCAGCCTGTGAAGAGCGGTCAGATCAACTCTTCCAGCTTGCCTTCGCGGATCGTGACGCGCCGGGTCATGCGGTCGGCAAGATCGAGGTTATGGGTCGCGATCACGGCAGCGAGCCCGGAGGCGCGCACGAGCTTTTCCAGCGTGCCGAACACGTGTTCCGCCGTATGCGGATCGAGGTTCCCGGTCGGCTCGTCGGCCAACAGGATGCGCGGCGCGTTGGCGACCGCGCGCGCCAGCGCGACCCGCTGCTGCTCGCCCCCCGACAGCTCCGCCGGCCGGTGATCGAGCCGTTTTCCGAGCCCGAGGAAATCGAGCAGCTCCATGGAGCGCGTGCGGGCCTCGCGCTTGTCGAGCCCATAGATCATCTGCGGCAGCATGACGTTCTCGATCGCGGAGAACTCGGGCAACAGATGATGCGCCTGATAGACGAACCCGATATCGGCGCGGCGAATGGCGGTGCGCTCGGCATCGCCGAGCCGCGTCGTCTCCTGCTCACCGATCCACACCTCGCCCGCGTTCGGCTCCTCCAGCAGTCCGGCGATGTGCAGTAGCGTGGATTTTCCGGCGCCTGAGGGCGCGATCAGCGCCACTGACTCGCCCGGCCATACCGAGAGCGTCACCCCCGAGAGGATGACGAGCGTTTCGTCGCCCTGGCGATAGCGCCGCTCTATGGCCTCGAGATGAAGGGCGGGCGATTCCTCAGCCATGCGTTCACTCGTAGCGAAGCGCCTCGACCGGGTCGAGGCGCGCCGCCCGCCAGGCGGGATAAGCGGTGGCGGCGAACGACAGCACCAGCGCCATCAGCACCACCGACGTCGTTTCGGTCGTGTCCATCGCGGCCGGGAGCCGGCTCAGGTAATAGAGCTCCGGCGAAAACAGCTCGGTGGACAAAAGCCACGAGATGCCGCGCCGGATCGCTTCGATATTGAGGCAAACCACGAGCCCGAGCACGAAACCGACGATCGTGCCGACCACCCCGATGCTCGCCCCGGTGACGAAGAACACGCGCATCACCGACCATTTGGTCGCGCCCATGGTGCGCAGGATGGCGATGTCCTGGCCCTTGTCCTTGACCAGCATGATCAAGCCCGAGACGATGTTGAGCGCGGCCACCAGCACGATCAAGGTCAGGATCAGGAACATCACGTTGCGCTCGACCTGCAGCGCATTGAAGAACGTGGCGTTGCGCTGTCGCCAGTCGACGATGAACACCGACCGCTCGGCCGCGTCGGCCACGAGCCTTCGGAACTGGACGATCGCGTCGGGATTTTCGATATAGACCTCGATGGCGCTGACATCGTTGGGCCGGTTGAAATAGGCCTGCGCCTCGACCAGCGGCATGAACACGAAGGTCGCGTCGTATTCCGACATGCCGACCTCGAAGATGGCCGCGACCTTGTAGGTCTTGATCCGCGGCGTGGTGCCCATCGGCGTGACCGCGCCGCGCGGCGCCACCAGCGTCACCTGATCGCCGGCCCGCACCGAGAGCGAGTCGGCAAGCCGCTTCCCGATCACCACGCCCTGCCCGCCGTCGAAGCCCTCGAGCGAACCGGTGCGGATGTTCGGCCCGATACCCGGCAGGCGCTTCAAATCCATTTCCCGATAGCCGCGCACCAGCACGCCGCCGGCATGAAACGGCGAGGACGCGAGCGCCTGGCCTTCCACCAGCGGAACGGCGAGCACCACACCGCGCACGCTCGAGATGCGCTCGGCGACCTTGGCGAAATCGGTCAGCGGCTGCTCGATCGGTTGAATAAGCATGTGGCCGTTGAGGCCGAGGATCTTGGACAGCAGCTCTTGGCGGAATCCGTTCATCACCGCCATCACGATGATCAGGGTGGCGACACCGAGCATGATGCCGAGGAACGAGAACCCGGCAATGACCGAGATGAAGCCTTCCTTTCGCCGCGCGCGCAGATAGCGCAGCGACAACATCCATTCGAACGCGGAAAAGGGGGCGGTTCCGGTTTTTACGGCCATAGCGGGATTCCTTTCAGCCCTTGAGGCGGGACACCGCCTCAGAGAGCGCAACCTGCTCGCGCGCGCCCCCCGCGCGCCGCTTGATCTCCACCTTGCCTTCGGCCAACCCCTTCGGCCCGACGATCAACTGCCAGGGCAATCCGATCAGATCCATGGTGGCGAATTTCGCCCCCGACCGCTCATCCGAGTCGTCATACAGTACGTCGATTCCGGCCGCTTCAAGATCACGATAAAGCGCTTCGCAGGCCGCATCCGTGGCCTTATCCCCTTGTTTCAGGTTCAAAAGCCCCACCCGGAACGGCGCGATCGGCTCGGGCCACACGATGCCGTTCTCATCGTGGCTGGCCTCGATGATGGCGGCCACCAGCCGCGAAGGCCCGATGCCGTAGGAACCCATGTGCACCGCATGCTTGGCGCCATCCGGGCCCTGCACGGTCGCCTTCATCGGCTCCGAATACTTGGTGCCGAAATAGAAGATGTGGCCGACCTCGATGCCACGCGCCGAAACCTGCTTGTCGCCCGGGATTTTCCCGAACGCGGCCGCGTCGTGCTTCTCCGAGGTCGCGGCATAAAGCGCGGTCCACTTGTCGACGAGCGTGGCGAGCCCTGCCCGGTCCTCGAAGTTCACTTTCTCGTCGGGCACCTCGTAACCGAGATAGTCGCGGTGACAGAACACCTCGCTTTCGCCGGTCTCCGCCAAGATGATGAACTCGTGCGACAGATTCCCGCCGATCGGCCCGGTGTCCGCCACCATCGGGATCGATTTCAACCCGAGCCGCGCGAACGTGCGCAGATACGCGACGAACATCTTGTTATAGGAATGCCGCGCGCCTTCGGCGTCGAGATCGAAACTGTAAGCATCCTTCATCAGGAATTCGCGCGCGCGATAGACGCCAAAGCGCGGCCGCACCTCGTCGCGGAATTTCCACTGGATGTGATAGAGATTGAGCGGGAGCTGCTTGTAGGATTTCACCGAGGCGCGGAAGATTTCGGTGATCATCTCCTCGTTGGTGGGCCCGTAGAGCATGCCGCGCTCGTGCCGGTCCTCGATCCGGAGCATTTCCTTGCCGTAGTCGTCGTAGCGCCCGCTCTCCCGCCACAGGTCGGCGGGCTGGATCGTAGGCATCAGCATTTCGATGGCGCCCGAGCGGTCCTGCTCCTCGCGCACGATTTGGCAGACCTTGGCGAGCACGCGCTGGCCGAAGGGGAGCCACGCATAGATGCCGGCCGCTTCCTGACGGACCAGCCCCGCACGCAGCATCAGCCGGTGCGAGACGATCTCCGCTTCCTTGGGGGTCTCCCGCAGGATCGGCAGGAAATAACGGGAAAGGCGCATGGAATTCCGACTCAAAGCTCCGCCGCCGCGCTGTACATGGCACTGAACCCAGAACGCCCGCAATTGACAAGGGTAGGAATTACAGAGGCTTGCGCGACTCCGCTCAAGACTCCGGAACCCATTGCTGCAGTGCAAGAATGACACATGGAAGTGCGCGGACTAGCGTCATGAGACGGGAGTGGGCTGCGTTGCGTATCGCCCTATACCCAAGTCTCGGGAGGAACATCCGCTCCGGCCGGCCGCGCCGCAAGGCAGCGCCGGTGCAGAGAAAGCGAACAGAGTGGACGGAACGGGCGAGCCGAAAGCTCGCCTGTTTTCGTTTTCAGACCTTGGGCATGGCGAACGGCACCGGGAATTGATCGAGCCGCAACAGCCCCGAAGCGAACGCCCAATAGCCCGCGCCGAATATTACGCTCGAAATAATCGTCGTCACGATCGCCTTGGCGAGCAACCGCGGCCGCACCGGCGCGCCCGGGTCCGTGCCGGACGCCATGCCCGGCTCCTCGTGCTGCGAGCGGATGCCGAACGGCAGGATCGCAAACAGAACGAGCCACCACACCAGGAAATACACCGCGATCGAGACCGAGAGACTCACGCCTGCTCCAATTCGATCAGCGTGCCGCAGAAATCCTTCGGGTGCAGGAACAGCACCGGCTTGCCGTGCGCGCCGATCTTGGGCTCGCCGTCGCCGAGCACGCGCGCGCCCTCGCGCTTCAGGCGGTCGCGCGCCGCGCGGATATCATCGACCTCGTAGCAAATGTGATGAATACCGCCGTCGGGATTGCGCTCGAGGAATTTCGCGATCGGCGAGTTCTCACCGAGTGGCTCCAAGAGCTCGATCTTGGTGTTCGGCAGCGTGATGAACACGGTGGTGACGCCGTGCTCCGGCTGCGGTACCGCCTGCGACACGGCGCCGCCGAGCTTGTCGCGATAGAGCGCCGATGCGGCGGCGATGTCCCTCACCGCGATGGCAACGTGATTGAGCCGGCCGATCATGGGTGCTCCCGGCTCTCTTATAATCTCGCTCAGCTTACCGGTCCAACCGGCCGGCTCGACTCGGTCGAGGCGATCCAGATTCCTACGAACACCGCAGCGATGCCGAAAACCAGGTTGAGCCCGATCGGCTCGCCGAGCAGGATCGTCGCCAAAAGCGCCGCTGCGATGGGGTTGATCGTAAGCGTATTGGCGACGCGCGTCGCCGAGGCGTGCTGTAGCCCGAAGACCCACAGGTAAAAAGCGGCAGCACCGCCGAACAGAGCGAGATAGCCGATCGCGCCCCATTGCGGCGCGCCGAACGTGGCCGCGGTCGCAAAGCCGCCCGTGACGACAGCGATCACCACGAGCGCGGCCGCGCCGATACCCATGCTCGCGGTGATGAAGCCGAGCGGGCTCGATCGCGCGATGACCGGCTGCGACCAGACCGTATAGAACGCCATGCACAGGGTGGCGGCGATCATCAAGAGATCACCGCGCCATGCGCCCTCTGGGGCGTTTGCGAGCCCCGAAAGCAGCGCCGCCGCAACGCCCGACATCGCGATCAGCACGCCCAATGTCTTGCGTGCGGTCAGCGACTCGGTGCCGAGCAGCGCGGCCACCACCATCGTCATAAGCGGTAAAGTGGAAAGCGCCAGCGTGCCGCGGGCCGCGGTTGTATGGATCAGCGAGAAATTGTAGACGACGAAGAAGAAGGCGAAGAACAAGAGTCCGAGAGACGTGACGCCGATCCAGTCACGCCCTGTCGGCCAGCGGCTGCGCATGAGGAGCGCGATCGGCAGCAGAAACAGGAATCCGATCCCGAACCGGAACGCGGCGAGCGTGATCGGGTCTACATCGTCGATCACGTAGCGTGTCACCGCGGCCGCCATGCCGCCGAACGTGCTCGATAGCACGGCGGCGAGCACGCCTATCCGTTCGTTCCGCGTGTGGGATTGTTCCGCCATCAAAACAATGTCCGGGAAGACGAGGGAAACTCTAAGGCGGGAATACTACTTGTAGCTGCAACTACTTATAGCTGAAGTACCATGACGTGGCACAGGGGCTTCTTGCTCCAAGCCGCGCCGATTTTACCGCGCACCATGCGCTGGATCGCTTCCTCGACCGCATCAGGGTCGCGCCGGCGCGCCTTGGGCATGGACCGGATAGCCTCGTCGATGGCCTCGAAAACGATCTCTTCCGTGGATTTGCCGCCGACCGCTTCCGGCAACCCTGCGAGCTCGACGATCGGATCGCCGCTCAATTCCCCGCGCCCGCCGAGCGCGAGCGCCACCGACACGACTCCGGCGAAAGCGAGCTTGCGCCGCTCCGACAGCGTCTTCGACGCTTCGTCGATCAGCAGGTTGCCGTCGCGATAGAGTCGGCCCGACGGCACCTCGTCGCGCTTCTCGACCTTGCCGGGCGCGAGCCGCACCACGTCGCCATTGTAGCAGGTGAAGACTTGCGGGACGCCGAGCGAGCGCGCTAGCGCCGCGTGCTCGGAAAGGTGCAGCGCTTCGCCGTGCACCGGAATCGCGACCTCGGGCTTGAGCCATTCGTACATCGCTGCGAGTTCGCCGAGCCGCGGATGACCCGAGACGTGCACGAGCTTCTTCCGATCTGTGATCACTTCGATGCCCTTGCGCACCATAGCGTTGACGATGCGGTTCACCGCTTTCTCATTGCCCGGAATGGTGCGTGAGGAAAAAATCAGCGTATCGCCGGCATCGAGCGTGATCGCCGGATGCTCGTCCTCCGCCAGCCTGGCGAGCGCGGCGCGCGGCTCGCCTTGGCTCCCGGTCAACAGCACCAGCACGCGATTGCGCGGCAGCGTGTCGTAGGCATCGGCGCCGCGGATCTGCGGAACGCCGTCCAGGAGCCCTATCTCGCGCGCGACGTTCACGATACGCTCCATGGCGCGGCCCACCACCACGACCTCGCGGTTCGCGGCCGCCGCGGCGAGCGCCGCGCCACGCATGCGCGCCACGTTCGAAGCAAACGTCGTGACCGCGACCCGGCCTTTGGCACCGCGCACGATTTCGGTGAGCGACTTCACCACATCGGTTTCCGACGGCGATCGGCCTTCGCGCACGGCGTTGGTGGAATCGCACACCAGTGCCCGCACGCCTTCTTTGCCCAGCGCGCGGAACCGCGCCTCGTCCGTGGGAAGGCCGATGATCGGCGTATCGTCGAGCTTCCAGTCGCCCGAATGCACCACGAGCCCGAGCGGCGTGCGGATGGCGAGCGCGTGGCTCTCCGGAATCGAATGCGCGACCGGGACGAACTCCACGTCGAACTGGCCGATGGTGACCCGCCCGCCGCTCGGCACGATCTTGATCGGAATTTGGGGCGCGCCCTCCTCCTGCTCGCGCTTGCTGGCGATCAGCGCGGCGGTGAACGGCGTCGCATAGACCGGCACCTTGAGCTTCGGCCACAGGTCGAACAGCGCGCCCACGTGGTCCTCGTGACCATGCGTAAGCACGATGCCGACGAGGTTGCGCTTTTCCTGCTCGAGAAAGCGGATGTCGGGCATAATGAGATCGATGCCGGGCGTGGTGTCGTCGCCGAACGCGACGCCCATATCGACGCACAGCCAGCTGCCGCCCTTTTCGGTGCCGATCCCGTAGAGCGCGAGATTCATGCCGATCTCGCCGACGCCGCCGAGCGGGACGAACAGCAATTCGCGTGCTTCCTTAGCCAAGCTTCACCCACCCGCGGCTAGAGGAAACACGTCGCCGGCGCGGATGGTTTCGCGCACGCCGTCGGATCGCAGCAACACCAGGCAACCCGAGGCGTCGATCGCCTCGAACGTGCCGCCGATGGTGCGGTCGGAGAGTTTCACTTCGATAGCGCCGCCGAGACCCGTCGCGCGCATCAGCCAGGCGGCGCGGATCGCCGCGAAATTCCGCCCGCGATCCCACTCGGCGAGCCGCCGCATCATCGCGCTATCGAGTGCGGCGAGAAGTGCCCCCGGCTCGACCGCAAATCCGGCGGCACCAAGATCGATCGCCTTCAGAGCCGCGTCCTGCGGATGATTGCGGCAATTCACGCCGAAGCCGATGACGGAAACGGTTCTGTCTGCGCCCGTGCTTCCCTCGACGAGGATTCCGGCAAGCTTCCCGCCGTCGAGCAACAGATCGTTCGGCCACTTGAGCGTGAGCCTGGCGGGCGCGAGACCTGCGCTGCAATCGAGCACCGCATCGTGCAGCGCCAGCGCCGCCACGAAGCAGATTTCCGGCGTCGCAGCCGCCGGCGCGATGTCCGTCAAGAGCAGGCTCGCATAGAGGTTCCCCGGTTCCGACACCCAGGCGCGGCCGCGCCGGCCGCGGCCCGCGGTCTGTCGTTCCGCCACGATCCAGAGCGGGCCGCGCTCGCCCTGCGAAGCGCGCGTGAGCGCTTCGGCATTCGTGGAGCCGAGCGTCGCGAAGACGGCGACGGGAGTGCGACCGATACGGGTGGGAAACTCGTTCATGCTCAGAAGAGCGACTGCGCCGCAGCTTGCGCCGCGGCCACCAGCGGCGCCGGATAGAGGAAGAAGAACAACACGAATACTCCGCTAATAGCGAGGACGACGCGCAATTCCTTCGCCATCGGCTCGAACGGCGCTTTGGACTCGTCCATGTACATGAGTTTCACGATGCGCAGATAATAATAGGCGCCGACCACGCTGGCGATCACGCCGATCACGGCGAGCGTGAATAGCCGCGCCTCGATCGCGGCAAGGAAGACGTAGAACTTTGCAAAGAAGCCGGCGAGGGGTGGAATGCCCGCCAACGAAAACAGCAGCGCGCCGAGCAGAAACGCCACCAGCGGCTGCGTGCGCGCCAGCCCGGCGAGCTCGTCGATCTCCTCGACTGCCTTGCCGTTGCGACGCATCGCAAGAATGCAGGCGAAGGTGCCGAGCGTCATGGCCAGATAAATCGCCATATAGACCAGCACGCCGGCGACGCCCGTTGAAGTGCCGGCCGCGAGTCCGACTAGCGCATAGCCCACGTGGCCGATCGAGCTATAGGCCATCAGCCGCTTGATGTTGCGCTGTCCGATCG
>DATBTC010000120.1:0-37034 GCA_036559465.1 Xanthobacteraceae bacterium
CATCTCGTTTGCAATGTTCGGGCGGTTCCTGAAGAATTTCGGCGGCGACATTCTGCTGCGGATGGCGCTGGCGGCCGTCTCGCTGGTGACTATGTTACACCCCGACACGAACGTGGCGACGGCAGTGGGCGTGGTTGCCGCCGCCGGGACGCTCATCGGCATCTGGCGCTACGGCAAGATTGCGAGCCCCAAGACATCGACGCTGACGCCGGTTATCGGCGACGGCCCCGCACCGAAGCCGGCCGTGGCGGTCAATCTAGCTTCCGAAGGATGATGGCGGATGGCCCTCAAGGGGCCGGGTCAAAGCGGCCGGATCAGAAGACCGAAGCCAGGCTCGACATTCCCATCGTGCGGGCGACCTGCAGGCCCCTTTGCTTCTGCTCGTCGTCGAGACTCGTGAGCAATGGCCGCGCGACATCGCCCAGCCGCCTAAGCGCCTGGACATCGAGAACGATGGTGCGGAAGCGGCTGCGGATCCGCTGAACGATCCCCTCCGATTCGCTACGCAGACCGGTGCGGGTGATTTGGCGCAGTTCCGCTTCGATAGGAGCCCAGAGTTGCTCCTGGGCCGGCGTCAACTTCAGCGCCGCCTTGAACCGCGCAATTTGTGCTTGGCTGATGGCGAGGGTCGCGCGCTCCGACAGATGAACGCCCTTCTCGACCTCGGTACCGATGGAATCGGCGAACGCCGGCGACATTATCACCGACGCCAGCACGAGCGCGCTCGCGAGCAATACTCTCTTCATTTGAATTTCCCCGCTCGGTTCTTTGTACGAAAGGCCAACCAACGCTTACGAACGGGATCGCGCGCGAACAAGGTTAAAATGCGTCCTGATCGGGGCAGATCAAGTCACGATTAATGTCGCAACGTAACGTCAACCGCGGCGCGAACATTCGTCGTAAACACGGGAGAGCGCCGCATGCGTCCATAGACGCATGCGGCATTAAATCTCAGCCGACCGCAGTCTGCGGATTCACCGATTGCCGCTTCACAGCGAGCTTGTTGAGCGCGTTGATATAGGCTTTGGCCGAGGCGACCAGCGTGTCGGGATCGGCGCCGCGCGCAGTGACTTCCTTGCCGCCCTCTTCGAGCCGCACGGAGACTTCCGCCTGCGCGTCGGTGCCCTCGGTCACCGCGTGCACTTGATAGAGCATGAGCTTCGCCGTGTGCGGCACCAATTGCTTGATCGCATTGAAGATCGCGTCCACCGGACCGTTGCCGGTCGCCTGGGTCGTGCGGTGCACGCCGTCGATGTCGAGCACCAGCGTCGCCGACTGCGGTCCCTGCGTGCCGGCGATCACGGTCAGCGACACGATCTTGATGCGATCGTGCTTCTGCGCGATTTCGTCGTCGACCAGCGCGACGATATCCTCGTCATAGACGTGCTTCTTCTTGTCGGCGAGGTCCTTGAAGCGCTTGAAGGCGTCTTCCAGCGCGTTGTCGCCGAGATCGTAGCCGAGCTCCTTCAGCTTCTCGCGGAACGCATGGCGGCCCGAATGCTTGCCCATGACCAGTGAGGTCGCGCGCACGCCGACATCTTCCGGCCGCATGATCTCGTAGGTCTGGGTGTGCTTGAGCATGCCGTCCTGGTGAATGCCCGACTCGTGCGCGAACGCGTTCCGGCCGACGATCGCCTTGTTGTACTGCACCGGGAACGAGGTCACGGCCGACACCAACTTGGAGGCACGCATCAGCATGGTGGCGTCGACGCCGGTCCAATAGGGCATCACGTCGTTCCGGACCCGCATCGCCATCACGATTTCTTCGAGCGAGGCATTGCCCGCCCGCTCGCCGATGCCATTAATGGTGCATTCGATCTGCCGCGCACCACCATCGGCTCCGGCGAGCGAGTTCGCCACCGCCATGCCGAGATCGTCGTGGCAATGCACCGAGAACACCGCCTGGTCGGAGTTCGGCACCCGCTCGCGCACCATCCTGATCAGCGCCGCATACTCGGTCGGCGTCGAATAGCCGACGGTGTCCGGGATGTTGATGGTGGTGGCGCCCGCTTTGATCGCGGCTTCTACGCAGCGGCAGAGGAAATCGTGCTCGGTGCGCGTGCCGTCCTCCGACGACCACTCGACGTCCTCCACGTGATTGCGTGCGCGGGTGACCTGCTGGATCACCATCTCGTAGACCTCGTGCGGCTCCTTCTGGAGCTTCCACTTCATATGGACCGGCGAGGTCGAGAGGAACGTATGGATGCGCGGACGCTGCGCGTGCCGCACGGCTTCGGCGCAACGGTCGATATCCTTCATCGCCGCGCGCGCAAGGCCGGCAATGACCGCCTTCTTGGACCGCTTGGCGACCTCGGAAACCGATTCGAAATCGCCTTGGCTGGCGATCGGGAACCCGGCCTCGATGATATCAACGCCCATTTCGTCCAGAAGCTCAGCGACCTCGAGCTTCTCCTCGAAGGTCATGGACGCGCCTGGACACTGCTCGCCGTCGCGCAGGGTGGTGTCGAAGATGAGCACGCGATTCTTGTCGCTGCGCTCGTTGGTTTTATCGGTCATGGGACTGGTCCTTCTCCTAAGCTCGCGCTCTTTTTCTTGAGCGCCCTGGGGTTGGCTTTCGCGCTTTCCCCTGAGTGCCCAGGCGCAAGCGCCCGGCCGGCCCTCAGGGGCGGCGAAGGAGCAGGAGACCGAGAATGAGAGCCGAGACCGCAATCGCGCGAGCGATCGGGCTATTGACGCGGGCTTTGCAGATCTTCGGCATCGGCGTCATCGGCTCTTCTCAGGTCGCCAGTCTGGTCCCGAAAGCTTGATTTTCGGTTTCCGGCGGCGACAGACTTCTAACCGAGGTCGCGGGGGCGACGCAAGCGGCTCCCATCCGATGCGACAGCAATGCTTGCCTGTCACGATAAATCGGTTCAATTTGCAGGCCCGTCGAGTCGAAGCGAAAACCGCGCGTTCGGAGCCACCGATGCCGCGTCACCTGCTTGCCATCTTGTTCTGCACCCTCACGCTTGCCGGCTGCATTACGACCAGCACCCCGGTGCCGACCCCGGTTGCCGCGGTCGAGCCGGTCAAAGGCCCGGCCGCTTGCGCCCAACCGATCGGCGACTACGTGAATGTGATCGAAGCCGACGTGACCTCGGGAAACCTGAATCGTGACGTGCATCGACGTATCACCAACGATCTCTTCGGCGTCCGCTCGTACTGCGCCTCCGGCCGCGTCGGGCCGGCGCTCACCGATCTCGCCGCGGTCAAGGCGCGCTACGGCTATCGGTGAGCTGCTTCGCGCGCTGGCAGTTCTCGCGCTCCTGATCGTACCGGCAGCGGCCCAGACCAATTGCGGAGCGATAGTCGAGAGTCAGCGCGTCGCCGTCGAAAACCGCTATCGCGCCGGCGGCATGGAGCCGAGCGCCTATCAGGCGGCGCGGGTCCGGATCGAGGAAAGCGCCGCGGCCTGCCGCGCCGGACAATTCACGCCCTCGCAATTGCCGACGCTACCTCCACCGGTAGTCGTTACGCCTCCCTCGGCCACGCAGCCCACGACGGCTGCCCAGTCACCGACGATCCTACCCTCGCAGACCACGCCCCAGGGCCTGCAGATTCCTTCGCCCTATCGCTGAGCGAACACTGCTTCGAGATACGCGCGCACGAAGTCCGGCATTGCCGGCGTGAGATCCTCGCAGCTGCGCACGATCACGACATCGGCGAGTTCCGGTCGCGGCGTCGTCGCCAGGTGCACGCGTACGCGCGCGGCAAGCGTCTCGGCGTCCTCCGGCGCTTCCAGTGCGTGCATGAGCGCAATTCGCGCTCCGGCCAGCATGGCGTGCCAGCCACCGGGCTTGGCGTCGGTCGAAATCAGCCCGGTTTCCTCGAGCAACTCCCGCCTCACACTACCTTCGAGATCCACGATGCCGTCGTCGCGGACATCATGCGGGTCGGGTGTGCCCGAGGGGAAATAGACTTTTCCCGCATTGGCCGTGTGCTTGGCCATGCGGCCGAGCAGGAAAGCGCCATCGGCAGCGCGCAGCGCGGCCATGGCGAAACAATTGAACACCGAAGCGTCCGGAAAATCCGCGTCGCGCCAGTGCAGAAAACTCGCGAAGTCGGTCTCCAGATAGACGCCGCGAAAAATTTCCTGCTCGATCGCAAAGCGATGCAGTAGAAGTACGCGGCCGTTCCAGATGCCGGGCCAACGCTCGCGTTGCTTCTCGAAATGCATGTCGGTCATGGTACGGTTTGTCTCGGCCCATGCCCAGTCACGCAACTCCAAGCGCAGGTCGAGCGCCCTGACCGGCACGATGCGGATTTCCCCCATCGGCCGCTTCAGGCTTCGACCGGCTCGGCGCGGAAATTGCGCGAGGGCGAGATGAATTCCTCCTGCGCCTCGATGAGCAGCATTTCTTTCGCTTTCGCCGCTTGGGTGCGCTCCAAGACCCCGAACATCGACGAGGCCGCAACCTCGAGCGCGGTCGCCAGCGCTCCGGTGCGTAGAAGATGGAAAAAGAAAAGCGCGGCGACTGTGTCGCCGGTGCCCTGCACCGCGATATCGAGCTTCGGCATCCGCACGCGCAGGCGCTCGCCATCGCCGGACGCGAAAATATCGAGCCCGTCGCGCGGTGTGCCGGCGACCTTGAGGCTGGTGACCAACACGGTCTTCGGCCCCTTCGCGTGCAGTACGTCGCAGGCCTTGGCCGCGTCAGCCATGGAGCGCACCTTGATGCCGGAGAGCGTCTCCAGCTCGAACTGGTTGGGCGTCAGTACGTCGGCGGCAGCGAGTGCGCGTCCGCTGAAGAACTCGGCGATGCCGTCCTGCACATAGCTCTTGCCACTATCGCCGATCACCGGATCGCAGCAGTAGAGCGCGCGCTTGTTGGCCGCCTTCACCTTGGCCACCACCTCGAGCACGACCTCGCCGATCTCAGCCGTGCCGAGGTAACCCGAGATCACCCCGTCGCAGGTCTTGAGCACTCCGCGATCGGCAATCCCCTCGATTACTTCGCGGATTTGCGCCGCGCCGAACACCTCGCCGCGCCATTTGCCATAGCCGGTGTGATTGGAGAACTGGACCGTGTTCACCGGCCAGACCTCGACGCCCAGCCGCTGCAGCGGAAACACCGCGGCCGAGTTGCCGACATGGCCATAGGCGACGTGGGATTGAATGGAGAGGAGATTCATCGTGGACTTTCGCAGGCAACGAGCTTAGCGGCTCGACCTTGATCCGCAAGGCAAACCCGCCCACATAGGAATGCATTGCGCAAATACCGAATAGGTCCGAGAAAGGCGCTCCTTTGTTCCGACCGCATACTATCCTCCTGCCCGCTTAATATCTGCGTCGCGAGCCCGTCATGTCCTTGAGCGCCTACAGCCAGGAAATGTTCGCGTTCATCAATTCGAACGCTTACACGCAGGCGATTCTCGAATGGGTCAGGCTGCATCATGCGTGGGCGCCGGTCATCGTAGGTCTGCTTGCATTCGGCGAATCCCTGGCCGTCATTTCATTCTTCATTCCTGCGACGTTCATTATTCTCGGGATCGGCGGCCTGATCGGCGCCAGCGGCATCGAATTCTGGCCGGTCTGGTTCGGCCTTGTTATCGGCGGAATCCTCGGCGATTGGGTTTCGTACGCCGTCGGCGTTTACCTCAAGGATCGCGCGCATCATACTTGGCCGCTGTCACGCTATCCCGATTTCACGAAACGCGCCGATGCCTTCATGCAGCACTGGGGCGCATGGGGTGTCTTCATCGGACGCTTCTCAGGGCCGCTGCGCGCCTTCGTGCCGCTCGCGGCCGGAATCTTCGGCGTGCCGCAATGGTTGTTCCAGATTGCGAACGTGACCTCAGCGATTGTCTGGGGTTTCGTGCTGCTCGCGCCGGGCTGGAGCCTGTTCAAGTATTTTAGCGGCTGGCTACCCGTCTAATGAAAACGGGCGGGGAATTCCGCCCGCTGTACCCTTTGTCCCGCTGCGATCAGATCGGATAGTGCCGGTGCCCGGTCTGAATCGTGATCCAGCGCAATTCTGTGAACTCAGCGATCCCGGCGCGGCCGCCAAAGCGGCCAATGCCGCTCTGCTTCACGCCGCCGAACGGCATCTGCGGCTCGTCGGCCACCGTCGGCCCGTTGATGTGACAGATGCCGCTTTCAATCCGTTCGGCCACCGCATAGGCGCGGTCGATGTTCTTGCTGAACACCGCGGCCGCGAGGCCGTAGTCGGTGTCGTTGGCGGCGCGAATGGCTTCCTCGTCGTCGTTCACGCCGATCAGCACAACCACCGGCCCGAACGATTCCTCGCGATAGATGCGCATGTCCGGCGTCACCCGGTCGAGGATCGTGGGCTGGAACAGCGTTCCGCTCCGCTCGCCGCCGCACACCAGCCGCGCACCGCGACCCGTCGCGTCCTTGACGAGATCGAGCACGCGCGCCGCGGCGCGCTCGCTCACCATCGGGCCGATCTGGGTTTCCGGCAGCGTTGGGTCGCCCACTTTCAGCTTCGTCGTCCGTGCGATCAATTTGTCGAGGAAGAAACTTGCGACCTGCTTCTGCACCACGATGCGCTCGGTGGACATGCAGATCTGGCCCTGATGCATGAAAGCGCCGAAATTCGCCGCCGCCGCCGCCTCGTCGAGGTCGGCGTCGTCGAGCACCACGAGCGGCGCCTTGCCGCCCAGCTCCAAGAGCACTGGCTTCAAGTATTTGGCCGCCTTTTCCGCGATGATCTTGCCGACGTGCGTGGAGCCCGTGAAGTTGATGCGCTTGACGCGCGTATCCGAGATCAATGCGTCGACCGTGGCAGCTGCACCCTCGCGCGACGTGGTCAGCACGTTGATCGCGCCCGCCGGAATCCCCGCTGCCTCCAGCACTTCGCCGATGATGCGGTGCGTCTGCGGGCATTCCTCGGAAGCCTTGAGCACGACAGTGTTGCCGCAGGCGAGCGGCATCGCCACCGCGCGCACGCCCAGAATCATCGGCGCGTTCCACGGCGCGATGGCCGCGACGACCCCGACCGGCTGCCGGATCGCCATCGCGATATTGCCGGGAATATCGGAAGGGATCACCTCGCCGGTGATTTGCGTGGTGCTGCAGGCCGCTTCACGCATGATGCTCGCGGCGAAAAAGGTGTTGAACATGCCCCAGCCGAAGGTGCCGCCGGTCTCGGCCGTGATGATTTTGGCGATTTCCTGCGCCCGGCCTTCCAAGAGTTCGGCGGCCTTCCAGAGGATCGCGCGGCGCTTGCTCGGTGGCGTCTTCGACCATTCGCGGAAGGCGGCGGCGGCGGCGCCCACCGCCGCGGCCGCGTCGAGCGGCCCGGCATCGGGCACGCGCGCCACCAGTTCGCCGTTGAACGGATTGCGCTTCTCGTAGAACCGGCCGTCGGCGGAACCCGCGTCGCGGCCCCCGATGCGCATGGCGACACTTTGCATCACTCAATCCTCCCTACGTCCGATTTTTCGACCAGCGCTTGTGTTTTGTCGGCCGAATTTGGCATCGGTGGCATGGCTTGTCGAGCCGACTTGGAGCATGCGTCCGCACGTGCTAGGCGCCCGCCATGGCGCAGGCGCCTGTAGCGATCGCATTCGACGCCGTTTCCAAGCGCTACGGCGACGCGCGCGCGAGCGCGCTCGACCGCGTCTCGCTCGACGTCGCCGGCCGCGAGTTTCTCGCCGTGGTCGGTCCGTCGGGCTCCGGCAAGACGACGCTCCTGCGCCTCGTCAACCGCCTCGCCGATCCGAGCGAGGGTACGGTGCGCTTCGAAGGGCGGGACGTGCGCGCGCTCGATGCGATCGAGCTCAGGCGCCGCATCGGCTACGTGTTTCAGGGCGTCGGCCTGTTTCCACATCTGACCGTCGCGGAGAATGTCGGGATCACGCCGAAGCTCCTGGGCTGGGAGCGAAAGAGAATCGCCGCCCGCGTGGATGAACTGCTTTCGCTCATACGCCTCGCGCCCGCGGACTATCGCAACCGCCTGCCTGCGGAGCTTTCCGGCGGCGAGCGCCAACGCGTCGGCATCGCCCGCGCCATCGCCGCAAACCCGCCGGTGGTGCTCATGGACGAGCCGTTCGGCGCGCTCGATCCGCTCACGCGCGATGCGCTCGCGCAGGAGTATCGCCGCCTGCACGACCAGCTCGGGCTCACCAGCATTCTCATCACCCATGACATGACCGAGGCCTTGCTGCTCGCCGACCGCATCGCGGTGATGCACGAGGGCCGCGTCATCGAGATCGATACGCCGCACGCGATGATGACCGACGCCAAGCACGCATACGTGCACGAACTAATGCAGACCCCGCGCCGCCGAGCCGAGCGGCTCGGCGCGCTGATGGCGGGGCGCAAATGAACGGTCTCGACCCGCGCATCGCCGACGCGCTCGCGCGCCTGCCCGATTATCTCGGCAGCCACGTGATCGTGAGCCTCACCGCGCTCGCACTCGGGCTTGCGATCTCGCTCCCGCTCGCGATCGCCGCCACGCGCAACACACGTCTACGCTGGCCGCTGCTTGCATTCTCCAGCCTCGTGCAGACCATTCCTGGGCTCGCGCTCTTGGCGCTGTTCTATCCGCTGCTGCTGGGCCTCTCCATGCTCACAGAGCGCACGTTTGGCACGGGATTCTCCGCACTCGGTTTCCTGCCCTCGGTGCTGGCGCTGACGCTCTATTCGATGCTGCCGGTGCTCAGAAACACGGTGACCGGCATCACCGGCATCGATCCCGCCGTGAACGAAGCCGCACTCGGCGTCGGCATGACGCGGCGCCAAGCACTTTGGATGGTCGAGCTGCCGCTGGCCTTGCCCGTGATTATGGCCGGCATCCGCACCTCGGCGGTGTGGGTAATCGGCACCGCCACGCTCTCGACCCCCGTGGGGCAGACGAGCCTGGGCAATTACATCTTCGCCGGGCTGCAGACGCAGAACTGGGTGTTCGTCTTGTTCGGCTGCGTCGCCGCTGCCGGCCTGGCGCTCGTGGTCGATCAATTGCTGGCGCTGATGGAGAGCGGTGTCGACCGCGGCAAACGCGCGCGCGTGACACTCGGCGGCGTCGGGCTTCTGCTCGTCGTCGGTGCTGCACTCGCGCCCTCCTTCGCGCGGCCGCCCGCGACCTACGCGATCGGCGCCAAAACCTTCACCGAGCAATATCTTCTTGCCTCGCTCATGGAGCAGCGCTTGAACGCGGCCGGATTGACCGCGAGCCGGCGCGAGGCGCTCGGCTCTATGATCGTGTTCAACGCGCTCGCCGCCGGCGACATCGACGTCTATGTCGACTATTCCGGCACGATCTGGGCGAACCAGATGGGCCGCACCGACGCGCCCGGACGCGAGAAAGTGCTGGAAGAAGTTCGCCGCTGGCTGAAGGAGAAGCACGACGTCGAAATGCTCGGCACGCTCGGCTTCGAGAACGCATACGCATTGGGAATGGCCCGCAAGCGGGCGGAGGCCCTCGGCGTGCGCTCGATCGGTGACCTCACGCCGCTCGCGCCGAGGCTCACCATGGTCGGCGATCTTGAATTCTTCTCGCGGCCGGAATGGGCAGCGATCCGCACTGCCTACGGGCTTGCCTTCGCCAACCAGCGGCTGCTCGCGCCCGATTACATGTATCAGGCCGCCGCCAACGGCGAGGTCGACGTGATCTCGGCCTATACCAGCGAAGGCCGCGTCACCCAGTACGACATCCTGCTGCTCGAGGATCCGAAACAGGCGATCCCGCCCTATGACGCGATCCTGCTGCTCTCGCCCAAACGCGCAAACGATCAGGCACTTCGTAACGCGCTCGCGCCGCTCATTGGAAGGATTGACGTCGGGCTGATGCGGGAAGCGGGACTGCGCGTGGGAGACGCGGCAAACCGGCAATCGATCGAGTCCGTCGCGCGCTGGATGTGGGACCAGATCGAGGCTCGCAAGCAGCGTTAGCCTTTTTTCGGCAGAAGTCCGAGCCGTCGCGCGATGATCCGGTCGAGCACTCGCCGCGGTAGGAGCCTCGAGATGAAATACTCAAGTCGGTTCGGCACGATTGCGTAGCGTCCACGCGGCGAAGATATCGTGAGCACACGATGCACCAGCTCGCCCACCCGCTCCGGCGGCAGGCCCTTGCCGCTTATACCTTGCATTGCCGCGCGCGCGCGCTCGAGCGCGGAGAGATAGGGTGAGTTCTTGTAAGCGGCGATGTCGATGCCGCCGGTCTTGTCCCAGATCGGCGTATTGATGGCGCCGGGGCCGATGATGATCACCTTGATGCCGAACAGCATCATCTCCCGCCTAAGGCTCTCCGAGAGGCCTTCGAGCGCATGCTTGGACGCCGCATAGGGACCGATGAACGGCAGCCCCCGCCGGCCGCCGACCGAGCTCATCATCACGATGCGGCCGGGTTCGCCCCTGAGCGACGCGTCGGCGCCGAGCAACGGCGCGAACGCTTGCGTCACGATCACCTGGGCCGTGAGATTGACCTCGATCTGTCGGCGGAAATCGTCGAGGGAAATTTCGAGCAGCGGCCCGGAGACGGCAATGCCCGCGTTGTTCACGAGGCCGGCGAGCGTCTCGCCCTTGAGTGCAGCCCGCACCTCGCGCGAGGCAGCAAGCACCGCCGCCTCGTCGGTGACGTCGAACAGGAGCGGTACGAAATTCGCGCCGAATTCGGCCTTGAGCCGGTCCGCGTCCGTGCGCTTCCGCACGCTCCCGTAAACGCGGAAGCCCTCGGCCAACAGCACCTTGGCTATGCCCCAGCCGATGCCGGTAGAGACGCCCGTTACGACGACGCTTTTCATCGATAGATTGTGGATCAGTTCTTGCTCTTGTCCACCAGCGCGCGCTGCTTGATCCAAGGCATCATGGCCCGCAGCTTGGCGCCGACCTCCTCGATCGGGTGCGCGGCCTGTTTGGCGCGCATGGCCTTGAACGAGGTCTGATTGACGCGATTTTCCAGCATCCAGTCGCGTGCGAAGCGGCCGGTCTGGATGTCGTCGAGCACGCGCTTCATCTCCGCCTTGGTCGCCTCGTTCACGATGCGCGGACCAGTGACGTACTCGCCGTACTCAGCGGTGTTGGAGACCGAGTAGTTCATGTTGGCGATGCCGCCCTCGTAGATCAGGTCCACGATCAGCTTCACCTCATGTACGCACTCGAAATAGGCCATCTCCGGCGCGTAGCCGGCCTCGATCAGCGTTTCGTAGCCGGCCTTCATCAGCTCCACGAGCCCGCCGCATAGCACGGCTTGCTCGCCGAACAGATCGGTCTCGCATTCCTCGCGAAACGAGGTCTCGATGATGCCGGCCCGCCCGCCGCCGATCGCCGAGCCGTACGAGAGTCCGAGATCGTGCGCGTTACCCGAGGCGTCCTTATGGATCGCTAACAGGCACGGCACGCCGGCGCCGCGCGCATATTCGGAGCGCACCGTGTGGCCCGGCCCTTTGGGTGCGATCATCAGCACGTCGAGATCGGCGCGCGGTTCGATCAGGTTGAAATGCACATTGAGCCCATGCGCGAACATGAGCGCCGCGCCCTGCTTCATATTGGCGTGCAGATGGTCGCGATAGATGTCGGCTTGCAGCTCGTCGGGGGTCAGCATCATCATGACGTCCGCCCACTTGGCGGCGTCGGCGACTTCCATCACCTTGAGCTTCTCGGCTTCGGCCTTCTTCACGCCTTGCGAGCCCTTGCGCAACGCGACCGCGACTTCCTTCACACCGGAGTCGCGCAGATTCAAGGCGTGGGCATGGCCCTGGCTGCCATAGCCGATGATCGCGACCTTCTTGCCTTTGATCAGGTTCAGGTCGGCGTCGCGGTCGTAATAAACGCGCATGGTCTTGCTCCCAACTTTCTCTTCTGGCTGCTTCTAGGTCGCCTTGGTCACTCCGACAAGTGCCGAAATCCCGGTCATCCTTAGCGTCATACGCGCCATCGCCGCAGCAGCTCCAGCCGATCGAGAATGACGGCCATCGCCGGATTCGCGGTCACCACGACGCACCCCCGCTTCGCACCGGTTTCCTGCGCTGAGGGAGTACTGGGAAAGTAGATCGCCAACGGTGGCGTTTTTGCCGCGCGCAGATATTCGAGATTGAGCGTCTTGCCCGGTCCGTAGTTGTCGAAGCCGTAGCCCGGGTCGTCCGGCACTTGAAAGTCGTCGATCAACACGACCGCATTCGCGAAATGGCCGAAGACGATCTCAAGCTCATCGCGCAGCGGCAAGTATTCGTGCCAGTGCGCATCGAGATAGCACAATGTCGGGGCGACGCGATCGATCGGCGCTTGGGCCAGTTCTTTCAACATTCGCACCGAGTCGTAGGCTCGCAGCTGCACGTTCTGCAACGGGCGCAGGCGCTCCGCAGCGATCTCCGCGTGCATAGGATCGCTCTCTGCGGTAATGACCGGCAGGTTGAATTTGGCGAAATACTCCGTGGTATTTCCGACATAGGTGCCGGTTTCGACGAACCGAACGATTCCACATAGAGGAATGATCCGCTCCACCATCTTCCGTCGTGCTTCCTGCCTGCCGAAGGGCTGCGAACGTACTCTCCGCCTCAACCGGCGACGCCTGACCATGGTTCGCAACGGCGACGGCAATCGCTTGACGATGCTGTTGAGTAATTTGTTGAAAAAGCGAGCCAGGTCGATGCGCATCGTCAGCTAGGAAGCGAGATTGCGCCTTTGGCGTCGAGCGGAAAGAACGGATTCCACGCGACCTCCCACAAATGTCCGTCCGGATCGGCGAAATAGCCCGAATAGCCGCCCCAGAACGTATCGTGCGCCAGCTTCACCAGTCGCCCGCCGGACTTTACCGCGTGCGCGATCAGCGCGTCGGCTTCCGCCTTGTCTCGTGCGTTGTGGGCGAGTGTGATCCCGGAGAACCCGGGCGCGCTGTCGGCGACGCCTGCGTCCTTCGCCAGCTCCGCGCGGCCGAACAACGCGAGCGCGATGCCGCCGAGCTGGAAGAACACGACCGCATCGCTCTTCACGTCCGCTGCGCGCCACCCGAGCGCTTCGTAGAACTTGCGGCTGCGCGCCAGATCGCGCACGCCAAGAGTCACGATCGAAAGCCGCTGCTCCATTTCACATCCCCTCCGGCCCGCGCGAGATCGCGCAGATGCCGGTGCGCGACACCTCGACGAGACCCAATGGCTGCATCAGCACTACGAACTGGTCGATCTTGTCGGTCTTGCCAGTGAGCTCGAATACGAAGCTCTCCGTGGTCGCGTCGATCACGCGCGCCCGGAACGCGTCGGCAAGCCGCAGCGCCTCGACCCGCGTCTCGCCCTTGCCGCGCACCTTCACCAGCGCCAATTCGCGCTCGATCGCCGTATGACCCGCGGTGAGGTCGATAACGCGGTGCACTGGTATCAGGCGCGCGAGCTGGTTCTTGATCTGCTCGATCACCATGGGCGTACCTTGGGTGGCGATCGTGATGCGCGAGACGTGCTTCTCGTGCTCGGTCTCCGACACCGTGAGCGAATCGATATTGTAGCCGCGGCCGGAAAACAGCCCGATCACGCGCGCTAAGACGCCCG
The DNA here is from genome assembly GCA_036559465.1 of Xanthobacteraceae bacterium. Taxonomy (GTDB): domain Bacteria; phylum Pseudomonadota; class Alphaproteobacteria; order Rhizobiales; family Xanthobacteraceae; genus JAHFPN01. The sequence continues at coordinate 13,444 of DATBTC010000120.1, forward strand.
GCTCGTTGTCGACCAGAACCGACAGCGTGCGGTGCTCGACCTGCTCGACCGTCTTGGCTGCGGGATAGTGGGTGGCGCTTGCGGTTTCGGATTTGGACATAGTAGTTACTCGGCGGCGATTGTTTGATTGTTTCCTCTCTCCTTTGGGGAGGGAAATTCGTTCAAACCAACATCTTTCCTTCTTCGGTGACGGCGCTTTCGACACTGACGCCGGCGTCGCCCAGGATCATCTCATTATGCGCGCGGCCCGACGGGATCATCGGGAAGCAGTTTTCGTTCTGATCCACGACGCAGTCGAAAATCACCGGCCGCTTGATCTTGATCATCTCCTTGATCGCGCCGTCGAGGTCGGCGGGCTTCTCGCAGCGCATACCGACGCAGCGATATGCCTCGGCGAGCTTCACGAAATCAGGCAAAGCCTCCGTGTAGGAATGCGAGTAGCGCCCGCCGTGCAGCAGTTCCTGCCACTGGCGCACCATGCCCATGTACTGGTTGTTGATGATGAAGACCTTGACCGGCAGCTCGTACTGCGCCGCTGTCGACATCTCCTGCATATTCATCAACACGCTCGCTTCGCCGGCAATATCGATTACCAGCGACTTCGGATGCGCCATCTGCACGCCGATCGCCGCCGGCAGGCCATAGCCCATGGTGCCGAGCCCGCCCGAGGTCATCCAGCGCCGAGGCTCCTGGAATTGATAGAACTGCGCCGCCCACATCTGATGCTGGCCGACTTCGGTCGTGATGTAGGTATCCATGTCCTTGGTCAAATCATAGAGCCGCTGGATCGCGTATTGCGGCTTGATGATCTCTTTCGAATTCTTGTAGCTGAGGGATTTCTTCGCACGCCACTGATCGATCTGCTTCCACCATTGGCCGAGCGCCTTCTTGTCCGGCTGCGCCGCGGTCGTGCGCCAGATGCGGATCATATCTTCGAGCACGTGTGCGCAATCGCCGACGATGCCGACGTCCACCCGGACGTTCTTGTTGATCGACGAGGGATCGATATCGACATGGATCTTCTTCGAGCCCGGCGAAAACGCATCGAGGCGTCCGGTGATGCGGTCGTCGAAGCGCGCGCCGATGCAGATCATCACGTCGCAATCGTGCATCGACCAGTTGGCTTCCCAGGTGCCGTGCATGCCGAGCATGCCGAGCCATTGCGGATCATGCGCGGGAAACGCGCCGAGACCCATCAAGGTGGATGTGACCGGGAAACCGGTGAGCTTCACGAACTCGCGCAGCAGCGCCGAGGCTTCCTTGCCCGAATTGATCACGCCGCCGCCGGTATAGAACAGCGGCCGTTTGGCGTGACGCATCAATTCGATCGAGGCCTTGATCTTGTCGATGTCGCCCTTAAGCTTCGGCCGATAGGTTTTGTGCTGTACGTTCCTGGGGCCGACATAGGTGCCCTTGGCGAACTGGATGTCCTTCGGAATATCGACCACGACCGGGCCGGGCCGGCCGTTGGCGGCAACATAGAACGCCTCGTGGATGATGCGTGAAAGATCGTTCACGCTCTTCACGAGATAATTGTGCTTGGTGCACGGTCTTGTGATGCCGACCGTGTCGCATTCCTGGAACGCATCGTTGCCGATCAGGTGCGTCGGCACTTGTCCGGTGAGGACCACGATCGGGATCGAATCCATGAGCGCGTCAGTAAGGCCAGTGACGGCGTTGGTGGCGCCCGGACCGGAAGTGACCAGCACCGCGCCGACCTTGCCGGATGAGCGCGCATAGCCTTCGGCCGCGTGCACCGCGCCCTGCTCGTGGCGGACGAGAATGTGTTGCAGCTTGTCCTGCTGGAACATGGCGTCATAGATCGGCAGCACCGCGCCGCCCGGGTAGCCGAAAATGTGTTCGACTCCCTGATCCAGAAGCGCCTGGATCACCATCTCTGCGCCGGTCATTTCCGTATTCATCGTCCACTCCGCTCGTCCGTCTTGGTTTGTGCCTCAAGGGTCCTTCAGAAATCGAAAAGGGGCCCAAGAGGCCCCTCGCGCACCAGCAAAATGCACCGCCCTCAGGCTGTGCCTCGCCAGGCGCGCCTGCCTACTACAGTAATAATCTTGCGCAGAGACATTCGTTTCAGTCCTAAAGTTGCGCGATTTCTAGCCGGTATCCCGCGCTTCGTCAAGTGCGACGGCCTTCTAGCGCCTTCACACAGACGTTGGAAGCCCCAACCTATCGCCAGGCATTTCGACGCAATAGTTTCGCCCATGCCTTTTCTGCGCGAGAAATCCGGGCGCTGGTCGCCGGAAAAGATCATCGCCTTCGTTGGCGTATGCCTGCCCGCGCTCTGGCTCGCCTATCGCACCAGCGCCGGCGACCTCGGCGCGCGTCCGGTGACGGAGTTGATCCACCGCAGCGGCGACTGGGCGGTGCGCATCCTGCTGGTCACGCTCGCGATCACGCCGGCGCGGAGGCTGTTTCATTTTCCGAAGCTGATCCAAGCGCGCCGCACGCTCGGCGTCGCGGCGGCGTTCTACATTTTCGCGCATTTCACGCTCTACGTGATCGACCAGAAGTTCGACGTGCGCACGGTGGCGAGCGAGATCGTGCTGCGCTTCTATCTGACGATCGGCTTCCTGGGATTGATCGGCCTGATCGCGCTCGCAGTCACCTCTACCGACGCCATGATCCGCAGCCTCGGGCACAATTGGGGAAAGCTGCACCGGCTTGCATATTTCGTCGGTGTGATCGCGGTCGTGCACTTCGCGCTTCAGAAGAAGCTCGACATCTATGAGCCGCTCCTGATGACGGGATTCTTGTTCTGGCTCTTGGCATTCCGCGCTGTGCAGCGCTACGCGCGTGAGGTAACGTTCCCCTGGCTGCTGGCGCTCGCGGCCTTCGCCACACTCTTCACCGCGCTCTATGAGGCCCTTTGGTATGGCGTGCTCACCGGTGTCGACGCGCGCCGGATTCTTGCGATCAATCTCAATGTCTCCGATTTCTCCATGCTCCGCCCCGCAGTGTGGGTACTGATCGTGACGCTCGCAGTCGCCCTCGCCTTCGCACTCAACAAATGGCTGCGCCCGCGCGAGCCCGCGCGGGTGCGATTGAATCCGGCAGAATAACTTACCTGCGTCCGGCGAGCACAAAGTCGAGTGCTTTTTCCGGCTCGATCCATTTCCAGCCCGCGAGCTGATGCCGGAACCATGTCTCCTGCCGTTTTGCATAGCGGCGCGTATCGGCTTTGCCGCCTGCCGCCGCTTCGTCCAGTGAAATTTCCCCGGCGAGATGGCGCACGAGCCACGGCACGCCGTGCGCTTTCATTGCCGGCAGGCTTGGATCGAGCCGGCGAGCCGCAAGCGCCCGCACCTCGTCGAGCGCGCCGGCTTTGAGCATCGTGTCGAAGCGCGCGTCGATCCGCGCGTGCAGCACTGCGCGATCGACGGAGAGAAACACGGCGACGGTTTCCTCCGGGCGGATCAGCGGCACTCCCGGCTTTTCCTGCCACTCGGCGAGCGGCCGGCCGGTGGCGGCGAAGACTTCCAGCGCGCGGATGATGCGCTGGCGGTCCGAAGGCCTGAGCTTAGCCGCCGTTTGCGGATCTGCGCTCGCGAGCATGCCATGCAATTCAGCGCTTGCAGCCCCCTCCGCCTCCCCGCGCACGCGTTCCCGCACCTCGCGCGGAACTGCCGGAATTGTGGAAAGCCCCTGTATCAACGCCTTGAAATAGAGCCCCGTGCCGCCCACGAAGATCGGCAGCCGCTTCGCGCGCTCGGCCTCCGCCAACACGCTCTTCGCATCCTCGAGCCAGCGCCCGACCGAATAATCTTCCGCGGCATCCACGTGGCCATAGAGCAGGTGCGGCGCCCGCACTTCCTCCTCAGGCAATGGCCGCGCCGTCAGCACGCGCAGATCGCCATAGACCTGCATGGAATCCGCGTTGATCACCGTGCCGCCGATGCGCTCGGCGAGAGAAAGCGCCAGCGCCGACTTGCCGCTCGCGGTCGGACCTGCGATTAGCACCACACGCATTGCCGAAACACCTCCCGACCGATTCCATAGCATGACCCACGTCGCAACCTTGATCTCGAACCCGGCACGGCCCGGCATTACGCCTGTGGTTGTGGACGCCGCGCGGATCATCCTGCCCGGCGTGAGGAAGGCAGCCGTGCTCGCCGACGGGATCGCCGTCGATCTTCCCTTCGAGCTGCCGCCCGGCGCCAACGGCGCGATCTTCGTCGAGTCGCTCCGCGCCGCCATCTCGCCCGCGCCGGTCGACGTTGTGGTTCAGCCGGTCAAACACCGCAAGAAGCGCCTGTTCGTCACCGACATGGATTCGACCATGATCGGACAGGAATGCATCGACGAGCTTGCCGACTTCGTGGGCCTGAAAGCCCATGTTGCGGCCATCACCGAGCGCGCCATGCAGGGCGAGATCGAGTTCGCCCCGGCGTTGCGCGAGCGCGTGGCGCTCTTGAAGGGCCTGCCGGTCAGCACGATCGACGAGGTAATCGAGAAGCGCATCACGTTCATGCCTGGTGGTCATGTTCTGGTCGCCACCATGCGCAAGCACGGCGCCCATACCTGCCTGGTATCCGGCGGTTTCACCTTATTCACGGAAAAGATCGCCGCCGCACTTGGCTTCGACGAGCAGCGTGCAAACGAGCTCGTGGTCGCGGACGGCAAGCTCTCAGGCGAGGTGGTCGAGCCGATCCTGGGCCGCGCCGCCAAGCTCGCCGCCTTGCAGACGCTCGCTGCGCGCCTTGACCTCGCACCTGAGGAGACGCTCGCCGCCGGTGATGGCGCCAACGATATCCCGATGATCGAAGCCGCCGGTCTCGGCGTCGCCTTCCGTGCCAAGCCCGCCGTCGCCGAGGCCGCGCACGCACGCATCGACCATGGCGACCTCACGGCGCTCCTTTATGCGCAGGGCTATCGCCGCGACGAGTTCGTCATCTGATCGCGCTTTACGCCGGCCCGAAAACGCGAGCAGCCCCGGATCGCTCCGGGGCTGCTGATTGAACAACCGGAAGTTCTACGCGTCTGTCTTCAGGGCAGCGGTACCGGCACGAAGCGCGTCTCGCCCTCGGCGTTGGAAACCTGCAAGAGCGCGATTTTCTTGCCTTCCTTCTTCAGCGCCTCGATGCGCTTTTCGATATCGGCGGGGCTTGCCACTGTTTCGCCGGTGACTTCGAGGATCACTTCGCCGGCTTGAATGCGCTGATCGCCGGCAGGTGAATTGCGCTCGACTGAGGTCACCACCACGCCCTTTACGTTGCTCTTGATCTTGAAGCGCCGGCGCAACTCGTCATTGAGCGCCGAGAATTCGAGTCCGAGAGCGCGCTTCACGACCGGTTTCGTGTCCGGCGTTTTCGTCGTCAAAGCCGCAGGCTTGCGTTCGGCTTCATCGAGCCGGCCGATGAGGATCTTGAGCGTCTCTTCCTTGCCCTTGCGCATGACCACGACGTCGACGGTCTTGTCGACCGGCGTCTCGGCCACGATACGCGGCAAGTCCCGCATCTCCTTCACTTCGCGGCCGTCGAATTTGACGATCACGTCGCCGGACTTGATGCCGGCCTTGGCTGCGGGGCTGTTGTCACTGACGCCGCCGATCAAGGCGCCGCGCGCCTTACCGAGCCCCAGGCTCTCGGCGATCTGGTCGTCGATCTGCTGGATGCGCACGCCGATCCAGCCGCGCCGCGTCTCGCCGAACTCGCGCAACTGGCCCATCACGGCGACCACGATCTTTGCCGGGATCGCGAAGCCGATGCCGATCGAGCCGCCCGACGGCGAGATGATCGCGGTATTGATGCCGACGATCTCGCCTTCCATGTTGAACAGCGGGCCGCCCGAATTGCCGCGATTGATCGCGGCATCCGTCTGGATGAAATCGTCGAACGGCCCCGCGTTGATGTTCCTATTGCGCGCCGAGACCACGCCGACGGTAACCGAACCGCCGAGTCCGAACGGATTGCCGATCGCCATCACCCAGTCGCCGACCCGGAGCTTCTCAGAATTGCCGAACGTCACGGCCTTGAGCGGCTGTTCCGGCTTCACACGCAATATCGCGATGTCGGTCTTGGTATCGCGGCCGATGATCTCGGCCTTGAGCTTCATGCCATTGTTGAAATTGGCAAAGATTTCGTCCGCCTCGCCGATCACGTGATTGTTGGTGACGATGATGCCGCTCGGATCCACGACCACGCCGGAGCCGAGCGAAGACACCCGCCGCGGCTGATTGCGCGGCTCTTCGCCGCGGCGCTTGAAGAACTCCTCGAAGAATTCCTCGAACGGCGAGCCGGGTGGCAGCTGCGGCGTCTGTTGCGGCGGCGTCGTCCGGTTGCGGGCGGTGTCGATGTTCTGCGAGGTCGAGATGTTGACCACCGCATCCATCACCCGCTCGGCGACGTCGGCGACCGAGTCCGGCCCCTTGCCGGGCGCGCCGAGCACGAGGCCCGGCAGCGCTACGAGCGCGATCGCGAGCGAAAACACCACGGCGCGGGTGAGCGAGGCTTTCGGACGATGCAAGGCGTGCACGGACATGGGCATTCCTCTTGGAATCGGCGGCGCTAACGCTGCGCCGGAACACTAAACAAGGCAAGCACGCCCGCGGGTGTGAGTGGAAATTCCGGCGGATTCCCGACGCCCGGGATTACAAAATCGCGCGATCAGCCGCGCAATGCCCAGATCACCACGACGCCCACGATCGCCGAAACGAGCCCGACCACACGCAGGCTCGCCTCCGGGGTTTCGAGGAAAAGGGCCATTGCCCGCTTGGCCGCGGCCGGGAAGGCCGCGAACGTGAGGCCCTCGATGACCAGCACCAGGCCGAGCGCGACGAACAGATCGACCATGGGCCGGCAGAACTCATTTCGCCGCTGGTTTGCCTGCCGGATCGCTGAAATAGCGGAAGAATTCGGAATCGGGCGCCAGCAGGAGCCGCGTATCATTCTTCTTGAGCCCCTCCTCATAGGCCTGCATCGAGCGGTAGAAGGCGAAGAAGTCCGGGTCCTTTCCGAACGCTTCCGCGAAGACGCGGTTGCGCTCGCCCTCGCCCTCGCCGCGCGCCTGGTCGCCGCGCTGGGTGGCCTCGGCCACGATCACCGTCGCGTCGCGTTCGGCCCGTGCGCGGATGGTCTGCGCCAGCTGCGCGCCCTGGGCGCGAATTTCGGCGGCTTCCTGCTGACGTTCGGTTTGCATCCGTTGGAACACAGCTTGGCTGTTGGCCTCGGGGAGATCGGCACGGCGAATCCGCACGTCCACGACCTTGATGCCGAAATTGGCCGCCTCGCGGTCCACTTGCGCGCGGATACGTGCCATCAGGCCTGCGCGCTCGTCACGCACCACCTGGATGAAGGTCGATTCGCCGAGTACGCGCCGCAGTGCCGAATTGAGGACGGTGGCGAGGCGCGAATTGGCGCCGTCAATCGTGCCGACCGATTGGAAGAACTTCAACGGATCGACGATCTTATAGCGGGCGAACGCATCGACCACGAGCCGCTTCTGGTCCGAAGCGATGATTTCCTGTGCCGGGTTGTCGAGGTCGAGGATGCGCTTGTCGATATAGATCACGCTTTCCACGAGCGGCAACTTGTACTGCAAGCCGGCTTCCGTGATCACGCGGCGCGGCTCGCCGAGCCGGAGCACGAGCGCCTGCTGGGCCTGCTGGACGAAAAATACCGACGAATAGCCGGCGATCGCGGCGAGCGCTGCGAGGACGGCGAGGATCGCAGTGAGCGCTTTCATCGGGTGCTCCCTGCAGGCGGCGTCGCGCGCGGCGACGCCGGTCGGCGTTCGAGCTCGCCGAGCGGCAGATACGGCACGACGCCGCCGCCGCGCTGTCCGGTGCTTGGGTCGATGATGATCTTGTCGATATTGCCGAAAACGCGCTCCATGGTCTCGAGATAGAGACGCCGGCGCGTGACCTCCGGCGCCTTCTTGTACTCCTCGAAGACGCTCAGATAGCGGGCCGCCTGGCCGCGCGCCTCGGCGACCGTCTGCTCGCGATAGGCCTCGGCGGCTTGTGTGATCTGCGCTCCGCGGCCGCGCGCCTCGGGCACCACCCGGTTGGCATAGGCCTGCGCTTCGTTCTGCACGCGCTCCGCGTCGGCGCGCGCCGCCTGCACGTCGCGGAAGGAATCGATCACCTGCGCCGGCGGATCGACTTTTTGCATCTGTACTTGGGTGATGGTCACGCCGGTGCCGTACTCGTCGAGCGTCTTCTGCATCAAGTCGTGCACCGCAAGCTCGATGTTCTGCCGCGCGCCGGTCAAGATCGGTTGGATTTGGTTGCGGCCAATCACTTCACGCATGGCGCTTTCCGCCACCGCTTTGATCGTGCCCTCCGGGTACTGGACGTTGAACAGATAACTCGCCGCGTTGTTTACGACCCAGAACACCGACAAATCGACATCGACGATATTCTCGTCGCCGGTGAGCATCAGGCTCTCCTCCGGCACATCGCGCGTCGTGCTGCCGCGGCGCGGGTCCTCGATCAGACGCATGCCGAGATCGACACGTTTGACCCTCGTTACGTTCGGCGTGAGCGCGGTCTCAATCGGGTAAGGCAGATGATAATTGAGGCCGGGTTGCGTGAGTTGCACGAACTTGCCGAAGCGCAACACTACGCCTTGCTCGTCGGGCTCGACGCGATAGAAGCCGGAAAGCATCCAGACCACAACCAGCGCCAGAATCACGAGCGCAGTTCCACGCCCGCCGAAATTTCCGCTGCCCGGCAGCACGCTCTTCAGCCGGTCCTGGCCCCTGCGGATCAGATCTTCGAGATTGGGCGGGGTCGGACCGCCGGATTGCGGGCCCTGGCCCCAAGGGCCACGCGGACCGCCGCCGCCGCCCCAAGGTCCACCGCTCTGATTCTTCCACGGCATGCCGCTGATCTCCTCCCACCGATATCACCTGGCGCCCTGCGGCCTTTGGGCCGCGGCAGCTCTTTTGGCTCAAACCGATATAGGGAACCGGAGGGCTTTGTACAACGCAATCCCGCGCGAGCATTGGCAGTGGGGGTTTCCGCCCCCCGGGTGGATCAATTGCCCCGCTGGCCCTTTTCGCGCTTCGCGTCGCCGGCCTCGCCGTTGCGGAAGTGATCAAGCACGTAGAGACGGATGGCGGACGAAAGATTGCCCTGGTTGCGGCCGTCATCGATGGCTGCGACGACGTCGGAGAGCGTCTTGTCGCGCGCGGCCGCGATCTCCTTAAGCGAGTCCCAAAACGCGTCCTCCAGACTCACGCTGGTCTTGTGACCGGCGATCACGATCGATCGTTTGACGACCGGACTCTTCATCGCCGCTACCTCGACCCATCCGGGTTGCGCCCCGGTTCGCGGCGATGCGATTCGAGCTCGCGCACGCGCTTTTCCTCGCGGGCCCGCGTGAGGCTTTTCTCGGCGCCGCTGCGGCCGAACCGGACGCGGTTCTGCGCGGCCCGCGACGCGCCTTTCGAGCGCGTGCGGGCCTTGCGAGCAAGGCGCAAATTGACGATTTCGGCCATCGGTCTGCTCGAACCCCCAAATTCGAGACCCGTGGGCCAGCTCCAGCAAAAAATATCGCCGGATCGCTCGGCTAATCCCGCGCTCCTTATCTTGAATGCCGGAAGCGGGCGCGGGCACTTCCGACTTGTTTCAATGGTAATGCTATCATCTGTAATAGAGATGCGACACTTCGTCCGTTCGGTATGTTTGTGGGGAATTTCGTCCCACTTTCGCCCACGCTTTAGGCAACCGCCGCTTCGCGGCACCCTCGTTTCCGCCGCTCGCACTGCATGCTAAGCGGAACGCCGGGTGGGAAGGACCAGCCGATGAACAAGCCAAGCCCGGCGAGCCGCACCGAAACCGACAGTTTCGGCCCCATCGACGTGCCTGCCGACCGCTATTGGGGCGCGCAGACCGAGCGCTCTTTGGAAAACTTCAAAATCGGCGGCGAGCGCATGCCCAAGCCCATCGTGCGCGCGTTCGGCATAGTGAAACGCGCGGCCGCGCTGGTGAACAAGGACATGGGGCTCTTGGACGGCAAGCTCGCCGATACCATCGCCGTCGCCGCCCAGGAAGTGATCGACGGCAAGCTCGACGAGCACTTCCCGCTCGTGGTCTGGCAGACCGGCTCGGGCACCCAGTCCAATATGAATGCCAACGAGGTGATCGGAAACCGGGCGATCGAGATGCTCGGTGGCGTCATGGGCTCGAAGAAGCCCGTGCACCCCAATGACCACGTAAATCTCTCTCAGTCGTCGAACGACTCCTTCCCAAGCGCCATGCATATCGCGGCAGCTGAAGAGATCGTCCGCCGGCTCCTGCCTGCGCTGAAGCATCTGCACGCCGCCCTCGACAAGAAGGCGAAGGAATTCGACGCCATCATCAAGATCGGACGCACCCATACCCAGGACGCGACCCCGCTTACGCTGGGCCAGGAATTTTCCGGCTACGCCGCGCAGGTGGCCTCCGGCATCAAGCGCGTCGAGCAGACCTTGCCCGAGCAATACATGCTCGCCCAGGGCGGCACCGCGGTCGGCACCGGGCTCAACGCCAAGAAAGGCTTCGCCGAGAAATTCGCGGCCGAGGTCGCCAAGATCACTGGGCTTCCCTTCGTTTCCGCGCCGAACAAATTCGAGGTCATGGCCGCACACGACGCATACGTCGCAGCCCAAGGCGCGCTCACTTCCGTGGCAACCGCACTGTTCAAGATCGCCAACGACATTCGCTTGCTCGCCTCCGGCCCGCGCTCTGGTTTCGGCGAACTTTCGTTGCCGGAAAACGAGCCCGGCTCCTCGATCATGCCCGGCAAGGTCAACCCGACCCAGGCCGAAGCGCTGACCATGGTCTGCTGCCAGGTATTTGGAAACCAAACCACGGTTTCGGTCGCGGGCTCCCAGGGCCATTTCGAACTGAACGTCTTCAAGCCGGTGATGGCGCTTGCGCTGTTGCAGTCGATCCGACTTTTGGCGGATGCAGCCCGCTCGTTCACCGATCATTGCGTGGTCGGCATCAAGGCCAATGAAAAACGAATCGCCGAGCTGATGGAGCGCTCGCTGATGCTGGTGACCGCGCTCACGCCCAAGATCGGCTACGACAACGCGGCCAAGATCGCCAAGGCCGCGCATGCCAACGGCACCACGCTCCGCCACGAAGCGGTCAAAGGCGGATACGTGACGGAGGCTGAATTCGATGCGCTGGTCCGGCCGGAGAAAATGATCGGGCCGAGTTAAAGGGTTTCGGCGTCACATTAACGAAATTTCATCCGCATTACCGAAGTTTCATTTGAACACGGGCCTGAGCGTTCCCATCATCGGATAACACCAAGAGCGCCCCGAAAGGAGCTCCCATGAGGAAGGCCCTGATTCTCGCCACGACCGCCGCCGTGATCGGCGGCTCGTTGCTTGCCTACAATGTCTATGCCCAGCAACAGCCGCCCGCGCGCTCGCGCTGGCAGCCGAGTGCCGCCGACATCGGCGCCTTTGCCAATGCGCGTATCGCCGCCATCCATGCCGGCCTCGCGCTCAACGCCGATCAGGAGAAGCTCTGGCCTCCGGTCGAGGGCGTGCTCAAGGACATCGCCAAGCGGCGCACCGAGCGTTTCGAGAAATTCCGCGCCGAGCGCCAGGCTCAGGCACAGCCCCCAGCCCAGACCCAGACCCCGGCTCAACCCATGCCGCCTGATGCGATCACCCGTATGCGCCGCGGAGCCGAATTCATGGGTGAGCGCGCCGTCGACCTGAAGAAGCTCGCCGACGCCGCCCAGCCGCTCTACGAGAAGCTCGACGACGCACAGAAGCGCCGGTTCGCCATGTTGCTTCGCTCGGGCATGCGCCCGGGCATGCAAGGCCGCCACATGCGCTGGCGCGACCGCGCCGAGACGCGTGGCGAAGATCGCGATTTCCGCCATCACCGCGGCCCCATGGGTCCCCGCCAAGGCTGGCGTGACGACGAAGGTCCGCGTGGTCCCGGCATGGAACGCCGATTTGGTCAGCGCGAGGACGACGGCCCGCGTTACGGCCGGCGCCATCGCGACGAGCGGCTAGGTCTCCGCTTCGACGATGAGCAGGGCGAGCGCCTCTAAGGCCTCGCGGTCTGACTAGGTAGATGCACATACGAGCCGCCGGCCCTCCGGCGGCTCGTTGTGTTAATACGTTCGCGATGTTCGTGTGAGATACGGGTGGGAGCTTTTTTCGCTAAACTCACCTGCAACATGAAACTCGAGCCCGATCTTTCCTTTCTTCCCTCCGGCCCCAACGGGCCGTGGGCTACCTATCTCGAGCAGGTCGAGCGCGTCGCGCCTTATCTTGGCGACCTCAGCCGCTGGATCGAGACGCTGAAGCGCCCACGGCGCTGCTTGGTCGTCGACGTGCCGATCGAGCTCGACGACGGGAGGCTCGCGCATTTCGAGGGCTATCGGGTCCAGCACAACACCTCGCGCGGGCCCGGCAAGGGCGGTGTGCGCTTCCATCAGGCGGTCACGCTCTCGGAGGTGATGGCGCTCGCCGCCTGGATGACGATCAAGAACGCGGCGGTGAACATGCCCTATGGCGGCGCCAAGGGCGGCGTGCGCGTGGACCCGGCCAAGCTGTCGCGCAAGGAACTCGAACGGCTGACGCGCCGCTACACCAGCGAGATCAGCATCGTCATCGGCCCGGACCGCGACGTTCCCGCGCCGGACGTGGGCACCGACGCCCAGATCATGGCCTGGATGATGGACACCTACTCCGCCAACCACGGCAGCACCGTGAGCGGGGTCGTGACCGGCAAGCCGATCGCACTGGGCGGCAGCCACGGCCGCAGGGACGCCACCGGCCGCGGGGTCTATGTGACCGCTGCGCGGGCTGCGCAGCGCGCAGGAATTTCGCTCGACGGCGCGCGCCTCGCGATCCAGGGCTTCGGCAATGTCGGCAATGCCGCGGCCCGCATCCTGCAGTCGCATGGCGCAAAGCTCGTCGCGGTGCAGGACGCCACCGCCACGCTGGTGAACCCGCGCGGGATCGACGCCAATGTGCTCGCCAAGCACGTCGAGCGCGAGCGCGGGATACGAGGCTTCAAGGACGCCGACGTAATCGCGGCCGAGGATTTCTGGGACCAGGAAGTGGAGTTCATGATGCCGGCCGCGCTCGAGCAGCAGATCGACGCCAAGCGCGCCCAGCGCATCCGCGCCAAAATGGTGGTCGAGGCCGCCAACGGCCCGACCATGCCGGAGGCCGACGATATCCTGGCCGAGCGCGGGATCATTGTGGTGCCCGACGTGATCGCCAATGCCGGCGGCGTCATGGTCAGCTATTTTGAATGGGTGCAGGATTTCTCGAGCTATTTCTGGACCGAACAGGAGATCAACGCACGGCTGGAAAATCTGCTTTCCGACGCGTTCCGCTCGGTGTGCCAAACCGCAGAGCAGCACAAGGTCACGCTGCGCACGGCGGCCTATATCATCGCCTGCCGCCGCGTACTCGAAGCCCGCGCGCTGCGCGGGCTTTATCCTTGATGCACGTCATCCTTGATCTTGGCGCTCACCGACCTGAACGCCGGCGCCAATTCGCGTCGTACCACCGCTTCCGATCGCCGCGCTTGCTATCGACGACGGATTCGATTTCGTCGCGATGCAGGCCGATGTCGTGCAGAGTACGGCCGTCGAGGGATCGAAGGATCCGCAGGGTCGCATGGCGGCCCCGCCGGTCCAGGTAAGCGTGCCAGAGGCCTTTCAGCGCCTCGGCGACCCGGGCTGCCGGCGTGAGGAAATTGCGGGTAGTCGTGAATTGCACGGAAGTCATGGAAAGCCTCCTTTTGGTCAGGCTCACTCTGGTACAGCCCTCCTGACAGCCTGCTGTCAGCAGCCTAGACTGCCTCTGACATCCTCCTGACAACATGGTGTCAGGAGCCTTAGTCTAAGGGTCCGAATCCATCCCAGCTGACAGGTCCAGGATTGCGCCGCGCCGACCGACTGTTTGAGATCATCCAGTTCATGCGCCGCAAGGAACTGACGCGTGCGCGCGATCTAAGCGAGGCGCTCGAGGTTTCCGAGCGCACCATCTACCGCGACATCCAGGATCTGGTGGCCAGCGGCGTCCCCATCGAGGGCGAAGCCGGCGTCGGTTACGTTCTGAAGGCCGGCTTCGACCTTCCACCGCTCATGTTCAAGGAGCAAGAGATCGAAGCCTTGGTGCTCGGCGCGCGTATCGTCGAATCCTGGGCCGACGCGGAACTCTCGGCCGCGGCTTCCGATGTCATTGCCAAGGTGGAAGCGGTCATCCCGGAGCGGCTGCGCGGTTACATGGCCAACACCGCGCTGCTCGCGCCCGCGCACCACTACATGGAACCGGTCACCTTCAACATGGCTGAGTTGCGCCGGGCCGTGCGCAGCCACCTCAAGGTTCACTTCAACTATCGCAACGCGATTGCCGAAGATTCGCAACGCACCGTGCGGCCGCTTTGCATTGCCTATTTCGGCCCGGTCTGGCTGCTCTCGGCCTGGTGCGAGCTGCGCCAGGATTTCCGCACCTTCCGGCTCGATCGCATCGAGAATTTCGAGGTGCGAACGGATCGCTTCCCGCCCGAGCCCGGCAAGACCCTCCACGATTTTCTCAAGCGCGATCAGACTTGGACGCGGCGATCGGGCGCGGTGCAGGACGTCGAACTCGAATGACACCCGCGCGCTACACCGCCACCTTGGCCTTGATCGCCGGATGCGGGTCGTAGCCCTCGAACACCACGTCCTCGTAGCGGAACCCGAGAATATCCTTGATCGCCGCATTGAGCTTCAGCCGCGGCAGCGCCCGCGGCGCGCGCGCGAGCTGCTGTTCCGCCTGTTCCAGATGATTCAAATAGAGATGCGCGTCGCCGAAGGTGTGGATGAACTCGCCCGGCTTTAGGTTCGTCACCTGCGCGACCATGTGCGTGAGCAATGCATAGGAAGCGATGTTGAACGGCACGCCGAGGAAAATATCCGCCGAGCGCTGATAGAGCTGGCACGATAGCCGGCCGTCGGCGACATAGAACTGAAACAGACAATGGCAGGGCGGCAGCGCCATCTGTTTCACCGCCGCCGGATTCCAGGCGCTGACGATCAGGCGCCGCGAATTCGGGTTCTTGCGGATTTCGGCGATGACCTCGGCGATCTGGTCCACCGCCTCGCCGTCGGCCGCCGGCCACGAGCGCCACTGCTGGCCATAGACCGGCCCGAGATCGCCGCGCTCGTCGGCCCATTCGTCCCAGATGCGCACGCCCTGCTCCTGCAGGTAGCGCACGTTGGTGTCGCCGGCGAGAAACCACAGCAACTCATGCACGATCGACTTGAGGTGCAGCTTCTTCGTGGTGACGAGCGGAAAGCCCGCCGCCAGATCGAAGCGCAATTGCGCGCCGAAGATGGAAAGCGTGCCGGTGCCCGTGCGATCGTCCTTGCGGACGCCGTCGCGCAGGATGTGTTCCATGAGATCGAGATATTGGCGCATGGTTTGGTGAGTGCGGCAGATCGCGACTCGCCCGGCTACGCTAGAACCGCGCCGTCCGTCACACCACCCTCATGCACAGGAAAGGCGCCGCTTCAAATCGGCGATATGAAAGTACCGGCCAATACGCCGACGATCGCGGCCGCGACTAGATAATTGAACAGCATGTGCGCCTCCCGTCCTCGGTATTGAGGTCGGTTCGAATAGTTAACGGGCGTAAACCTTTTTGGTTCCTGGGCGGATTTTAATAGAACTACTATTTTAGAATATTAAATTTAATATCGTCAGGATGAATTAGATGTCCTTATGGACTAATTAGAACTATTCCTCTAATATATAAAAATGGGTCGTGCAGCACAAATAACCGAGGCGGGGCTTAGACTTGCGGCAGCCAAGGTCGCGGCTCGCCAGGGGGCCGCCCGCGCCACCATCGCCGAGATCGCCAAAGAGGCCAAGGTCCCCACCGGCTCCATCTACCATCGAGTCCCATCCCGAGCGGCCCTATTGGCCGAGGTCTGGCTGGAAGCCGCAGAGCGCTACGGCACGGCCTTTCTTGGTCGCCTGGCCGAGGCCCGTAACCTCGAAGAAGCGGCGAGCGTGGCGCTGATTACGCCCCGTTTCGCTCGCGAGGATCCTGCTGCCGGCGTAATTCTGTTCGTGCATCGGCGAGACGACTTTCTCGACGACGCCCCGGCCGAAAGCCGCGCGCGCGCGAGCAAGCTTACAGGCGCTCTGCGCGATGGAATTGCCGCCGCGGCAAAGCGGCTCGCCGCCGATGACCGGCGCGGCCGCGACCGCTTCGCGCTGGCGCTGGTTGGAATTCCGTACGGCGCCGTGCGCACGTTTCTCCCGCAGGCCGTGCCGCCTGCTGAGCTGGATCCGGTAATTCTCGCCGCCGTTCGGGCCGCGCTCAACGCGCGCTGATTCCGCGACAGGCCTAGCGGCAATATGACTCGTCGGTGAGCAGTTCGACCTCGTCGATGCTGCGGATTTCCGTGCAGGACAGCGGCCGGCCGGTCACCGTGGTGAGCAGAGCAGCCGGCACGATCGGCAAGAGTTCCGCCCTCTGCGACTGCGTGCCCGCTAATTGAGCGGCCCGCTCTGTAACCGACCAACTGGGCACGCCCGCTCCCCGCTCCGGCAGTTGGGTCGAGCCTATGCCGAGCACCAGCGCGGTGGCTAAAAACGCAACGAAATAGGGGGTTTGCATTGTTTCGCCCTCTCCGTTGATGCGATTTCTCTGCACCAGATAATGCGAATCCCATGCCAAGGTTCCATGCGTTCCGCGCTGGTGTAGGCCCCGCATTGACGCGGCCACGCCGGTTTCCGCACTCTGGTCGTTCTGGGGGAGGAAATCCGATGAACAGACGCCTGATGACGATTGCACTCACTGCCGCACTCGGCATTGCCGCCGTTGCGACCTCGCAATTCGCCGGCCTCGGACTCATTGGTACGGCACAAGCGCAGACACCGCGCGTCTGCAATTGCGCGGCGCCGTCCGGCGCCTGCGCGCGCGATTGCAGCGCCTGGTGGGCCAAGGACCCGCGCTATTGCAAAGGCCCGGCGCTCGGCTGCTACGCACGCGCGGTCGGCGCGCCGCACGCCCGCACCGGGCGGCCATCGACTCCCGAGGACGCCCGCGAATGGTGCAGCCGCCCGCGGACTTGCTAATCTGCGTTCAGAGGGAGGATCTCATGCGCACATTCATCCTGATCGGCGCGGCCCTGCTGGGCCTGTCGATGATGCACGCGCCGGCGGCGGCACAGTCAACCTGTTCCGGCCACCGCGACGCCTGCCTGAAGGCCTGCGCGGGCGCGCGCGGGGGCTGCACAAATATTTGCGCCGACGCCTATAGCGGCTGCATGCGCACCGGCACCTGGAGCGGCAGGCAAGTCACGAAATCCGGCCTCAAGAAGCAGTGACGCGCGCAAGCGCCCATTGAACGCCGCCGCTCAAAGGTCCACATTGGGTGCGTTCCGAGGGGTGCCCGAAATTCCTTCTTGAATCACGGGCTGAGATTCCGCTGGACGCGGTGACCCTTCGAACCTGATCCGGGTCATGCCGGCGCAGGGACTGGAACCGAAGCGCCAGCCTTCGCCCCCGGGTCTCCGTACCGATTGGGAGATCCGCCATGCTTACCAAGAATCCGTTCGCCGTCACTTCGGGCCCGCTACCGGGCTCGCAGAAAATCCATCGCCCCGGCTCGCGCGCCGACCTGAAGGTCGCGATGCGCGAAGTCGTCATCACGCCGGAATCCGGCGAGAAGCCGATCGCGCTCTATGACACCTCGGGCCCCTACACCGACCCGAACGCGCAGATCGATCTCACCAAGGGACTCCCCGCGTTGCGACAACCTTGGATTCTCGCGCGTGGCGATGTCGAGGAACATGCCGGCCGCGAAGCCAAGCCCGAGGACGACGGCCTGAAGCCCGGCCAGGAACAGAAGCTTCCGGTCTTCGACCGCAGCACCCGCAAGCCGCTGCGCGCGAAACCCGGCAAGCGCCCGACCCAGCTCGCCTATGCCCGCGCCGGCATGATCACCGCCGAGATGGAATATGTGGCGATCCGCGAAAATATCGCGCGCGAGAACGCGGGCCGCGGTTTCAAGCGCGGCAACCATACGGGCGCTTCGCTCGGCGCCAATATCCCCGAGGAAATCACGCCCGAGCATATCCGCAGCGAGATCGCGCGCGGGCGCATGATCATCCCGGCCAACATCAATCACCCCGAGATCGAGCCGATGGCGATCGGCCGCAACTCGCTGGTCAAGATCAACGCCAATATCGGCAACTCCATCGTCACCTCCGGCGTGGCCGAGGAAGTGGACAAGCTGGTGTGGGCGATCCGCTGGGGCGCCGACACGGTGATGGATCTCTCGACGGGGAAAAACATCCACACCATCCGCGAATGGATCGTGCGCAATTCGCCGGTGCCGATCGGCACCGTGCCGATCTACCAGGCGCTGGAGAAAGTCGGCGGCGTGGCCGAGGACCTGACCTTCGAGATTTTCCGCGACACCGTGATCGAGCAGGCCGAGCAGGGCGTGGACTACATGACCGTGCACGCCGGCGTGCGGCTGCCCTATATCCCGCTCACCGCCAACCGCGTCACCGGCATCGTCAGCCGCGGCGGCTCGATCATGGCCAAGTGGTGCCTGGCGCACCACAAGGAGAGCTTCCTCTACGAGCGCTTCGAGGAGCTGTGCGAGATTTTCGCGGCCTACGACATTTCGTTCTCGCTCGGCGACGGCCTGCGGCCGGGCTCGATCGCCGACGCCAACGACGCCGCGCAATTCGCCGAACTCGATACGCTGGGCGAGCTGACCGACGTGGCCTGGAAGCACGACGTGCAGGTGATGATCGAGGGGCCCGGCCACGTGCCCATGCACCTCATCAAGGAGAACATGGATAGGCAGCTCGAGGTCTGCAAAGAGGCGCCGTTCTATACGCTCGGGCCACTCACCACCGACGTCGCGCCCGGCTACGACCACATCACCTCGGCGATCGGCGCCGCCATGATCGGCTGGTTCGGCACCGCCATGCTTTGCTACGTGACGCCGAAGGAGCACCTCGGCCTGCCGAACCGCGACGACGTCAAGGCCGGCGTGATCGCCTATCGCATCGCCGCCCACGCGGCCGATCTCGCCAAGGGCCACCCGGCGGCGCAGATGCGCGACGACGCGCTGTCGCGCGCGCGCTTCGATTTCCGCTGGCGCGACCAGTTCAACCTCTCGCTCGACCCCGAGACCGCCGAAGCCTTCCACGACGAGACCCTGCCGGCCGAAGGCGCCAAGGTGGCGCACTTCTGCTCCATGTGCGGGCCGAAGTTCTGCTCGATGAAGATCACGCAGGATGTGCGGGATTATGCGGCGCGGTTGAATGAGAAGAACGAGGGCATGGAGGAGATGAGCAAGAAATTCCGCGAGGGCGGAGATCGCATCTACGTGCCGATTCCCGGGGTGCGGTAACTTACCGTCATGCCCAGCGTGACCCTGCACGATTCGTTAGAGGTGCTGAAGATTGTTGGGGGTATCGGCGGTATCTTGTCTTCAGTGTTCTTGGTTTATGACCGCGTCGTCCGCTTGCGTCCGCTAGTGTATCTGCACTTGGGCGACTTCCGCGTAGACCTGCGTGTGAAGAACGCTGCAAACGAACCGATAATCATCGATGAGATTGCGGTTTCGCCTCCGGTGCTCGGAGTAGCAATGGCGAATGACCTTATGTCAACGATTCAGGCCGTAGCTGCGCGCTGGTACCCAAGAATGGCTCCGGAGAAGGCAAGCCGTACTTTCGCTGTCATCGGCCCTTTGCAAGAACGCTCGTTTGGCCTGGTGTTGCTGGACGAATTCGACAAGTTGAAAGACGACGAACGCATTCGTATTCGGTGTGAATGGCGAAGTACACGTCGACCATTTCCGTTCCGGCGGAGTGCAATAGTGCGAACCACCGTCCGTGATATAAGGCTACTCAAAGAGGCGGCCATAGCAAAAAAGAGTTAGTACCTGCAGGGCAAAAAGCGCACGTAGGAACAGCGCGTAGAACCGTCACAGACCAAGCTTTCCCCAAAACATGAAAAATGGCGCCTCGCGCGCGAAGCCAATCTGCTCGCGGGCGGGACTTAAAAAGAAATGGCCGGGACAAGCCCGGCCATGACGCGTTCATGTGCCGCAGGCCGGTCAGCAGACCCTCTTCTTGATCGCCAGCGCGACCGGGAAGAACAGGATGTCGGTGACGCACTGGGCCGCCGTTGCCGGAGCCGGTTTCGCGGCCCGCGCGCGCCGCTTGGCGGCATCGGCCGGAGAAATGGCGGCGAGCGAGAACGCTGCGATCAGCGCGAAGGCGGTAAACGCCGCCAAAAACTTGCGAAGCATGTGGGAATCCCCCTGTGTAAGAGCGCGTGCCGGCAGGCACGCCCGCGGCAGTTGCCGCAGGGGGAAATCCTACGCCGCATTTATGACGCCAAGCTAGTGGGCCCGAGGGACGGCCGATTCCGCCCCGCGGTCGCCTGCTTGCCCACCTGCCCACGCCCTACCCCGCCCGGCTCGACCCGTTGTAGCCTTGCGCGACGCCGCGCGGGGACAGTGCGGGAGCCTGGGGAGAAACGCCGTGAAAATTTTCAAGACAATGGCCGCGCTCATAGCGATCGCGTTAGCGCTTGTGTCGTTACAAGCAGCCGCCGCCGACTTTCCCGCGCCCAAGCAGGGCGAATGGATCGCCCGCGACTTCAAGTTCCACACCGGCGAAACGCTGCCCGAGCTTCGCCTCGGCTACACCACCATCGGCGAACCGACCGGGCAGCCCGTGCTGGTGCTGCACGGCACGACCATGACCGCCGCCGGCCTGCTCAATCCGGTGTTCGGGGGCGAATTGTTCGGCCCCGGCCAGCCGCTCGACGCCGCCAAGTATTTCATCATCATTCCCGACGCGCTCGGCCACGGCCGGTCGGCCAAGCCCTCCGACGGCTTGAAGACCAAGTTCCCGCGCTACAGCTACGAGGACATGGTCGATGCGCAGTACCGGCTGCTGACCGAGCATCTGGGCGTGCGCCACCTGCGCGCCATCCTCGGCTACTCGATGGGCGGCATGCATGCCTGGATCTGGGGCGCGAAATATCCCGATTTCATGGACGCGCTGGTGCCGATGGCCGCGCAGCCGAGCCAGATGTCGGGCCGCAACTGGATGCTGCGGCGCATGCTGATCGAGACCATCCGCAGCGATCCCGAATATGCCGGCGGCAATTACACCGCGCAGCCGCGCTCGCTGAAGATCGCCAACGCCTTCTATGGCATCGCCACCGCCGGCGGCACGCTCGCCTACCAGAAGGCCGCGCCGACCCGCGAGGCAGCCGACAAGCTGGTCGATACGCGGCTTGCGGCGCAATTGCCGTTCGACGCCAACGACTATCTCTACCAGTGGGATTCCTCGCGCGACTATAACGTCTCGCCGCTGCTGGAGAAGATCCAGGCTCCGCTGCTCGTCATCAATTCGGCCGACGACGAGCGCAACCCGCCCGAAACCGGCATCATGGACCGCGAGCTCAAGCGCGTGAAGAACGCGAAGCTCTATCTGATCCCCGCGAGCGACGACACCCGCGGCCACATCACCAACTTCTTCGCCAAGTTCTACGCGAAGCAGCTCGGGGAATTCCTGGAGGCCGCGCCCAAGCGCGGGATGTAGCGAGCCCGGCGCTCGCGCGCGGGCGCCTCAGTTATTCCGCCCGCCGTCCGCCTGGTCCTTCATCCACCCAGACAGGCTCGCGGGTTTTGCTTTGCTTTTCCTCGTGCGTTTCGGCGTGGCCGCGGCCGGCTCCTCGGGCGTCAGCCCCTCCGCCGCTTCCTTTTCCAATCGAAGCGCCTTCAGGCGCTCGGTCTTGGCGCGCAGCGCCACAGCGGCGGATTCGTATTCGGCCATGGCCTTCTTGCCCTCTTCGGCGCGCTGCGCCTTCTTGAACTGAATATTGGCCGCTTCCGTCTTCTTGTTGTCCGCCAAAGCGATCTCCTGTGGGTGAATTGCTCGTAACACGATGCGCCGGTATGCTGCGCGCGAATTATTTTCCGGCGAGCTTCCGCAGCGCCTCGTTGATCCGCTCCTGCCAGCCCGGCCCGCTTTCCTGGAAGTGCTCGAGCACGTCCTTGTCGATGCGCAAGGAGACCAGCTCCTTGGCGCCGGGCAGCGACGGTGTTTTCGGCGGGGCTTCCGGCGGCTTGGTCGTCGCCGCCTTGAACAGGGCGTCGGCGGCGTGCCGCGGGTCGGTGGGCCTTCGATTCATCGCACCACCCTTAGCACCGTGCGGCGAAAAATGTTGGACTTCTTGCAATAATCGCAGGGCGGCAAAGGCGCGCAACGCGCCGCGTCAGCGTCACGATGGCGGCGCGTCGCGCTGGACCGCGGTCGCAACGGGCGAATTGCTCGCGGGCGCCGGCGTCAGGTGGGAAGCGGCGCGGAAGATCGGATCGACCAGTCCGTGGGCGATGCTGTGAACGTCGCCGTGGCTCGGGTCGATGCCGAAGTTCAATCTCTCCGGCTCTTTCCTGGGGATATACAGCGTTCCGAACAACCAATCCCAGACCGCCAGGCAGCTCCCGAGATTCTTGTTGAAGTGAACCGGGTTGTCGGAGTGGTGAATCTGGTGATGCGCTGGACTCTGCAAGATACGTCCGAGCACGCCGCGGAACGGAATCCACAGGTGCGTATGCTGCAGATGAACATAGGCATGAACGAACAGGACCAGGATGATGTTGCTGTCGGTGACGGCATACTGATAGGCCGTGATCCCAAACACGTAGTTCATCGAACCGTTCGCGATCCCGGTGACGATCGCCACGATGTTGCCGAACACCACCGAATCGACCGGATGAACCCGAAACACGGTGAGCGGCGTCAGCACGTTCGCGCTGTGGTGAACCTTGTGGAACTCCCACAGGATCGGCACCCGGTGACTTAAATAGTGATCGAGCCAGTAAGCCAGCTCATAGGCCAGGAACAGCACGAGCGTGATCGAGGATCTGGACACGATTTCGGGCAGCACCGTCGGCTGTATTGCGCCGAACGTGGCCACCAGCAACCCGGTGACGCCGTTGCTGATGACCTGATACGAGAGCACCGCCCAGCCGAAGACGAGGCCGAATACGAATACGGCGAGGAAGAAATAGGCAATGTCCGCCCCATGCGACGGGCTCGCCGTAATGCGCTTGGGGAACAGCGCCCGGACCAGCGTCCTGAATCGAATAGGCCGGTTTTTTTGACGGCGCTTGATGACCACGAAGACGGCGGCGATACACAGCGCGCAGAGCAGCGACGTCAGCGAGAACGTGGAACCGCTGGAAAAGAATATGCTCTGCAGTTTCTTGAAGAACTGGAGCACCACTGCCGACAGGTCCACGTCGCCTCCGCGGGATTTCAAACTCTCGAAATCCTTGCTCCGCGAGCGGTAAAATTTGCCTTAAGTCGGCCCATCGCATCCGCCGCAATAGGCGGCCGGCCCCGACAACGTTACTTAATTGCGGTCCTTGCCCCTACACCCAGCATCGCCAGCCCGATCTGCTCGAACATCGATTTCGCGAAGCGCCCGATCCCGGCGCGCATGTGCGGCGACCTATACGCGAGCGACTTGTGCGCGGGCATCCGTTCCGGCGGCGCATCGTTCAGAAAATCGCCCAGCGAAAGCTCGCTCTCCGCGAGCGCCAGGGCGAACAGGGAATCGAG
>DATBTC010000121.1:0-6435 GCA_036559465.1 Xanthobacteraceae bacterium
TCGTCGCGCACGCCGAGCTGCATCCAGAACACTTTGGGTCGGTGCGGCAGCGCCAGCACCTCGTCGAGCATGGCGGGCACGTGCTCGGGGTTGCGGAATACGTCGACCATGTCGAGCGGCTCGGGCACGTCGGCGAGGCGCGCGAAGGCCTGAATTCCGACGATGCGCTTGCCGCCCTGGCCGGGATTGATCGGGAAGACGTTGTAGCCGCGCTCGGCCAGATATTTCACGACGAAGTGGCTCGGCCGGTTGTCGGACGGGCTGGCGCCGACGATGGCAATGTTCTTCACGGAATTCAGAATGCCGCGAATGTAGGAGTCGTCGTAACGGTCGTGGTTCAACGGTCTTCCCACTTGGGCGCGCGCTTCTCGATGAAGGCGCCGATGCCTTCGGCGGCGTCGCGCGCGAGCATGTTCTCGGCCATGACGGCGGCGCCGTAGCGGTAGGCGGCGGCGAGATCCATGTCGAGCTGCTGATAGAAAGCCTCCTTGCCGATCTTGATGATGTAGGACGATTTCTGCGCGATTGTGCGCGCAAGTGCGATCGTCTCCTCGCGCTCCTTGCCGCCGGAAACGACGCGGTTGACCAGCCCAATCTCGTATGCGCGCCGGGCCGAAAATGGCTCGCCGGTAAGCAGCATTTCCATGGTGTGGTTCGAAGCGATCTTGCGCGAGATCGGCACCATGGGCGCGGAGCAGAACAGGCCGATCTGCACGCCCGGCGTCGAGAAGCGCGCGGTTTCGGCCGCGACCACGAGATCGCAGGAGGCTACCAGCTGGCAGCCGGCGGCGGTCGCCAAGCCCTGTACGCAAGCGATCACCGGCTGCGGCAAGTGCACGATCGAAAGCATCATGTCGGCGCTGCGTTCGAACACCGCGTGGAAATAGGCACGGCCCTTGCCGGGATCGGTGCGGTGCGCAGTCAATTCCTTCAGATCGTGGCCGGCGGAGAACACGGGGCCGTTCGCGGCGAGTACGACAGCGCGCACGGATTTGTCGGCACGGATCGACGCGAATCCGCCGGTCAGCGCGTCGATCAGCGCCGAGGAGAGCGCGTTGCGCGCCTCGGGTCGGTTCAGCGTCAAGAGCGCGATACCGTCGCGGTCCTCGCGCAGCAGAACCGGCGCGGGGGTCTCGGTGCGAGGCGCGGCAGAGGGTTTCGACATTTCTGTTCTGGGTCCTTGCCTTTCGCGGCCGTCATTGTATCCGAATGCGCGGGGCGCGTACGACGCACGGCGCAGGGCAGGGTTACCAGCCATGAAGATGAACGCCGAGGAATTGCAGGCCTATCTCGCAGGCGTGTTTCCGCAGGCGTTCGGGAAGGGCAAGGCGTCGCGAGTGGAGGCGGTCGGCGATCGCACGGCGAGCGTGCGATTCAGCGCGGGTGAGCGGCATTTGCGGCCCGGCGGCACGGTCTCGGGGCCGACCTTGATGGCACTCGCGGACGCCAGCGTTTATGTGGCGATCCTTGCGGCGATTGGGCCGGTGCCGCTCGCCGTCACCACCAGCCTCTCGATCAATTTCCTGAAGAAGCCCGAGCCCGGCGACCTGATTGCCGACTGCCGCCTGATCAAGCTCGGGAAGCGGCTCGCGGTAGGCGAGGTGGGAATACGGCCGGCCGCCGGCGGCGAGCTTGTGGCCCATGCAGTCGCCACCTATTCCATTCCGCCCGAGCGGGACTTGGATGATGGCATCTAAATACCGTTATTTTAAGTATCTGTAATAGCAAGATAAAATTACTCCGCAGGTCGTTGACCCTGGCGCTGCCAGCCGATAGAACCCGCCGACCTCTTCGGCCGCGCGAGCTGGCCATTCCAACGGACTGATCATGAAGACCTATTCGGCCAAGCCCGCCGAGATCGTGAAAAAGTGGGTGCTGATCGACGCCTCCGGGCTGGTGGTCGGCCGTCTCGCCTCGATCATCGCCATGCGGCTGCGGGGCAAGCACACGCCACGCTACACGCCGCACGTCGATTGCGGCGACAACGTCATCGTCGTCAACGCCGAGAAGGTGGTACTGACCGGCAGGAAGCTCGATCAGAAAGTTTATCACCACCACACGGGCTTCATCGGCGGCATCAAGGAACGCAAAGCCAAATTCATTCTGCAAAGCAAGTTCCCCGAGCGCGTACTTGAGAAAGCGGTCGAACGCATGCTCGACGAGGGGCCGCTGGCGCGCAAGCAATTCGGCAATCTGCGAGTCTACAAGGGACCGAGCCATCCGCACGAGGCGCAGAACCCGGTCGCGCTCGACGTCGGCGCCATGAATCCGAAGAACAAGAGGAGCGCGTGATGGCCGAAACCGTCCAGTCGCTGGAGGGGCTCGCCGCGCTCAAGCCCGCGACGCCCGAAGCGCCCAAGTACGTTCAGAAGCTCGACAAGCAGGGCCGCGCCTATGCCACCGGCAAGCGCAAGAACGCGGTCGCGCGGGTGTGGATCAAGCCGGGCGCCGGCAAGGTCACCATCAACACGCGCTCGATCGAGGTCTATTTCGCGCGGCCGGTGCTGCGCATGATGATCCAGCAGCCGTTCGTCGCGGTGAATCGCACCGGCCAATACGACGTGAATTGCACGGTTTCCGGCGGCGGCCTGTCGGGTCAGGCCGGCGCGCTGCGGCACGGCATTTCGCGCGCGCTAGTGAATTTCGAGCCGGAGCTGCGCGGCGCGCTCAAGAAGGGCGGCTTCATGACCCGCGACTCGCGCGTGGTCGAGCGCAAGAAGTACGGCCGCAAGAAAGCTCGCCGCAGCTTCCAGTTCTCGAAGCGCTAAGTCTTCGGGGTCGCACGTTGGCCGGGCGCAAGCGCGAGACTCCGGCCGCATCCGCCGCTGAATACGACAAGCGGCAGCTCGATCGGCTCATTTTCTTCAGTGATGCAGTCATCGCTATTTCTATGACCTTGCTCGCGCTTGAGGTGCGCTTGCCTGTGGAGGCGGGGCTCTTTTCAGAGGCCAAGCTGCAGCATGATCTCCTGGCAATCGCGAACAAATACCTTGCATTCGTCGTGAGCTTTCTGGTCATCGCCTCGTTTTGGATCGGTCATTGGCGGAAATTTTCGTTCATCCGCCGCGCCGATGGCCGTCTGGTGTGGCTCAATATCGCTTTCCTGATGGCGGTCTGCTGCGTGCCGTTCGTGAGTTCGGTCCTGCAGGAGCACGGCAATCTTCGCACCGCCGTCATTCTCTATGCGGGCGTTGTGGTCGCCGTGGCGCTGCTTTCGGCCGTTCTCTGGGTCTATGCTTTGCGCGCCGGTCTGGTCGATCCGCAAATCACAGACTTCCAGAAACTGCGAGGCCTGCTGCCGCCCTTGTTCACCGCGGCCGTTTTCGCGCTTTCGATCGCGATCTCTTTCTACGATGCCGATCTCGCTAAATATTTTTGGCTGCTTCTGATCCCCATCTTCTTGCTCTCCATAGGGAGAGAGCCGGCGCGCGGCCAAGACTAGACGTATCGCAGCGAATTCTCAGGCCGAGACGCCGGCAGGTCTTACGGCGTAAGACCTCGTTAACCGAGCGGGTCCAAGCTTTCAGGCATGGCGACCCCCTCGACCCGCACGGGCGCGGAACTGGCCCGTCTCGATCAAGCAGCGGAAGAAGCGGGACTAGCGCTCGTCTGTCCGTATCAATCGGCCGAGGAACTGCACCGCGCGCTGATCGGCAAGTACTTGGACCTGCGCGCGCGCAGGCGTGCGCTGACCTACGGCTTGCCGTTGACGGTGCTGATCGGAATCTTCCTGCTGGTCTAGCCGCTGCTTTCGCGGCGATAGGCGTCGGCCTGCATCGAGAGCGCGGCGCGGACCGTATCGAGCAGCTCTCGATCGTGTATTTTTCCGCGCGGCCCGAGCCGGCCTTCGATCGCAAGCGTCGCCATTCCGTGCACTACCGCCCAGGCACGCAACAGCGTGGGATTGCGCCCGGTTTCCGATCTCGTCAAAGGCGCTTCACGACCCCGCACCGCGGCGAGCCGTCCGCTCAGTACTTCGAACGCCGCTTTTCCGGCGGCACTGAAAGCATCGTTGCTGCGGTCGAGGCGGTCGCTGTGGAACATGAGCCGAAACAGGGCAGGGTGTGTGAGCGCGAAGCGAACATAGGCGACGCCGATCGCGACCAGCGCGGTCCCGCGATCCTGCTCCCGCTCGGCAACTTCCCGCATGTCCTGGGTGAGCCGCTCATAGCCGGAGGTGGCGACGGCGGTAAGCAGTCCGTTGGCGTCGCCGAAGTGATGCGCGGGCGCGGCGTGGGATACGCTGGCGCGGCGCGCGCATTCGCGCAGCGTAAATCCGTCGAGTCCGCGCTCGGCCAGAATCGCCTGGGCGGCGGCGATGAGCGCCGCGGCGAGATCGCCGTGATGATAGGGCGTGCGCTGCTTGCGCATCGGTTTCGGCATGGCACCGGTGCGGTTACGCGCGATTGTTTACGGTGTCAAGATTAATCTTGACAATAGAAAGATAGCGTCGCAGGATGCTTACTGACCGATAACCGCAATGGGAGGCATTCATGATCGCTGCACAGGTCTTCAGCATCGCCAATCCATTCGCCCTGCTCGGATG
This sequence comes from Xanthobacteraceae bacterium, assembly GCA_036559465.1. Classification (GTDB taxonomy): domain Bacteria; phylum Pseudomonadota; class Alphaproteobacteria; order Rhizobiales; family Xanthobacteraceae; genus JAHFPN01. The sequence goes on from DATBTC010000121.1 coordinate 4,547, forward strand.
GATCGTGCTTATCGCGGCCATTCTGCTGGGCCGCCCGTTCTGGCGCGACACCGTGGCGGGGCTGCTGTGGCCGCTGGTGCTTTCGGTCGGCTACGTGACCGCGCTCTCGACCGGGTTCGCCTCGGGCGGCAGCGGCGGCAGCTTCTCGACCTTGGCCGGGGTGCGCCAGCTCTTCACTTCGGATTGGGCGCTGCTTGCCGGCTGGGTGCACTATCTAGCGTTCGATCTCTTCGTCGGCGCCTGGATTGCGGCCGATACCGAACGGCGCGGTATTAATCGTCTGGTGCTGATCCCGGTCTTACCGCTGACGTTTCTGTTTGGGCCGGCCGGCTTTCTTCTGTTCTGCATCCTTCGTTACGTCATCCCGGCGGGTAGGGCGTCATGAGCTTGGCGCAAGAGACGCTACGCGGCCCGTCCGGGCTGATCGAAGATTGGTGGCGGCGGGAGCCGACACTCGCCGCTTTCGCGTTGCTCATGGTCGTCGCCATGGCACCAACGCTGATCGCGATGGCGATCGACGGGCGCACCTTCAACGGCATCAATGTCTGGATCAAGCCGTTCAAGTTCGAGTCTTCGCTGGCGATTTTCTACGCGACGCTCGCCTGGTTCTGGGGCTATCTCGACGCCGAGGTGCGCGCGCGGAAAAGCGTGCGCTTGGCGGTTCTCCTGATCTGCGGCACCGGGCTGTTCGAGGTCGGCTACATCACTTTTCGCGCGGCGCTGGCCGAAGCTTCGCATTTCAATAATTCGACGCGGCTCACAGAGGCTCTTTACGGGCTGATGGGCGTCGGGATCCTGATTCAGGTCTCCCTGGCGGCTTGGGCCGGTAGGTTGATTTTGCGCTCGCGCGAAGGCGGCATCGCTCCGGTTTTGCGGCTCGCGATCGGGCTTGGGCTCATCGGGGGCAATATTCTGGGCGCGATCACCGGCGGTTACATGAGCGCGCAGACCGGCCATTGGGTCGGCGGCGTCGCGAACGACGCCACCGGCGTTTTCTTCTTCGGCTGGTCGCGCACCGGCGGCGATCTGCGCGTGGCGCATTTCGTCGGCCTGCACGCGATTCAGGGGATACCGGTCATCGGGTATCTCGTCCGCAACGTGTCAGCGGGGCAGGCCGTCGTGTGGGCCTCGCTCGCGATCTGGACGGTGGTCACGGCTTTCTTCTTCATCCAGGCGATCGGTGGAAGGCCACTGTTGCCGCTCTAGAAACGAAACGGGGCGCCAGAGGGCGCCCCGTTCGTATTTAGGCTCGGGAGGAAATCAGCCCGAGTAATACATGTCGTACTCGACCGGATGCGGGGTGTGCTCGAAGCGGATCACCTCGGTCATCTTCAGATCGATGTAGCTCTCGATGAAGTCGTCGTCGAACACGCCGCCCTTTTTCAGGAACTCGCGATCCTTGTCGAGATTGCCAAGTGCCTCGCGCAACGAACCGCAAACGGTCGGGATCTTCTTCAGCTCCTGCGGCGGAAGATCATAGAGATCCTTGTCCACGGCCGAGCCCGGATCGAGCTTGTTCTGGATGCCGTCGAGGCCGGCCATCAACATTGCCGCAAAGCCGAGATAGGGATTGCAGAGCGGATCGGGGAAGCGGACCTCGACGCGCTTGCCCTTGGGCGAGGTCGCCAGCGGAATGCGGCACGAGGCCGAACGGTTTCGCACCGAGTAGGCCAACAGCACCGGCGCCTCGAAGCCCGGCACCAGTCGTTTGTAGGAGTTGGTGGCCGGGTTGGTGAAGGCGTTGATCGCCCTGGCGTGCTTGATGATGCCGGCGATGTAGTGGAGGCAGGTGTCCGAAAGATCGGCGTATTTATTGCCGGCGAAGGTCGGCTTGTCGCCTTTCCAGATCGACTGGTGGCAATGCATGCCCGAGCCGTTGTCGCCGTAGA
>DATBTC010000122.1:0-16862 GCA_036559465.1 Xanthobacteraceae bacterium
GTTCATCTTCCAGTTGCCAGCGATCAGCGGGCGGCGCTCGGCCATGTTCGAATCCCGATCCCTGTTCTGATCAAGGCGCTAGCAAACACTCCGTGGACGCGCCAGCCCGTTCTCGCGGCTCGATTCCGCCCGAGGTTTGAACTTGCTTCCCCTCACCGAAATGAGGGGGACGGAGCGCCGTCCAACGCTACGTCATTCCTTGTTCGCGCCTCGATCCCGAGGCGCGGCTCCTCGCGGCGCTCCGTCCGGCGATTTCGCACCCCGGGCCGCGCTTTTCGTGAGGCAGCCGCTTGTGACTGCCCCTCCGTCAGCGAGCTCCTCGCGCGGGCTCCTAGTGGCCCGAGGCGGAGCCCCGGAGCGTCCCGAGTGCGTGCTTGCGAGGCACACCCGCGGGCGCCGATCCCGATCCCACATCAGGTCGCATCCGGATGCGCCCCTCGTGGATCGAGACGCGGCGAACTTAAAGGCGCGCGGCGGAGTGCGGATAAAGTTTTTGCGGAAATTTTAGAAGTCGTTGTAGCAGTGGGGAAATTTCGCGCTGCCGCGGAGGCTCTATCAACCTTTATGCCCGGCCGCGCGGCAATCCATCGTTCCTTCCACCGAAAACTGCAGCAAATACGGTCCTTTCTCGCCCGTCACGTTCATTGCCCCGCCCTACCCACCTCCCTATATTCCGCCCGCATTCGCCGGGCGCGGGCGACAGGAGCCGGAAAATCCCATGTTGATGTCGAAGCTACGCGAGGGCGCTGGAGGCTGGGTCGCCAAGATTTTCCTCGGCCTGCTGATCCTTTCCTTCGCCGTCTGGGGCATCGCCGACGTGTTCCGCGGCGCCGGCGCGCAGGACGTCGCCGTGATCGGTACCACCAAGATCGGCACCGAGGACTTCCGCCGCCTCTATACCGAGCGCCTGCAGCAGTTGAGCCGCCAGTTCGGCCGCGGCATCTCGCCCGATCAGGCGCGCACGCTCGGCCTCGACAAGCAGATCCTCGGCGAGATGATCGCCGAGAACGCCTTCGACGAAAAGTCGCGCCAGCTCGGGCTCGCTATCGACGATGCTACGATCGCGCGCCGCATCCAGGCCGACCCGAATTTCCGCGGTCCCGGCGGCTCGTTCGATCCGGCTTATTTCCAAGGCGTGCTGCGCAACAACGGCTTCACCGAGGCGCGCTATGTCGCGGCCGAGCGCAAGCTCCTGATGCGCCAACAGATCGCGCGCGCGCTCGGCGGCGAAGTCGTTGCGCCCACCGTGCTGCGCGACGCCGCCCGCCGCTACGAGATCGAGGAGCGCAACGCCCAGTTCGTGACCTTGGCGCCGCGCGACGCCGGCGAAATTCCGGCGCCGACGCCCGAGCAGATCACCAAGTTCTTCGAGGACAACAAGACCGCGTTCCGCGCGCCGGAGTTCCGCAAGCTCGCGCTGCTCGTGCTGACCCCGGAGACGCTGCTGCCCTGGATCCAGATTTCCGAAGCCGATCTCAAGAATGCCTACGAGACCCGCAAGGAGCGCTTCTCGCGGCCCGAGAAGCGCGAGATCGAGCAGATCGTTTTCGCCAACGCCGAGGAAGCCCGCGCCGCGGCCGAGCGCCTGCGCGCCGGCGCCAAGTTCGAGGAGATCATCACCGAGCGCAAGCTCGACAAGAAGGACATTTCCCTCGGACTCGTCACCAAGCGCGAGCTGCTGGACGCCGCCATCGCCGAAGCCGCCTTCGCGCTCGCTGCCGGCGCCACCAGCGCTCCGGTCGTCGGCCGCTTCGGCCCGGCGATCCTGCGCGTGGTCAAGATCGAGCCCGGCCGCGAGCCTCCGCTGAGCGAAGTCGAGCCTCTTCTGCGCCGCGAACTCGCCAGCGAACAGGCGCGCCGCCAGATGCTCGATCTGCACGACAAGATCGAGGATGACCGCGCTTCCGGCGCCACGCTGGCGGAAACCGCCCGCAAGGTCGGCCTCACCCCGAACGTCATCGAAGCGATCGACCGCAGCGGCCGCGAGCCGGACGGCACGCTTCTGCAAAACCTGCCGGCGCGCGACCAGCTGCTCAACGGCGCCTTCGCCGCCCGTGTCGGTGTCGAGAGCGACGCCATCGAGATGCGCGTGCAAGGCCAGGCCGTCGGCTATGCCTGGTACGACGTGCTGGAAATCGCAGCCTCCCGCGACCGCACGCTCGAAGAGGCCAAGAGCCGTGTCGAGGCGCGCTGGCGCGACGAGGAGACCGGCAAGAAGCTGAGCGCGCGGGCCGAGGAAATCCGCGCCAAGCTCGATGCCGGCGCCACCTTCGCCGCCGCCGCGCCGGGGCTCACGGTGCAGACCCGGGACAAGCTCACGCGCGGCAAGGCCGCCGAGGGACTCGACACCCGCGTGCTGGCGCGCATTTTCGACACGCCGCAGGGCAAGGCCGCCGTCGCCGTGCCCGAGGATGGCGTCGGCCGCGTTATCTTCCGCGTCACCGCGATCACGCTGCCGGCCGCCGCGCCCACCGCGCCGTTGCAGACTGACGCACTGCTCAAGGGCATCGAGGACGATCTCGTCACCCAGTATCTGTTCCGCCTGCAGAGCGAACTCGGCGTTCGCATCAACGAGGCCGCGCTGCAAAAGGTGGTCGGCGGCGAACGGAACTGATGGAGATCGCTCCGGAGCAGCCGGCCTTCGCCGCCCGTTATTCCGCTGGCGCGCCGCAGCTTGTCTCGACCACGCTGGTTGCTGACCTCGAAACGCCGGTTTCCGCTTTCCTCAAGCTCGCCGGCGGCAAGCGTAACGCCTTCCTATTCGAATCAGTCGAGGGCGGCGCCGTGCGCGGGCGCTATTCGATCATCGGACTCGAACCTGATCTCGTGTGGCGCACCAAAGGCAGCAAGGCCGAGATCAACCGCAGCGCGCTCAGCAAGCCCGATGCGTTCGTGCCCTGCCACGAGCCGCCGTTGCAGGCGCTGCGCGCGCTGATCACCGAGAGTAAGATCGACATTCCCGCGCTGCTGCCGCCCATGGCCGCCGGCGTGTTCGGCTATCTCGGCTACGACATGGTGCGGCTGATGGAGAAGCTGCCGGCGCAGAAGCCGGACCCCATCGCCATTCCTGACGCGGTGCTGGTCCGCCCGACCATCGTGGTGATTTTCGACGCGGTGCAGGACTCTATTACGATCGTCACGCCGGTGCGCCCCGATCCCTCGGTCAATGCCAAGGCCGCGCATGCGCGCGCGATCGAGCGCCTGAGTGCGGTGGTCGATGCGCTGGAAAAGCTGCTCGACAAGCAATCGCCCCACGCCGAGGTCGGTCCGATCGCGGCGGCGGCGAGCTCCAACACCACGGCCAAAGAATTCGAAGCCATGGTGCTGCGGGCGAAGGAATACATCCTAGCCGGCGACATCTTCCAAGTGGTGCTATCGCAGCGCTTCGAGGCGCCATTCATGCTGCCGCCGTTCGCGCTCTATCGCGCGCTGCGGCGCGTGAACCCGGCGCCGTTTCTCTACTACTTGGATTTCGGCGGCTACGCCGTCGCGGGGTCGAGCCCGGAAATCCTGGTGCGCGTGCGCGAAGGCAAGGTGATCGTGCGCCCGATCGCCGGCACCAAGCCGCGCGGCGCCACGCCGCACGAGGACAAGGCGCTGGAAGATGAATTGCTCGCGGACCCCAAGGAGCGCGCCGAGCATCTCATGCTGCTCGATCTCGGCCGCAACGACGCCGGGCGCGTATCGAAGATGGCGACCGTGAAAGTCACCGACCAGTTTTTCGTCGAGCGCTACAGCCAGGTCATGCACATCGTCTCGAACGTCGAGGGCGAGCTCGACCCGAAATACGACGCGCTCGACGCGCTGATCGCGGGCTTTCCCGCCGGCACCGTTTCCGGCGCGCCAAAAGTGCGAGCCATGCAGATCATCGACGAGCTGGAGAAGGAGAAGCGCGGCCTCTATGCCGGCGCGGTCGGTTATTTCTCCGCCATGGGCGAGATGGATACCTGCATCGTGCTGCGCACCGCGCTCGTGAAGGACGGCGTCATGTACGTGCAGGCCGGCGCCGGCATCGTCGCCGATTCCGTGCCGCGCTCCGAGCAGATCGAGTGCGAGAACAAGGCCAAGGCCCTGTTCCGCGCCGCTGAGGAGGCGCGCCGCTTCGCCAGCGAAGCGGGGCGCGGGCAGTAGCGCCGCGCGCTTGACGGCTTGGGACGCAAGGTGGCACCCACATGCCCGGAACCGAGCCCATGCATGTAGCCCTGATCGACAACTACGACAGCTTCACCTGGAACCTGGTGCACGCGCTCGGTGCGCTCGGGGCCACGGTGGAAGTGCATCGCAATGACGCAATCAGTGTCGATGCGCTCGCGGCCAAGCGCGCGGACGCGATCGTCATTTCGCCCGGCCCCTGCACGCCGAACGAGGCCGGCATTTCGCTGGAACTCGTGCGCCGGCTGGGCGAGACCACGCCGATCTTTGGCGTCTGCCTCGGTCAGCAGTCGATCGGCCAGTCCTATGGCGGCGAGATCGTGCGCGCGCACCCGGTGCACGGGAAGCTCAGCAAGATCAATCACAGCGGCGAAGGCGTGCTGCGCGACATCAACGGCCCGTTCGCCGCCACGCGCTATCACTCATTGGTCATAAAGCGCGACACCATGCCGAAGGATCTCGCCGTCACCGCCGAGACCGACGACGGGCTGGTCATGTCGGTCTCCCACAAGCGCCATCCGGTGCACGGCGTGCAGTTCCATCCCGAAAGCATCGCCTCCGAGCACGGCCAGACTATCTTGAAGAATTTTCTCGATCTCGCGCGCGCCTTCCGCGCCAGCAAGCGCGCGTGATTTCATGGAACGGTTCCGCGCGTTGATCGGCAAGGTGGCGACCGGCTCGACGCTGACACGCGACGAGGCCGCTCACGCCTTCGACAAGATGATGTCAGGCGAGGCTACGCCGGCGCAGATGGGCGCATTCCTCATGGCGCTGCGGCTGCGCGGCGAAACGGTCGAGGAAATTACCGGGGCGGTTTCGACCATGCGGGCCAAGATGCTGACCGTCGCCGCGCCGAAAGACGCCATCGACGTGGTCGGCACCGGCGGCGACGCCACCGGGTCCTATAATATTTCGACTTGTGCCGCCTTCATCGTGGCCGGCGCCGGCGTGCCGGTCGCCAAGCACGGCAACCACGCGCTTTCTTCCAAATCCGGCGCCGCCGATGTACTTGCCGCGCTCGGCGTCCGGATCGAACTGGCGCCCGAAGAAATTTCCCGTTGCATCAAGGAAGCCGGCATCGGCTTCATGTTCGCGCCGGCGCATCACCCGGCGATGAAGCACGTCGGGCCCACCCGCGTGGAACTCGGCACCCGCACAATTTTCAATCTGCTCGGCCCGCTCTCCAACCCGGCCGGCGTCAAGCGCCAGATGGTCGGTGTATTCGCGCGGCCCTGGATCGAACCGCTCGCCAATGTTCTGGGCGCGCTCGGGTCAGAGCGGGCCATCGTCGTGCACGGCTCCGACGGCCTCGACGAGATCACGACTTCCGGACCCACGTTCGTGGCCGAACTTTCCGGCGGCAAGGTCAAAACCTACGAGATCAAGCCAGAGGACGTCGGCCTCAAGCGCGCCAAGCCCGAGGACCTGCGCGGCGGCGACGCGATGCACAACGCCGAGGCGCTGCGCAGCGTGCTCGCCAGCCAGCCCGGCGCCTTCCGCGAGGTAGCGCTGTTGAACGCCGCCGCGGCGTTGCTGGTGGCCGACAAAGCCAAGTCTCTCAAGGAGGGGCTTGAGCTGGCCGCCAAATCGGTCGATACCGGCGCCGCCAGGAAGCGCCTGGAGCGGCTGGTCGAAATCTCAAACGCCTGAGCGAGCATGAGCGACGTTCTCGAGCGGATCGGCGTCTATAAGCGCGCCGAGATCGCCAAAGCCAAGCGCGAGCGCCCGCTCGCCGCGGTCCAGGCCGACGCCGAGCGCGCCGCGCCGCCGCGCGGCTTCGTGGCGGCACTTCAGGCCGCGATCTCCAAGGGCCGCCCGGCACTGATCGCCGAAATCAAAAAAGCCAGCCCGTCGCGCGGCCTGATCCGCGCCGATTTCGATCCGGCCACGCTCGCCCGCGCTTTTGCCGCCGGCGGCGCCAGCTGCCTATCGGTGCTCACCGACATGCCATCGTTCGAAGGCGCGCCCGAGCATCTGGTTGCCGCCCGCGCCACGACGCCGCTGCCGGTGCTGCGCAAGGATTTCCTCTACGACCATTATCAAGTAGCGGAATCGCGCGCTCTCGGCGCCGATTGCATTCTCATCATCATGGCCGCCGTGGACGACAAGACCGCGCGTGAGCTGTTCGCCGCCGCCATCCACTGGAACATGGACGCGCTGCTGGAAGTGCACGACGAGCGCGAGCTCGAGCGCGCGCTCGCCATCGGCTCGCGCCTGATCGGCATCAATAACCGCGATCTGCGCACTTTCGAGACTACGCTCGCCACCACCGAGCGCCTCGCCCCGCGCGTACCCAAGGACAAGATCGTGGTCGGCGAGAGCGGCATTTTCACCCCTGCAGACATCGCGCGCCTCTCCGCCGTCGGCGTGCATGCGTTTCTGGTGGGCGAGAGCCTGATGCGCGCCGACGACGTGACCGCGGCGACCCGCACCCTGCTCGGATTGAACAAGGCCAAGGCCAAAAGCGCTTGAGGGGAAAATGGCAAGGAAGAATCTCACCCATCTGAGCAAGCGCGGCGAGGCCTACATGGTCGACGTCTCCGAAAAGGGAAAGACCAAGCGCGTGGCCGTGGCCGAAGGCCGCATCGTCATGAAGAAGGCGACCTTCGAGCTCGTCCAGCGCGGCAATGCCAAGAAAGGCGACGTGCTCGGCGCCGCCCGCATCGCAGGCATATTCGCCGCCAAGCGCACCCACGAACTGATCCCGCTCTGCCACTCGCTCGCCATCACCAAGACCGAGATCGAGATCGACCCGGACCCGAAGCTGCCCGGCTACGTCGCCCGCGCCACCGTGAAAGTGCACGGCCAGACCGGCGTTGAGATGGAGGCGCTGGTCGCGGTCAGCGTCGCGCTCTTGACGATCTACGACATGGTGAAGGCCGTCGAGCGCGGCATGCGCATCGAGGGCGTGCGGCTCATTGTCAAGACCGGCGGCCAGTCGGGCAGCTGGAAAGCAGCGAAGTGAGAGCGGCTGGTCTAATCCCCGTCGAGGAAGCGCTCAAGCGCGTGCTCGACGGCGCGACGACATTGCCGACCGAAGAAATCCCGATCGCCGAGGCCCACGGCCGCGTGCTGGCGAAGCCGCTGGCGTCCCGCCGCACCCAGCCGCCGGCGGATCTCTCCTCCATGGACGGCTACGCGGCGCGCGCCGCCGATCTCGCCAAGCCCGCGACGCTCAAGCTCATCGGCGCCTCCGCCGCCGGCCGCCCATTCGGGGGAAGTATCAAGCCCGGCGAAACCGCGCGCATTTTCACCGGCGCGCTGCTGCCCGAAGGCGCCGACGTCGTGATCCCGCAGGAGGATGCCAAAGCCGAAGGCGACAAGATCGCCCTCCCCGCCGCCAAGCCCGGGCAATATGTGCGGAAAAAGGGTCTCGATTTCGCCGAGGGCCAGGTCCTGCTCGATGCCGGGCGGCGCATATCCGCCCGCGATGTGGCACTCGCAGCCGCCATGGATCACGCAAAAATTACGGTGGCAGCCCGCCCCCGCGTCGCCATCATCGCTACCGGCGACGAGCTGGTGCCGCCGGGAAGCAATGCCGGGTCCGATCGCACGATCGCCTCCAACCCGCTTTCGCTCGCGGCGCTATTACGCACCGAGAACGCGGACATTCTCGATCTCGGCATCGTGCCCGACGATCTCGACGCCACCGTCTCGACCATCCGCAAGGCGCACGATGCCGGCGTCGATATTCTCGTGACACTCGGCGGCGCTTCGGTCGGCGAGCATGACTTGGTCGCCAAGGCGCTGAACGCCGAAGGCGTGAAGATCGATTTTCACCGCGTGGCGCTGCGGCCCGGGCGGCCCATGTTGCTCGCGCGCATGGGCAGCACGCGCGTGCTCGGCCTGCCGGGAAATCCGGTTTCGTCTTATGTATGCGCGCTGCTGTTTCTCGTGCCGCTGCTCCGCAAGCTGCAGGGCCGCACGGATTTTCTGCCCCAGCCGGAGTCCGCGATCCTCGGCAAGGCGCTGCCCCAGAATGACCACCGCCAGGACTACCTGCGCGCCAAAATCGAGCGCGAACCCGACGGCCGGCTCAAGGCCACGGCGCTGGATCGCCAGGACAGTTCCATGCTGGCCTATCTCTCCGGCGCCGATGGGCTCTTGATCCGCGCGCCGCATGCGCCGGCCGCCAAGGCAGGCGATCCTTGCGCAGTGCTGCGCTTCGGCGACTAGCCCTCGCGGCCTAGCGCGCGGCGAGAAAATAGACCGCCAGCGCCAGACAAAACAGCAGAACCGCCGCAACCGAGCCCAGTATCTTGATGGTCCGGTTACGGCGCGTGATGCGGCGCTTGATATGGGCAGCCTGTATCAGCAGCTTCTCGTGCAGAGCTTCTCGTTCTGCCAGCGCCTGGGCGCGCTGCTGAATGATCTGGTTCATCCGCGCGCTATCGATCCCTTCGCGCGCGACGATCGAGGAAATCGAACCCAAGCGCTCGGCCAAGTCTTGCGCCTGTCGATAGACGCGCGCCAACGTATCGACCTCGATCAGCGCCCCGTAACGAAGCTCCTGCGCATTCGTGCGCAGCGGCCTGAGCGTAACCTCGACGTTTTGCAGTTCCTCATCGATGTGGTAGCGCTCCGCGACCGCCCGTAATTCCGCGAACGTTCGTCGCCCGGCCAGCGGCGTATTCAGCGAATTCCAGTAGTGCGACGCGCGCGGCTGGTAATCCTCGCTCACGCGGCGAGCCAACCAGCCGGCCATGGTCTTGGACGCAAGCTGCTCGATACTGCGAACGGGAAAATGCGCGAGCGTCAAGTCTTCCGCCGGAATTCGGGGATAAATGCTGCCATCCGCTCGAAGCAACCGGTGTTGCCCGTGGGTCAGCTGCCCGCGCCCGTCCGCGAAAGTTTCCGCCCGAAAGAAGGATTTCACCGGCTCGCCGATCTCGTTCGGGAGAACGCGGCAGTAATGCATTCGCTTGATCGGATTCGGCTCCGCGGGATCGTCATCCTCGGTCGGAACATAGCTGGTCCAGGGAACCGCGAGCCACCCGTCGCGCGGGATGCGTGCAAGCTCCCGCTCCAGCACCGCCCTGCTCTCGGCGGCAATGAACTCGTCGGCATCGAACGGCACCACGAAATCGGGGCGATGACGCTCGATCGCGCTTGCCACAGCGGCGTTGAAGCGTGACTGCTTGTTGAATACGAAATCGGCTTCGTGTTCGACGCTGACCGCAACACCTTCGCCGGCAAGGCGATCGAGAATTTCCCCGCTTGGATCCACGCTCGCGTGCAGGAGAATGTGAAGATGATCGACCAGCGCAAGATTGTGCCGCACGAACGGCTCGATGATGTCCGACTCGTTCTTGACCATCGCAACGCCAACGATCTTCATGGCCAAGCACGCCCCGGGAACTGATCGGCAGTCGAGCAAAGCACGGCCGCTGGACGGCAGTCAGGCGGATCGCGATCCGCCCGCGGTCGTGCGCGACGCCTCAAATGAAACATTCTCCAGGGGGAGCGGAAGCCCCTGGCGCGACTGATTCGACGAAACGGTCGAACCAGGGGTCGATTCCGAGCGGAAGGCCTCGCCCAGGGCATGCCGGAGTTGGCCTCATCTGGCATTCCGGTTGGAGTTTAGAAAGCAAAATAATCAAGCCTATCCAAGGATTTAAGTAGACAAATTGTCTCGATTTTGCAGCGCCGCCAGCGCCCGCAACGGCTTGCGGGGACCCGTTAGGTTCTTTTTCACGGTTGAAGAACACAACTGGAACGGATAGTTTCCGTTCATGCTTTGTTTCTGACCCGTCCCGGGCCCGGAACGAAGCTCCAGAAGCAAGAAAGGCGAGCGCCGCCATGCTGACCCGCAAGCAATACGAACTCCTCCGCTTCATCCACGAGCGCGTGAAGGAGTCGGGCGTGCCGCCCTCCTTCGACGAAATGAAGGACGCCCTCGACCTGCGTTCCAAGTCCGGCATCCATCGCCTCATCACCGCGCTCGAGGAGCGCGGCTTCATCCGCCGCCTGAAGAACCGCGCCCGCGCGCTCGAAGTGATCCGCATGCCCGACGCCTCGCTGCCGGGCGCACCCAGCCGTTCGCGCGGCTTCGCACCGAACGTGATCGAAGGAAGTTTGGGGCGCGTGCGCGTCGCCTCCGACGAAGAAGGTGGCCGCCCGGTTTCGATTCCGGTCATGGGCCGCATCGCCGCCGGCACACCGGCAGCGGCGATCCAGAACCGCAGCCACACCATCCAAGTGCCGCCCGAGATGCTATCCTCGACCGGCGAACATTTCGCACTCGAAGTGCGCGGCGATTCCATGATCGAGGCCGGCATTTTCGAAGGCGACGTCGTCCTGATCCGCAAATCCGAAGCCGCCGACACCGGCGACATCGTGGTGGCGCTGATCGACGACGAGGAAGCCACCTTGAAACGGCTTCGCCGCAAGGGCGCCTCGATCGCACTCGAAGCCGCCAACCCGGCCTACGAAACCCGCATCTTCGGCCCCGATCGCGTGAAGATTCAGGGCAAGATGGTGGGGCTGTATAGGAAGTATTGATTCCCCTGTCCCGAACGCGCGCGAGCCGGGACCCAGGGGCCGCACACTCCGAGTAAATAACCCTGGACCCCGGGTCTCGCGCGGACTTTGGTCCGCGCTCGCCCGGGGAACGGCAGCGATCACTCCTCGATGATCTCCCCCTCCGGCACATCGGGCACCGGCACGTCGCCGGGCCGCGGACGTTCGTCGATGGCGGGCGCGGGTACAGCAAACTGGCGGGGCGCGAGTCGCTCTAGGACCTTCGGATCGGGCGGGCCCGGCCGGCCGTACCAGGGCCGGTCCGCGTAGGGTGAGCGCGCCGTTTCCGCCACCCACTTCCCATCGATCCGACGCAGCGAAATCGCCCCGGTAGTCGAAAGCATGCGTCGGTCGATGCCCGGCACGGCGCAGGCTTCTGGCAATTGGCTTTTGCTGACCACCAGGGCCGCGTCGCGGCAGTCGTCGGCGAAGGCACCGGGCCGCAGCGCTACGGCGATGATGGAGCCATCGGCGAGCCTGGCCACGCAGCCGTTTACGTCGCAGGTGAACCCTGTGGCGAGCTCATCCTTCGTCGTCCGCGCGTCGGCCTCGGCCGCGAGCCAGCTCAAGGCCGCAAGCCGCCCGCGATTGGCGCCATGAATCGTGAGCTTGCCGTCGGCCCCGCGCACGGCCACCGCCTCGGCGTCGGCATCGACGTAAATATCCGGCCGCGATACGTTCAACGCCAGTACCAGCGCCGCCGCGAGCAACGGCACGCCTGCGAGCTTCAGGCGCGAGACCGGGATCGTAAGCAGCAGCAAGCCGGCGGCCGCAAGGAGCAGCGCCCCAGCTCCGAATGCCCCGACCCGACCCTCCGCGCCCGGCAGCGCCGCGACCCAGCGCGCGATCGTGAGCATGCCCTCGATGCCCCAGCCCATCGCGATCCAGAGCGGCGCGTCGAAGCCGAACGGGATCAAGAGCACCGCGATCAGCCCCGCCGGCATGATCACGAACGCGATCAGCGGCATGGCGAGCAGGTTCGCCAGCACTCCAAAGGGCGCCAGCCGATGGAAATGAAACGCCACGAACGGCGCGGTGGCGAGCCCGGCGACGAACGAGGTCGCCATGCCCAGAAGCAGCCAGCGACCAGCCCCCGCCGCGGTTCGCGCGACGGCACCCGCGCGCGGCGCCGGCGGCAGCGCCATTTCTCGACCGAAGCGGTCGTACATGGCGACGATGGCGAGCGTCGCCGCAAACGACATCTGGAACGAGGGATGCAGGATCGACTCGGGCGTCAACACCAGCACCGCGAGCGCGGCGGCCGCCAGCGTGCGCAAGGTCAGCGCCGGTCGGTCTACGAGCACCCCGAACAGCACCAGCGCGATCATAATGAACGAGCGTTGCGTCGCGACCTCAGCCCCTGAGAGCACGAGATAGCCCGCCGCCCCCATGAGCGCGACGATTGCCGACCATTTCTTGATTGGCCGCCGCAGCGCCAGCCCCGGCACCAGCGCGAGCAATCCGCGCACCAGGCCGAACAGCGTGCCCGCCACCAGCGCCATGTGCAGGCCCGAGATCGAGATCACGTGGTAGAGGCCCGAGACGCGCATGGCCTCGTTCACTTCGGCCGAAATGCCGTCGCGGATGCCGGTGACCAGCGACACCGCCATGGCGCCGGACTCATTGGGCAGCACCTTGCGAATACGCTCGGCCAGCGCGCGGCGCGTGCCGTCGACCGCTGCGGCGATGCGGATATCCCAGGGCACCGGCACGGCCGCCGCCTTTTCCGCGGGCCGGCCGAGCACGAAGCCTGTGGCGCCGAGCCCTTGATAGTAAGCGCCGCGCGCGTAGTCGTAGCCGCCGGGGCGAATGGGGCCGAGCAGCGGCCGCAGCCACGCGCGCAGCTCCACATGCGCGCCGACCGCCGGCGCCGTCCCGCGCCGCAGCGCCACCCGCACGCGGTTCGGCATGGTCTGTTTCCCGCGCGCGATGGCGCTGGTGACGCGGAGTACGATGCGGTCCGAGCGCTCGGTGGTATCGCGCGTGCTCACGGCTGAGCCATGCGGCGATGACGAAGAACCCGAGCGCTGCCATCGCCGCGATCAGCGACGGTTCCGCGGGCGCGGCGAAATAGAGAAGGATTCCGATCCCGAACGCGACCGGGAGCCACGGCGCCAGCCGCGCTGCGTCGACCTCCGCGCGGAACAGATTGGCGAGCGCTTCGCTTGCAGTGGAAAAAAGATCGCCGAGCGACTCGGCGCCGGCCAGTCGCCGCGTCCCCAACACCGCCACACGCCGCCCTGCCCGCGGCTGCGGGTCCTCGTGCGCCATGACTACCCCCACCTACGCGGCGCTTACTTAATCGTACACATGCCGCTGAAGGTAAGGCGAGCCCCCGCGAGACGGGCCTACGCAAAGCAAAGCCGCGGCGGCATTGGAAAGGGATTCCACATGCCGCCGCGGTTCACTTAAGGCCTGCTTATTTCTTGATCTCGTTCGTCGAGCTCTCGTCGATCACGGTCGCCACCGCCCGACCCGTCGGATCGATCAGCAGAACCTTGCTCCCGGTCAGGACGACCTTGAAATTTCGGATATAGGGAATTTCTGCCGTCAGCTCGTCGGGCAGCTCGCTAAGAACCACCCAAGTGGGCAGGACTGCACTGGCTTCGGCGTGGAGATCCGGACTCGCGGGAACGCGAATATCGCTCCGACTTACAATAATCTGATGGATTTTCTGCTTCTGCTCGTCGCTGAGCGCTGTGCCGCGGTCGAGCCACCAGCTCTTATCATTTATCGGCGATTCTTTGGCTGATACGAGATCGTCAGCCTGCTTGATGAGGTGCTCGGTCTGACCAGAGACCGCAGGTGGGTCCTCGCCAACCTGAGCCGGGTTTTGGCTTGGAGGCTGCGCAGCAGGCTGCTGCGCAAACGCGATGGACGCGGCCAGCAAGCTCGCAAATGTCACTGCCAACGCTGCGCCAATACGGAGGTCCCGCATGGTTTCCTCCCATGTGTGGTTCCTGCAATAACGCGCAGCCCGGCCCGATGGTTCCGCGAGAGATTCGTCAGATATGGCTGAATCAGCGCAATCGCTCAGGGAGTGCCGCCAGCGGATACCTTCGCCCAGGTATCGCGCAAACCGACCGTGCGGTTGAACACGAGCCGGCCGGCCGCGGAGTCGGAGTCGAGACAAAAATAGCCCTGGCGCTCGAATTGCACCGGCGCGTTTGAATTTGTTCCGGCAAGCGCCGGTTCAATGCGAGCGTCACTCAGCACTTCGAGCGAATTCGGATTGAGGTCGGCGGCGAAATTGCCCGCATCCGGATCGGGCTTGATGAATAGCGGATTATAGACGCGCACTTCCGCCAGCATACTATCAGCTGCCGAGACCCAGTGCAGCGTCGCCTTCACCTTGCGTCCGTCCGGCGGCGTGTTGCCGCCGCGCGTCGCCGGATCGTAGGTGCAGCGCAGCTCGACCACCTCGCCGGCCGCGTTCTTCACCGCTTCGCGGCAGGTGACGAAATAGGCGTAACGCAGCCGCACTTCCATGCCGGGCGAAAGCCGAAAGTATTTCTTCGGCGGGTTTTCCATAAAGTCTTCCTGCTCGACGTAAAGCTCGCGGCCAAACTTGATTCTGCGTGCGCCCGCCGCCGGATCGTCGGGATGATTGACCGCCTCTAACTCCTCGGTCTTCCCCTCCGGATAATTCTCGATCACCACTTTCAAGGGCCGCAGCACCGCCATGCGCCGCTGTGCGGTCTTGTTCAGCACTTCACGGATCGAGAATTCCAGCATGCCCATATCGACCGTGCTGTTGGCCTTGGCCACCCCGATGCGCTTGACGAAATCGCGGATCGCCTCCGGCGGAACGCCCCGTCGGCGCAGGCCCGCGAGCGTCGGCATGCGCGGATCGTCCCAGCCCTTGACGTGTCCGCCGCGCACCAGTTCGTTCAACACGCGCTTGGAAAGCACCGTGTAGGTGAGGTTGAGACGTGCGATCTCGTATTGCCGCGGCCGCGACGGCACCGGCAGGTTGTCGAGGAACCAGTCGTACAGCGGCCGGTGATCCTCGAATTCGAGCGTGCAGATCGAGTGCGTGATGCCCTCGATCGCGTCGGACTGGCCGTGAGCGAAGTCGTAGCTCGGATAGATGCACCACTTGTCGCCGGTGCGCGGATGGCTGGCGTGGAGAATCCTGTAGAGCACGGGATCGCGGAGATTAATATTGCCCGACGCCATGTCGATCTTGGCGCGCAGCACGCGCGCGCCGTTCGGAAATTCACCCGCGCGCATGCGGCGGAACAGATCGAGGTTTTCCTCGACGCCGCGATCGCGGAACGGGCTGTGCTTACCGGGCTCGGTCAGCGTGCCGCGCGCCGCGCGCATCTCGTCCTGCGACTGGTCGTCGACATACGCCTTACCGGCGCGGATCAGGTGCTCGGCCCATTCATAGAGTCGCTCGAAATAATCCGACGCGTGATAGAGGTGCTTGCCCCAGTCGTAGCCGAGCCAGCGCACGTCGCGCTCGATGGCATCGATATATTCCTGCTCTTCCTTGGTCGGGTTGGTGTCGTCGAAGCGCAGGTGGCATCGCCCGCCGAACTCCTGCGCCACCCCGAAATTGAGGCCGATCGACTTGGCGTGGCCGATATGGAGGTAACCGTTGGGCTCCGGCGGGAAGCGCGTGACCACGCCCGCCACCCGCTTGGCGTCGAGGTCGGCCTGGATGATGTCGCGGATGAAGTCCCGCCCCGCCTCCGCCTCGCCCGCTGTCATAATCCGAGCCCTGTTGCCGATTCCGCCTCGCCCACACGGCGCGCAGCCTTTGTGACAAATTCGCGGGCGCGCGCAAGACGTTTTGAAGAGAATTGTTGGGCCGCGGTCGCCTTGATCCGCTTCGCACCTATGGTACACGAGCCCGCGACATTGACAGCCGCCCGCGGCGCATAACTGCATGACATGACCGGTATCGTCACCCGCTTCGCGCCCTCGCCGACCGGCTTCCTCCATATCGGCGGCGCGCGCACCGCGCTGTTCAACTGGCTCTATGCCCGCCGCCACGGCGGCAAGATGCACTTGCGCATCGAGGACACCGACCGCCAGCGCTCGACGAAAGAAGCGATCGACGCGATTCTCGACGGGCTCTCCTGGCTCGAGATCGGCTGGGACGGCGACGTCATCTATCAATTCTCGCGCGCGGCCCGCCACCGCGAGGTCGCCGAGGCCCTGATCGCCGTCGGCCGCGCCTATCGCTGCTACGCCACGCCGCAGGAGCTGCAGGAGTTGCGCGATGCGGCGCGGCGCGAGGGCCGCATGGCGCGCTATGACGGCCGCTGGCGCGACCGCGACCCGAGCGAAGCACCGGCCGACGTGCAGCCCGCGATCCGCCTCAAGGCGCGTCAGGACGGCGAAACCATTGTCGAGGACTTGGTGCAGGGCAAGGTTGTCTGGCAGAACACCGAACTCGATGACCTGGTGCTGCTGCGCTCCGACGGCACGCCCACCTACATGCTTTCGGTCGTGGTTGACGACCACGACATGGGCATCACCCACATCATCCGCGGCGACGACCATCTGAATAATGCCGCCCGCCAGTCGCAGATCTATGACGCGCTCGGCTGGGAAATTCCCAAGATGGCCCACATTTCGCTGATCCACGGGCCCGACGGCTCGAAGCTGTCGAAGCGCCACGGCGCGCTCGGCGTCGAGGCCTATCGCGCCATGGGATTTCTGCCGGCGGCGCTGCGCAATTATCTCGTCCGCCTCGGCTGGAGCCACGGCGACCAAGAAATCTTCTCGACCGAGCAAATGGTCGCGCTGTTCGATCTCGAGCATGTCGGCCGCTCGGCGGCGCGCTTCGATTTCGCCAAGTTGGAGAATCTAAACGGGCAGTATCTGCGCGCCATGAGCGACGTCGAGGTGCTTGCCGCCGTGGAAAAGCTCCTGCCGCATCTGCCCGACGGAGCGGCGCTCGCCACCCGCATCGCCAACAAGCTCGACCGGTTGCTCGCCGCCATGAGCGGACTCAAGGAGCGCGCCAAGACGCTCGTCGAGCTGATCGACAGCGCGAACTACGTGCTGGTGGACCGGCCACTCGATCTCGACGAAAAAGCTCGCGAGCTGCTGAACCCTGAAGGCCGCGCCATCGTCGCGCGCATGCTGAAGCTGCTGGAGGCGGTCGAGCCCTGGACCGTCGAAGCCACCGAGGCGGCGCTGCGCGCCTATGCCGAGCGCGAGGGCCTTAAGCTTGG
>DATBTC010000123.1:0-3049 GCA_036559465.1 Xanthobacteraceae bacterium
AGGCAGATCGCGCGCGCGGCGTTGGTCAGTGCGCGCATGGTCATCAGCATGCGCTTGACGTCGGGGTGGGCGATGATCGGGCTGGCGCTATCACCGGAGCCTTGCGCGCGGCCCTGCTTGCGGTCACGCGCATAGGCAAGCGCCTGTTGCGTCGCGCGCTCGGCGATGCCGACACCCTGCACGCCGACCGCGAGGCGCGCGTTGTTCATCATGGTGAACATGCAAGCGAGGCCGTTGTTCTCCTCGCCGATCAGGTAGCCGAGCGCGCCTTCGTTGTCGCCATAGATCATGACGCAGGTCGGCGAGGCGTGAATGCCCATCTTGTACTCGATCGACGCGCAGCGGACATCGTTGCGCTGCCCGAGCGAGCCGTCGCCCTTGACCAGGAACTTCGGGACGAGAAAGAGCGAGATGCCCTTGTTGCCCGGCGGCGCATCGGGCAGGCGCGCGAGCACGAAGTGGATAATGTTGCCGGTGAGGTCGTGCTCGCCATAAGTGATGAAAATTTTCGTGCCCTGCAGACGGTAGGTGCCGTCCGCCTGGCGCGTCGCCTTGGTGCGCAGCAAGGACAGATCGGTGCCGGCCTGCGGCTCGGTGAGCTGCATGGTGGCCATCCACTCGCCAGTGACGATCTTCTCGAGGTATTGCCGCTTCAGCGTCTCGTTGCCGTGGGCGTGGAATGCCTCGATCGCCGCCATGGAAACTACCGGCCCGATGGCGAACGACATGCAGGCCGAGTTCCAGAACTCGATGCAGGAGGCGTTGAGCATCATCGGCAGCCCCTGCCCGCCCCACTCGGTAGGCGCCGAGACCGCGCTCCAGCCCGCGCCGGCCCATGCGCGATAAGCTTCGGCGAAGCCCTTGGGCATCGTCACCTTGCCGTTGGCGAAATGGGCGCCTTCGGTGTCGCCGATGCGATTCAAGGGCGCGATCACCTCGCCGGCGAACTTGCCGGCCTCTTCCAGCACGCTCTGCACTAGATCCTGGGACAGATCGGCGATCGCGCCGCTGCCTGCAAGCTTCTTCAGGCTGGTGCAATGATCTAGGAAGAAGGCCGTCTCGGCGACGGGCGCGCTGTAGGTCACGAATTCCTCCCTCGTCTTGCTTCTTCGCCGCCGCCGCTTGACCGCGGCTTTGCCAGGGCCGAGAAGCCCCGCTCGGCTGAGAGTGGCCGCGGTTGAAACGACCGTCAATGACACAAGCGACAAACTCACCGCTTAAGACCCGGCGGCTTCTCGCCGACGCGGCCGGCATCGCCGAAGCCGCACGGATGCTTGGCGAGGGCGCGCTCGTGGCGTTCCCGACCGAGACGGTCTATGGGCTCGGCGCACTCGCCAGCGACCCGGTCGCGGTGGCCCGCCTGTTCGCCGCCAAGGCACGGCCGAGCTTCAATCCACTGATCGCACACGTGCTCGACGTAGCGTCCGCAAGGAGTCTGGGCGACTTCGACGGCAATGCCGAACGGTTCGCCGCGAAATTCTGGCCAGGGGCGCTGACGCTCGTCGTGCGCGCAAGACCCGATTGCCCGGTGTGTGAGCTCGCGCGCGCCGGGCTGGATACGGTGGCGTTGCGCGTGCCGGCACATCCGGTGGCCCGCGCGTTGCTCGCGGCACTCGGCAAGCCAGTGGCGGCGCCGAGCGCCAACCGCTCCGGCCATGTTTCGCCGACGACGGCGGAGCACGTGATCGCCGACCTCTCCGGCGCTATCGACGCGGTGCTCGACGGCGGGCCGACGCCGCTGGGGATCGAGTCGACGATTATCGACTGCACTTCTGCCGTGCCCCGCCTGTTGCGCGTCGGCGGCATCCCGCGTGCGGAAATCGAGCGGGTGCTGGGCGGCCCGCTCGCGGAGCCGGCCGCCGGCGAAGTCACCGCGCCGGGCATGCTTGCCTCGCACTATGCGCCGCGGGCGAAGCTGCTGCTCGACGTGGCTGAAGTGCGGCCGGACGAGGCGCTGCTCACTTTCGGCGCAGCAAAACCCAAAGGCATCGAGAATACTTCGCTCGTGCTCGACCTGTCTTCGAGCGGCGATCTCGTGGAGGCGGCTGCCAACCTCTTCGCTCACCTGCGGGCGCTTGATGCCACCGGCACTCCTACCATCGCAGTCGCCCCGATCCCTCACGAGGGCTTGGGCGAGGCCATCAATGACCGGCTCGGCCGCGCGGCCGCGCCGCGCCGATGAATTCTGCTAAGGTCGCATCATGAACAAGCCCGCCGGAAAGCCCTCCGCCGCTACGCCGGTCGATCGCTTCATCGCGATCGTCGGCGAGAAATACGCGACCCATGATCCGAAAGAGATGGCGCCGTATCTCGTGGAGCGGCGCGAAATCTATCAGGGTCGCGCCGCAGCGGTGTTGCGGCCGGGATCGACCAAGGAAGTCTCCGACATCCTGAAGCTTGCCAACGAGACCGGCACACCAATCGTTCCGCAAGGCGGCAACACGGGCCTCTCCGGCGGCCAGGTTCCGATGGATGAACGTGCCGTAGTCGTCTCGACCGGGCGGCTCGACAAAATTCGCGAGATCGATCTCGCCAGCAATTCCATGACGTGCGAGGCGGGCGTGATCCTGCAGCGCGCGCAGGAAACCGCCGCCAAGAACGAGCGCCTGTTTCCGCTCTCGCTCGGTGCCGAGGGCTCCTGCACCATCGGCGGCAATCTCTCGACCAATGCCGGCGGCGTGCAGGCGCTCGCCTATGGCGTCGCGCGCGATCTCGTGCTGGGACTTGAGGTAGTGCTTGCCGATGGCCGTGTGTGGAGTGGACTGCGCAAGCTCAAGAAGGACAATACCGGCTACGATCTGCGGCATCTCTTCATGGGCGCCGAGGGCACGCTCGGCATCATCACCGCCGCGGTGCTGAAACTTTTTCCGGCACCGCGCTCGGTCGAAACCGCTTTCGTCGGCGTGCCCTCGCCGCACGCCGCGCTCGAACTGCTGCAGATCGCCCAGGAGCGCGCCGGTACCAGCGTCACGAGCTTCGAGTTGATGGCGGGGCTCGGGGTTCAGCTCGCGGTGAAACATTCGACCCAATGCCGCGATCCACTCAGCAC
>DATBTC010000124.1:0-18442 GCA_036559465.1 Xanthobacteraceae bacterium
AACTCGGCGAGCCGTTCGAGGTCGCGCTGGCCGAGGTGCCGAAGGAATGCACGCAGGCGTTCGATGCCTGGCGCGCGGCGGTGCTTGGGAATGGAGTAGCGCGGCCCTGATCCCAAGCGTAAGTTGGACGCATGACCCATGCTCGTCCGGGGGCGGCCATGACGCCGTTGTTCGACGTCATCCTGATCGAGACGCACAACACCTGCACGCGCACGTGCTGGTTCTGCAAGTTCGGGCAGGAGCGCCAAGATGCCGCGACGCTGGAAATGGATTGGCCGACGATCGAGCGCATCGTGCACAATCTGCGCGACCTCGACTATGGCGGCCGGATCTCGTGGTTCTGGATCAACGAGCCGCTGACGGACCCGCGGCTGCTCGAAATCCTGCGGCTGACCAAGCGCGAATGCCCGCGCGCGTTTCTTTCCTTGATCACCAACGGCGACCTGTTGACCGACGCGCTCTATCGCGATCTGCGCGAAAGCGGCTTGGATGCGCTGGGTGTCAGCATCTACGACAACAAGACCGCTGAGCGGATGGAGCAACTCGCTCAGGACGAAAGGCTGGCATTGATCGACATGCGAAGGGTGCGCCCGCCGCAACTGGAGAACCGCGCCGGCAACGTCAAGCGAAAGGAACGGGTGTTTCAATCGGCGCAGCAGTACTGGCTCGACAAGGACTGCAAACGTCCATCCCACATGATGACCGTAAACGCCAAGGGACAGGTCGCGCTGTGCTGCTCGGACATGTATAGCGACGTCGTGATGGGCGACGTCGCCACCCACCGCCTGGAGCAGATCTGGAACAACGAGTCGTTCCAGCGCTACCGCACGCACCTAGCCGAACGCGGGCGCAAGGGCCTTGCGCTATGCGAGAGCTGCTCGTTTCAGGGCACCGCGCCCACCGTGCATTATCCGCTGGATGGGCCGCCCGGCACGTCGCAGACACCGAGATGGTGGCGAGCGGCAAAACAATGGTGGCGGCCGAGCGCGATCTCGACGTGAACCCGCGCGGTCTATTTTCCGGCTATAACGAGGATCTAGTTCGGATCGATCCGCGAATTGACGCGCGAGCCCGAGGCGTAGGGCGTCGGCATCACGTCCTTGTAGGTGAGCACGGAGCCGGCTTCGCGCAGGCGGAACGCTACCTTGTCTCCGCCCTCCACCGCTTCGACTTCATAGACCCGGCCAGCGGCGAAGTTGGTCGTCACCGTACCGGACCCATACCGATTCCCGACCGAGTAATGAACCAAGATCTGATGCCTGCCGGGCAGCACATAGACGACCGAGCAGCAGGCGGATTCGAACATCCCGCGCACGCTCTTGCCGTCGACGTTATGGATCATGGTCATCGTCAGCGGCCTGCTCAGCGACGCCAGGTTGGTGACTATCTTGCCGTAAACGGTCGCGACCTGCGCCGCAGTGCGCCGCGAGCCTTCATAGGCGTGCCGCTTGTCGATCGGCACCGGCTGCGCAAACGCGCCATGCGTCGCGACGAGCGCGGCCGCGACGACAGCCGCCAGTTTCAGCGCGGTCATGATTTGCCCTCCCCCTTCACGATGGCGACGTTTCGGGGATGCGGGCGCGCTATGCAACGGCCGCTGATGCGTTCAGCGCTGCAGCAGCGCCGGGATGACGATGTCCTCCTCGTCGTCCAGATGGCGACCGAGGATGCGGTCGAGCTTCTGGGCGTCGTCGAGTGCGCGGCCGACGGAGTCGCGATCGGCGCGCTCGGCCGAGAGTTCGTTCAGGTGCCGCTCCACGGCGTCGAGGCTTTCCTCGAGCACGCGATGATCGCCGTCCAAGAGATCGACCGGACGTACGAGCTGCGGAAACACCTGCTTGAATTTCGGGAAATAGTGGTTGTCCTCGATGTGATGATGCACGTGGGCGTGGCCGACGAAATGCCGCCCGAGGCTGCGCAGCTCGCCGAGCAGCAGCCCGCCTTGCATGTCGCCGGGTGCGATTTCCGAAAGCTCGGCCAGGCCCTTGGCGAGTGCGGCGGATTCGGAGCGCAGCGCGCGGTGCACGGCCTGCCAGAATTCGGCGAGCCCCGCGTAGTTGGCGTGCTTCGGCCAATCCTTGGCCGGGATTGCAAACAGCAGCGCGCGCAATTCTGCGCTCAAGCCGTCGCGGGTCGCGAGGTTGTTCTGCGGCGAGGAATAGTCGGGGAACGTGATGGGGTTCTCGGACACGGCACTTATTTAGTCGTGTCCGCTCGCGGTTCAACCCCATTTGGTTCTTTGCGGCTGGGCTTGACGCGGGCATCCCGGTTATCGAGTCTTCCATCGTGTCCGACGAAGTCAAAAACAACCCAGCGCAAGGCCGCTTCGAGCTTGCCGCCGAAGGCGGAACGGCGGCTGCCTATTACGACCTGTCGCCCGGCGTCATCACATTCACGCATACAGAAGTTCCGCGGGCGCTCGAGGGCCGTGGGATCGGCTCGAAGCTCGCGCGCGGCGCGCTCGATGCCGTGCGCGCGCAGGGCTTGAAAGTGGTGGCCGAGTGTCCGTTCATCCGGGGCTATATCGAGCGCCATCCGGAATTTCAGGATCTGCTGGTTTAGTTTTGCCGCAGCGGCGGCGAAATCGTGACGGCGATTCCAAGTGTGAAGTGCCGCGGCTTGACAATCCGCCGCGCAGGTCCAGACTGAAATCGCCGGACTCATCATGAGCCGGCGTGCAAAGCCCACCCGGAGGTTTTGATGACACCACCGGAGAAGTATGCCGCCAAGATCGCTGCGGCAGGCGTTTGGGCTGCGGCGTAGCGGCCACCCACGAACGACGCGTCGAGAGCGGCCTCCTGGGCCGCATCAGTGAGGCATGGCCCGCCCTGGCCGCCCTCGGCGCGATACATCGTGAGGAGGTAAAACATGGCGCGTTCACACGTTCTCGCCGGCCCCGGCGTTCGCCCGGCCCATCCGATCATCCGCAAGATAAGTCCCGCGGATCTCATCGACGCCCTGCGCAAGGGCTACGAGGACTTGGCGGCGATGCCGAGCCACGCGGTATTTCTCTGCCTGATCTATCCTGTCGTCGGCCTGATCATCTGGCGAATTGCGATCGGCTACGACGTGCTGCCGCTTCTGTTTCCGCTCGCCGCCGGCTTTGCGCTGATCGGACCGTTCGCCGCGCTTGGGCTCTACGAGCTGTCGCGCCGCCGCGAGCAAGGTCTTGATCCCTACTGGTCGCATGCCTTCGACGTGTTCCGCTCGCCCTCGTTCGGCGCCATTGCGGCGCTCGGTCTGCTGCTGGTGGTGATTTTCTTCGTATGGCTCGCGGTGGCGCAGGCGATCTATGTTTCTGCATTCGGCGACATGCCAGCGGCCAGCGTTCCGGATTTCTTTCGCCAGGTGCTCACGACGCCATCCGGCTGGATGCTCATTCTCATCGGCAACGGCATCGGCTTCTTGTTCGCCGTGCTGGTGTTGATCATCAGCGTAGTGTCGTTCCCGCTGCTGCTGGATCGCGACGTGGGCGCGGCGGTCGCGGTGCTCACCTCGATCCGGGTGGTGCTCGCGAACCCGATGACGATGGCGCTGTGGGGCCTGATCGTCGCGGCACTCTTATTGCTCGGGTCGCTGCCGTTCCTCATCGGCCTCACCGTGGTGATGCCGCTCTTGGGGCACGCGACCTGGCATCTCTATCGCAAGGCAGTGGAGCCCGACTCGAATCCTGCTAAATTGCGCCCGCGTCCTGAGAGTTCACCGCGCTATGCCGCCGACTTCCCGGCCGTGATCTTCGAATGGTTGCGCAACAGCCGGCGATAGCCCCATCGCAAGAATTGCGGTCAGCGTTCGCCGAGCCACGCGTTCGGCAGGAAATAGATTCCGGCCGGCGGACTGGTTCGTGTATGATTTCCAGGTAATTGTCGCCCATGTCGGGACGGAGGAAACCAATGAAGTTGCACCGCGTAGGCCTGATGATCGTTTTGCTCGGGATCGCACTGCTCGCATTGTTGCCGACAGGCGGCTTCGCGCAGAGTTATCCCGACCGGCCGCTTAGGATCGTGGTGCCGATTGGTCCCGGCGGCGGCTACGACTTCGTCGGCCGGATTCTCGCGGATCAAATGACCAAACGGCTCGGTCAGCCGGTCGTGGTAGAAAACCGGCCGGGTGCCGGCACGATCATCGGCACGCAATCGGTCGTGACCTCGCCGGCCGACGGCTACACCCTGCTGGTCGGCGGGCTCAGCAATATCGTCTTCAATGTGGGCCTCTACAAGAAGCTCACCTACGATCCGCTGATCGATCTGGTGCCAATCGCACTGGTCTACAATCTTTCGTACGTTTTAGTCGGAGCGACTAACCTGCCTTACTCCACGGCGAAAGAGATCGTCGAAGCGGCGAAGAAGAATCCGGAGGCGATTAAACTCGCAAATGCTGGCGCCGGCACCGGGCAGCATCTGGTTGGTGCCGCGTTCATCAAGTTCACCGGCACGCGCATGCTCGAGGTGCCCTACAAGTCCTCGCCGGCGGTGTTCGCCGATTTGCTGCCGGGCCGTGTCGATCTGTTTTTCGATTCCATCACCGGCGCGTTGCCGCACATCAAGGCCGGACGCGCCAAGGGCATCGCCATTCTCGCTTCCAAACGCAGCCCGATGCTGCCCGACGTGCCGACCATGACGGAGTCGGGCGTGCCTAATATGGAGATCGATTCCTGGATCGGCCTGTTCGCACCGGCCAAGACACCGCCTGCGGTCATCGCGCGGCTGCAGCGGGAAATCGCGGCGGCGCTGCCGGAGCTCAAGGAACGCATTGAGGCCTCGGGCGGCACGGTCGTGGACATGGCTCCGGACAAGCTCGACGCCTTCGTCAAAGCGGAATCCGGGCGCTGGCTGCAGATCATCCGCGAGACGGGTATTCAGCTCGATTGAGCCTTAAGAAGCTAGGGCGCGCGCTCCATCCCTCGCCCCTTCAGCACCGCTTCCACATTCGGCGCGGCGAGTGCGGCGATGAGTGCTTTCGCGGCGTCCGCGTCTTTCGCGGCCGCGCCAAGGCCAACGGCGTAGGTGGTGTAGTTCTGGATTTCGGCCGGCAGCGGGCCGACGAGGGTCACGCCTTTCACCGCAAGGATCTCGCTGATCTGGTGCAGGCCGATCTCGGCCTGGCCGGTCGCGACGCGCTCAGCGACGAGCCCGCCGGGCACCAAGATAGTTTTGCCCTTGATCGTGTCGGCAACGCCGATACGGGCGAGCATGGCCGCCACGTAGATGCCGCTCGAGCCGAGGCCGGTTGGATCACCGTGCGCGACTGCACGCGCGGCGATCAGCGTGCGCTTGAACGCATCGACCGTGCTGATGTCCGGAAGCGGTGCGCCCTGCTTGACCGCGACACCGACGCCGACGCGGGCCAGATCGAAGCGGCTGCCGGCGGCGATTTTGCCGGCACGGATCAAATCGTCGATCATCGCGGGCGTGTTTACGGTGACGTCGAATGCCTCGCCTTCGCGGATGCGGCGCGACAAAACCCCGGCGGTGGCGTTGTCCACGGTCACCTTGTGCCCCGTCCGCTTCTCGAACTCCGGGATCACCGAGAGCACGACCTCCTTCATCGCGCCTGTGGTGAGCAGTTTGATCTCGGCAGCTGGTGCGGACTGTGCGAGTCCTGCGAGCACTGCCATTGCTACGGCTCCAACAATTCCACTTCTCACGATCGTCTCCCTACTCGATCCGCCCGGAAGGATTCGCAACCGGCCCGGTGAGTGCTGCGCGCCAGGCGCCGAGGCGCTTGTCGGCATCTTCCCATTTTTCGATGTCTTCGAGCCCACGATACATGGCGAACTGGCGCACGTCGGAAATGTAGTAATCGACCAGCGCCTGCGGGCGATATTTTTCGGGCTCGTAGCGGTTCCAGTGCACGATCTGCTCGAGCGGCCGGCGGTAGCGCGAGGCCAGATCCTTCTCCGGCACGCCGATCGGGATGGTTCCGATGGCGCGCGAAGCCGCGGGATAGCCGAGCAGCTTGCGCAGGTCGTTGTTGGTGGTGTCCTCGCCGCCGCCCGAGAGCCACGCGGATGTGAGCCCAACCGCGGTGACGGCGAGTTGGATGTTCTGCACCGCCGCGCCGATCGAGGCGAGCAGGATGCGCTCGTTGTTCTCGGCGTATTCGCGCTCCCATTCCGGCGTTGTGGCTTTCGGAAAGGCCGCGGTCCAGCGCTCGTCGGCCAGCACCATCATGATCGCGACGGTGTTGGCCATGTAGGTCTTCTTCACCGCGGGAAAGCCCTTGGAGTGATCGATCAGCCGGTTGGATTGAGCCAGGAAAATATCGAGCACCCGCTCGCGCATGGCCGGGTCGTCGATAATCAGAATGTCGAAACATTGCGAGTTGGCGCCGGTTGGCGCCCAGCGCGCCGCCTCGGCGATCTGCAGGAGCACGGCGCGATCCACGCTGCGCCCGGATTCGAAGCGGCGGACGCTGCGGCGCCGGCGAACGACGTCGATCAGATGCGCGTAGGAGTCTTGTTGTGTTTCCATGGACGTTTCCCCGGATGGATCAGCAGGATGCCACGCGAGTGCGGCGGATGTCATGGCCCGCTCGCGCAATCGTGCGGAATGGCGACCGGCAGAGTGTAGTAAATTGAAACCTCAAGATGGAGGACCGAGCCATGAAACTGCACCTGCAATCGGCCGTGCTTGCCGCGGCAGCCGTGCTCGCGCTTACGGGATCCGCATTCACGCAGGAAACGGTACGGGCCAACGAGCGCTATTGTCTGCAATCGTACGATCCGTCGCCGGCGCCACTGCTCTGCCGTTTCGAGAGCCTACAGCAGTGTTCCGCGTCGCGGACCTCGCCGTCGGACTATTGCCTGCTCAATCCAATTCTCGCGTTCCGCGAGCGGCACTGACGAACGCGCTCCCAGACGCCTATCGGGAACCGCGCTAGGATGAGGTTATCGGCGGATTGCGATTCTCCCGCCTGCTAGAGAGGAACAACCCATGCGTGGCAATGAACCCGCTCTCGTCTTCCTCATCGTTCTTATCATCGGTATCGTCGTCGGTCTGCTCTTCGATCGCTTTGCCGGAAAGTCGTGGCTGGCGCGCCAATTTGCCGGCACACGCGGCATGGTTACCAGCGCGCTCGTGGGCATCGCCGGAGCGTTCATCGGGTTTCATCTCGGCCTGCTGCTTGCACTCGGCGGCGGCGCCATCGTGCTCTATGTCGCCGCTGCCATCGGCGCAGCGGTCGTGCTCTATGTCTGGCGCATGATCCGATAGACGCGTGGCGCGATCGCTCGGGGCGCAGCAAGAAGGAAAGAGACCATGAAACTCGCTTTCTTTACGGTGCTACTCGCGTGCGGCATGGCCGTAGCGGGCGGTGCTCTGGCGCAGCAGAACGTACGGCCGAACGAGCGCTATTGCGTCGAAGTGCTCGACAACAAGGGCCCTAACCCGTGGCTGTGTCGCTTCAGCAGCTACGAGCAGTGCCTCGCTTCGAAGACCTCACCGGGAGACAAGTGCTGGCTTAATCCTCAGCTCGGGTTCCAGCCGCGGCGCTGAGCCAATCCCGCCGCGATCGGTTATGAATGGCGGATGTTCGACGCCATCGCCTTCGCTGGTGGAGGAAACCGCTGCTATTGGCAGGGCGGGTTCTGGGAAGCCGCGGCCGGGAAGCTCGGTCTCGCGCCCAAGCTCATTGTCGGGGTGAGCGCGGGCGCGTTCGCCGCCAGCTATTCACTGCTCGGCATCGGGCCGCGCGTGCGCGCGCTGGTGATCGCGGGCTGCGGGCCGCAGGTAAAGAATTTCGATCCGGTGGGCTGGCGCAAGGGCGGTCCGCTGTTTCCGGTCGGAAAACTCTATCGCGATCTGATCGCCGAAGTGCTCGACGTACCGGCCCTGGCGCGCCTGCAGGCACTCACCGATATGCAGATCGCGCTGTCGCGGATGCCGCGCTTCGTGCCACCGCTGCTCGGTGCCGCACTTGGGATTTCCGCCTATCAGATCGAGAAGAAGCTGCTGCATCCGGTGCATCCGCGCTTCGGGCGTGCGCTCGGGTTCAAGCAGGAATACGCCGCGGTGCGCGCGATGCGGACGCCCGCCGAGCTGATCGAGGTGCTGCTCGCGAGCTCCGGCGTGCCGCCGCTGATGCCGGTCACTAACGTTGGCGGCCGCCCGGCCTTCGATGGCGGGCTGGTCGATAACGTGCCGGTCACCCCGCTCGAATCGGTCGAGCGCGCCGGCGGACGCACGCTCGTATTGTTGACGCGGCGCTACCGCGACATTCCACAGGTGCCGGGGCGAGTTTACGTGCAGCCGTCGGAGCCGGTCCGCGTCGGACAATTTGACGTGACGAATCCCGAAGGTATCCGTGCGGCCTATGAGCTGGGTCTTCGCGATGGCGCTGCATTCGCCACCTCGCCCAAGAAATGACCTGCGCCAACCGCAACGCTGCAATGCAGCAAAGCCGCTGACGCTTTGCCGAGAGTTCGATTAAATTTCAATTCGACTCAGAAATCAGAGCGCTCCGGCCCTGCCGGGCGCGGAAAGACAGAGAACGACCATGCTGCTTTGGAGCTATCTCATTCGCCAATGGCGCCGTTGGCGCACCTATCGGCGAACCTATACGGAACTGATGCGGCTCGACGACCGCGGGCTCGCGGACATCAACCTCACGCGTGCCGACATCGACAATGTGGCGCATGAGGCCGCCCTGCGCGGCTGACCCAGCCCCCCGAAATCGATAAGGAAATCGACCAAGGCCCCGGCCGCAAGCCGGGGCCTTCACTTTTGGGGGCGTTGCCGCCGCTCCTCTCCCCGCCTAGTTTGCGGGCCCAATGAACCCCAACACCCCGCATGCTTCGCTTGATCGCTTCCGCGCGGCCGCCGTACTGAAGTCCGATCATTTCAGCACCATCGAGCGCGGTTTCTGGCGCGGCGATACCGGCGAGGTCGAAGCGGTACTGCGCCGGATCGACCGCGTGCCCTGGTGGACACGACCGATCGCGCGTCACTTCCTGAAGCGGGAAGCACGGGCACTGGCGCGCATCGGTGGGGCCGGCATCGGCCCGGAATTGCTCGCGAGCGCGCCGGAATTCCTGGTGCGCGCCTGGGTTCCGGGTCTGCCGATGCATCTTGCGCGGCCGGAGAACGATGCCGCCTATTTCCGCGAGGCCAAGCGGCGGCTGATCGCCATGCATCGCACGGGGGTTGTGCACAACGATCTCGCTAAGGAGCCGAACTGGCTGCGTAACGCCGAGGGCAAGCCGCGGGTCACGGATTTTCAACTCGCGACAGTACATATGCGGCGCAGTCTGCCGTTCCGCATCGCGGCGCGCGAAGACTTGCGGCATCTCTTGAAGCACAAGCGAAAGTATTGCCCGGCTGCGCTCGGCGCTGCCGAGCGGCGTCTGCTCGCGAGAAAGAGTTGGGCCAGCCGCATATGGATGGCTACCGGCAAGCAGGTGTACAACTTCGTGACGCGCCGGATCCTGGGCTACATGGACCGCGAGGGCGGCGGCGACGCACTTTATGCGGCGCCGCGCATCGCGGCGCGGATCGCAGAGCATGTGGGCGTGAGCGCCGCCGCGGTCGTGCCCTATCCGACTGCACGCGGCGTGCGGCTCTATGCCTTCGTCGAGACGCAGGCAGCGCTGGAAGCCGACGAGGTGCGCGAGTTCCTGCGCGGTGCGGGTGCGGGCGGCGGTTTGCCGGTGCCGAGCCTCATTCAGATCGTATCACGGCTGCCGCGCGGGGCCGATGGCCGTGTGCGCGAGGATGTGTTGAAGCTCGTGGCCGAGAACCAGATCGATCTTGTCGAGCATCTGCCGCTCGACGCGAAGAGTCGCAGAAGCCTCACTGAACTCGTGGAAAAGCGGCTTAACCGCTCCGATCGCCGATTGCAGACCTGACCTAGATGCCGCGCCGCGCCGCGCGCCACAGCGCCCATTGCCGGCGCCATTGCGGCGCTTCGATTCGGGTGCGGAACGGGTCGTAGCTGGCGCGCTCCATGCGCGAGAGATAGAGCGGCACCAAAGCGGCCGGCAGAAACGCGGGCGCGGCTTCGGGCGGAACGCTTTTCAGATGTGTGCGTGCGGCGTCGAGATGCTTGCGGGCGAGTACGCGCATTTCCGCGAGCGCCGCGAGCAGGGCGTGCGTGGCGTTGCCCGAGATCGCCTGGTCGCGCGTGACGCCGTGGCGGCCGAGCAGATCGAGCGGCACATAAAGCTGGCCGCGGGACGCATGCAGTG
Organism: Xanthobacteraceae bacterium; assembly: GCA_036559465.1. Classification (GTDB taxonomy): domain Bacteria; phylum Pseudomonadota; class Alphaproteobacteria; order Rhizobiales; family Xanthobacteraceae; genus JAHFPN01. The sequence continues at coordinate 10,184 of DATBTC010000124.1, forward strand.
CGAAGGCGCGCAGCAGCCCGGTGAAGGCATAAGCGCGGCCGGCATGGGTCGCGGCGTCCACTACTCCGCTACGCCGGCCGGCCAGCACGGAAGCTGCAAGCCGGATCAGCTCGCCGGAAGTGGCGTCCACATAGGCCTCGAGCACGGCGAGCGTGGGCATGGGGTCGTCGTACAGATCGAAGCTGCGCCCATCGATCAGCTCGGAGAGCAAATGGCGCGCGAGCGAACGGCGCTCGATGGTCTCGAGCAATGCCGCGGCGGCCGGATTGGCCGCGGCCTCGTCTGCCCGCGCGCCTTCAACGGTCTCGCGCCACCACTGCAGACGAACTTCGCCGGCCATCGGTTCATGGATGCGCTCGCGCACCTGCGCGACCTCGAGATTGAACGCATAGAGTGCGAACAGATACGGCCGCGTTTCGGCCGGCGCAAACAAGGTCGCGAGGTAGCGGTCCTTATCGTGGGCGCGAACCTCGGCTTCGCAGTGCGCGTAATTCTCCCGCATGAATGCGAGCATAGCGTGCCGGACTGGCTATTCCACGGCGAGCAAGGCGGCGGCTACCCGGCGGTCCTCGGCCAGGAGCACGTTATAGGTGCTGGCGGCCGCCGCGGTGGCGAGCACTTCGGTGGTGAGACCGGCCTCGCGCAGCAGTTTCCGCACAGCAGGCAAGGGAACGATATCGCGGCCGGTGCCGATCACGACGAGATCGATATTGGCGCGCGCGTCGAGCAGCCGCTGCAGGCTCGCCGCGTCGATCTCCTGCGGCGTGCGCGGCGGCCAGGCCCAGATTGCGTCCGGCAGAACGAGGATCGAGCCCCGATGCGACATGCCGGCAAAGCGGAAGCCGCCGGAGCCGTACGCCTCGATCGCCGCCCGGCCCGGATAATGGGGCTCGTGCACGGCCACGGCGTCTAGGCGCCCGGCCTGGCGGCAGCCTCGGCGATCTCGGTGGAGTCGGTCGCTGTCTGACGGCCGACGCCGACGCCTAGATAGATCAGCATGGGCGCGGCGATGAAGACCGAGGTGTAGGTGCCGACCAGCACCACGCCGAACATCATGGTCGCGGTAAAGCTGTGGATCGCGCGGCCGCCGAACAACAGCAGCGCCAGCAGCGCCCCGGCGACGGTGACGTGGGTGATGATGGAGCGCGACAGGGTCGAATTGACCGAGATGTTCAAGAGATCGGCGATCGGCATCCGCTTGTAGCGGCGCAGCATCTCGCGAATGCGGTCGTAGATGACGACGGTGTCGTTCAGCGAATAGCCCAGGATGGTGAGCAGCGCCGCGATGCTGGTCAGGTCGAAATCGATCTGAAACACGCACATGAAACCGACGGTGAGCACGAGATCGTGCACGTTGGCGATCATGGCGCCGAGCGCGAACTGCCACTCAAAGCGGAACCACAGGTAGATCAGGATGCCCAGGATTGCGAGCATGATGCCGATGATGCCGTAGCCGAACAGTTCCTGCGAAACGCGCGGGCCGACGACTTCGACGCGGCGATATTCGACGCTGTCGCCGAGCGCGGCGCGTACCTTGACGACGACGGCCTGCTGGGCTTCGTCGCCGCCGGGTTGTTGCGCGATGCGGATCAGCACGTCGCGGCCGCCGCCGAACTCCTGCAGCTGCACCTCGCCGAGAGCGAGACCCTCGAGGGTATGGCGCATCTGCGAGATATCGACGGTGCCGCTCTTGGCCTGGACCTCGATGAGCGTGCCGCCTTTGAAGTCGATGCCGAGATTGAGGCCGAAGTAGAGGTAGGCGACGAGCGCTAGGATCGAAAACAGTGCGGAAATAGGAAAGCTGACGTGCCGGAAGCGCATGAAGTCGAAGCGCGTGTCGTCCGGTACGATGCGTAGAAGAGGAATGCGCACGGTGCTCTCGTCGGGTTCCAGTGAAAATCAGATCGGGAGGTTGCTCGGCCGCCACCAGCGCACCCAGGTCGCCACGATCAGGCGCGTGAGTGTGAAGGCGGTGAATAGCGTCGTCAGAATGCCGATGCCGAGCGTCACGGCGAAGCCGCGGACCGGCCCGGTGCCGATGAAGAACAGCACCGCGGCGGCGATGAAGGTGGTGATGTTGGAGTCAAGAATCGTGCGCAGCGCGTTGGTGAAGCCGGCGTCGAGTGCGGAGATCGCAGAGCGGCCCGCCCTCACCTCCTCGCGGATGCGCTCGTAGATCAGCACGTTGGAGTCCACCGCGATGCCGACGGTCAGCACGATGCCGGCGATGCCGGGCAAGGTCAGCGTCGCCTGCAGGAACGAGAGCAATCCGAGGATCATCCCGACATTGATGGCGACGGCGACATTGGCGAACAGGCCGAACAGGCCATAGGTCGCAAACATGAAGACGATAACCAGGATCGAACCCAGGTAAGCCGCGTTGATGCCGGAGGCAATCGAGTCCTGGCCGAGGCCTGGGCCGACGGTGCGCTCCTCGATGATGGTGAGCGGCGCGGGCAGCGCGCCGGCGCGGAGCAGGATCGCGAGATCGTTGGCCTGCTGCACGGTGAAACTGCCGCTGATCTGGCCGGAGCCGCCGGTGATCGGCTCGCGGATCACCGGCGCCGAGATCACTTCATTGTCGAGCACGATGGCGAAGGGCCGGCCGACGTTCTCCACCGTCACGGTGCCGAAGCGGCGGGAACCGGCATTATTGAAGCGGAAGGTGACGATCGGCTCGCGGGTGCGGGAGTCGAATCCGGGCTGGGCGTCGACCAGGTCCTCGCCGGAGACCATGATGCGCTTCTCGACCAGATAAGGCTGGCGATCGCCTTCGGCGGATTGCAGCACTTCGGATTCCGCCGGCGGACGCGTAGTGAGCGCCTGCTGGGCCGTCATTGTCATGTCGACGAGGCGGAAGGAGAGCTTGGCGGTGGTGCCGATCAGCCCCTTCAGGCGCGCGGGGTCTTGCAGGCCGGGAACCTGCACCAGAATGCGGTCGGCGCCCTGACGCTGGATCGACGGCTCGACGGTGCCGAGCTGGTCGACGCGGCGGCGCACGATTTCGATCGACTGATCGACCGCCTGTCGGATGCGCTGGGCGATGCCGGCCGGGGTAACGGTGAGCCGGATCACGCCGCCACCGGCATCGACAAGTTCCACGTCCTGTTGCGTCGTGCTCGAGAGCAGGCCGCTCAAGGGCTGGGAGAGTTCGCGCAGCCGTCGCAGGGCCTCGCGCAAGTCGTTCGGCTCGCGAATGCGGACCTGGACACTGAGCCCCTGGATCGTCAAACCTTCGTAGCCGATCGCTGGCGAGTTGCGCAGGATGCGGCGCACGTCGTCGCGCAGCGTCTCGACGCGCTCCTTCTGCACGGCCTTGGAGTCGACCTCCAGGAGAATGTGCGAGCCGCCCTGTAGATCGAGCCCGAGCACGAGCCGGCGCTGCAGGAAATTGGGGAACGAGCGCACCACGTTCTGCGGCAGGAAGCTCGGTAGCGCGAGAAGACAGATGGTGCCGGCGATCAACACCGTCGCCCATATCCGCAAGCGCGAGAAGTGCAGCATCGAATTCCTCTGGAAAGCGGCTCAGACGTACGGCGTCAGTCGTCCTTGGCCGGCTCGCCCTTGGCGCGCACCTCGGCGATCATCGAGCGCATCTGGCGGATGCGCGTTTCCTCGGCGATCTGCACCTCGATCTCGTTGTCGTCGACCACCTTGGTGATCTTGCCGATCAGGCCGCCGGTGGTGATGACGGTGTCGCCGCGCCGAAGTGACTTGACCATCTCCTGGTGCGCCTTCACGCGCCGCTGCTGCGGGCGCAGGATGAGAAAGTACATGATGACGAAGATGAGGATGAACGGGAGCAGCGACACCAGCATGTCGTTGCCGCCGCCAAATTGCGCGTACACGGGGGTATTGAGCATGTCCCTCGTCTTTCCAGTTCGATTTGTCCCGAATTCGGGCGGACTATAACGACGGGGCGAGGCTTTGCAAACGCTGGCAGGGCAAGGATTTGTCAGCCAATCGGCTGGGTATGCGCTTGCCCGGGCACGTGCGGGCCGCTATGCCGCCGTCGAGGAAGATTCCATGAACCGCCCTTCGCCATCCGACACGGTGCTGGCGCTCCTGGCCCAGGCGCTCGAGCGCATTTCCGGCGCGCTGGAGCGGCTGGCGCCCGCGGCCGGCGAGACGCCGGATTTCTCAGCGGCCGACGCTTTTGTGTGGCACGCGGCCGCCAAGCGGCTCGAGCCGGTGCGCCGTGTGAATCGCGTCGAGATGGGCCTGCTCAAGGGCATCGATCGCATGCGCGACACGCTGGTGGAAAACACCGAGCGTTTCGCCAAGGGCCTGCCGGCCAACAACGCACTGTTGTGGGGCGCGCGCGGCATGGGGAAATCGTCGCTGGTCAAGGCCGTGCACGCCGCCGTCAGCGCCACCCACAAGAAGGACGGCCTGAAGCTGATCGAGATTCACCGCGAGGAAATCGAGTCGCTGCCCGCGCTGATGGCGCAGCTGCGCGGCAGCAAGCATCGCTTCATCGTGTTCTGCGACGACCTTTCGTTCGAAGCCGAGGACACCAGCTACAAATCGCTGAAGGCGGTGCTGGAGGGCGGCATCGAGGGCCGGCCCGACAATGTGATCCTGTACGCCACCTCGAACCGGCGCCACCTTATGGCGCGCGAGATGATGGAAAACGAGCGCTCGACCGCGATCATTCCCGGCGAAGCGGTCGAGGAGAAGGTCTCGCTATCCGACCGCTTCGGTCTGTGGCTCGGCTTCCACCGCTGCTCGCAGGACGAATATCTGGAAATGGTCGAGGGCTACGTCGCGCACTACAAGATCCCGATCAAGGGCGAAGCGCTAAAGCGCGAGGCGCTGGAATGGGCGACCACGCGCGGCGCGCGCTCGGGCCGCGTGGCGTGGCAGTTCGTGCAGGATGTGGCCGGCCGCTTGGGCGTGGGATTGAAAGAAATTCGTTAATTTAAGCATCTCGATTTACTGCGTTCGCATTCAATCCGCCTTCACCTGAATTGGCTCTAGTCGTTCCGTCTATGGTGGGTGCGCTCGGGGCCCCACTTCAGAGGGAGCGACAGATGTCTCTCGCGGAATTTCCAGCAGCCGTTTCAGTGAAGCGAAAATTCGCGGCGAGCCCGGTGCGCACCGCCAAATCGCGCGCGGATTGCGAAGTCGCGGTCATCGGCGCCGGGCCTTACGGTCTCGCGGTCGCCGCGCATCTGCGCGCCGCCGGGATCGACACGCACGTGTTCGGCGAAGCCATGGGCTTCTGGCAGCGCAATATGCCCAAGGGCATGAAGCTGCGCTCGCCCTGGGGCGCTTCGCACATCGCCGATCCGGCCAAGGAATTCTCGCTCGATACCTACATCCGAATGAACGGCGTCACGCGCAGCGAGCCGTTTCCGCTTGAGGAATTTGTCCGCTACGGACAATGGTTTCAACGCAAGGCCGCACCCGGTCTCGATGAGCGCCGCGTCGAGCTGGTCGAAGGCGTTCCTGGCGGATTCGCGCTCAGGCTCGCGGACGGCAAGCGGGTGACTGCGCGGCGCGTCGTCGTCGCGCTGGGCCTGGCCAACCAGGAATTCAAGCCAGCGGAATTCGCGGGCCTACCCGCCGACCTCGTAAGCCATTCGAGCGGGCACGATAATTTCGAGCGCTTCCGCAGGCAACGCGTGGCCGTGGTCGGGCGCGGACAGAGCGCGTGCGAGTCCGCCGTGCTGCTCTCCGAAGCGGGCGCCGAGGTCGTCCTCATCAGCCGCGGCGACGTGCGCTGGATCGGCTCGGAAAATCCGGGCGCCGATGAAGAACTGGTCTGGTCGATCCACAAGGTGCTGACTTCCACGGGAGCGGTCGGGCCGTTTCCGCTGAATTGGCTGGTCGATGCGCCGGCGCTGGTGCGCCGCTTGCCGGCCAAGCTGCGCGACCGGCTCGCGGAGCGCTGCCTGCGTCCGGCGGCGACCGCGTGGCTCAGGCCGCGCGCTGCAAAAATCCGGATCAATGCCGGCCGCACCATCGCCGGCGCGCGGGTCGAGGGAAGCCTGGTCGCGCTGCGTCTTGATAATGGCGAGCAAGGGCTGTTCGACCATGTGCTGTGCGCGACGGGTTACAAGATCGATATCGCAAAGCTCGGCATTCTCTCCCCTGCACTGCTCGGTGGGATCAAGCGTAGCGACGGCTACCCGATGCTTTCGGCCGGCTTCGAATCCACCGCGCCGGGACTTCATTTCGCGGGATCGAGCGCGCTCAGGAGCTTTGGGCCGCTGATGCGTTTCGTCTGGGGCGCCGGCTATGCGGCGCGCGCGGTGACGCGGGCCACGCTGGCCGCTCGCCGGGAAGCGCGCACCTTGCGTGCATAGAGTGCGCGAGTAGGCGGACGAGGCGACTTCAGGCGGCGAGCGCCCGGTTCGTGCCGGACCCGAACCGCTCAATGAAGGCTGGTTCTACGAGTTGGCGGGCCGCAAGCTCACCAGCGGCCGCGCCGGTTGAACAGCCGCAGAATTAACAGAAGCACGATAGCGCCGATCGTGGCGACGATAATGGCGGAGACGACACCGGTGCCGATGCGGATGCCCAGCTGGGGCAGCAACCAGCTGCCGATAAAAGCGCCGACGATGCCAAGTGCGATGTCGGCGATGAGACCGAAGCCGGTGCCTCGCACGATTTGCCCGGCAAGCCAGCCCGCGACAAGACCGACCAATAGAATGATAAGCAGACTTTCACCCGACATGGATATGCTCCCTCCCGTTGAAACGCGGCTTTACTTTTTTGTTCTGCAGCACGACGAGGATAGCGCGCTGAAACCTTGGAGTCACTCGGCGGGATGGCTGTCTCCCGCCTAAACTCAATCCGCGGTCGCGATGGACGCCGAGAACAAACATGCAGGAATGCTGGCGTCGTCGGCATCCGTCACTACGAGTAGTTTTATGACGTCGCCTTCCACTCTCGCATCCACGCCTTCGATTTTCAGGGGCTGATCGAGCCGGTCGAGGCGCAGCAGATTTCCGCCCTTATCTGCAATTCCGATGGCCGCTCCCGCGCAAGGTCCGTCGGTATAAGGGTCATCGGTATCCTCCGCGATCGCGGTGAATACCATGCCGCCGTTCGGCAAAGCCGCGCCGTCGGTGAAACAGAACGGAATTCCGTCGATATTTCCGAGATCGAATGAATCGATAGCCGATGGCGCGATAGACCCAACCCGCGCATCCGTGGCGAGCGCATCGAGCACTGCGGCAAGGGGAAACCGAATGACTGCGTTCTGGGTGTGGCGCTTGTTGCCGCGCTGAAGCAGGCGCAGCTCATCGCCGCTTACGATGGCGCCTTCGATGTTCAATGCAGCAAAATGCTCGTCGAGGGGAACGAACAGTTCTGAAAGATCGATGCTGCGGGGCGTTCCGCTGATGGCGCCTTGTGCGTCCAATCCTGCCAGCGCGCCCATGCGGCGCTTCTTCTTTGAACCGGAGCCGAGGGCGAATAGCGCGCCGTGCGGGTAGCTGCCAAAGGCAGGCAGCAGGGTAAGCGCTTCAAGGTCGGGCTTTTGCTTTTTGCGATCCGGTTCGGAATCCGGCAGCTCGCCGGCAAAGAGGCCGACCAGATTTCCCGGGCTGTTCTCCGTTGAGCGGAAAACACCGAGGTGAAGCTCGTCGTCCGCGACGACGTAGATGAAAGAATTCAGGCAGACGAGACCGCTCGCGGCGCCCAAATGCAGGGGCCTGCCGGCGCTCGCGGCGGCCGAAAGATTGAGCTCGCGGATTTTAGTGAGCGCGATCACTTTGGCAGCTTTTCCCGGCGCTGTGTCGATTTCAGGTCAAAATTGGTCGCTGCCGGGCATGACCGGGACCAAGGAAGGCCAGTTCGTGATTTACGAGATCACCGGGGGCGAGAAGAAGGTGTTTGCGACGGAAGTAGGCGTTAGATCGGCGTGCGCTTTTGTTTGGGCCGAATCCCGTTCGGTTTCTGGCTAGAGAGTATGCCTGCCGCGATGCCGCCAATGATCGCGATCGGCACTAGCCGCCGCACGCCGATCATGCGGACAATTTGAAGGCCGGCCAGCATGAGGGCTGGATCCTGCCACCAATTCGAGCTGGCAGCCGCTTGCCTCGCTTGCGTTCTCGCCCGTTTTTGTCGCACCGCCATGCAGATAACTCCTATGATCAAGGCAATCAGAAGAAAAATTCCACCGAGCACTAGGCCGGCCGTAATGGATCCGTATTGCTGCGCGAGCCACGCGAACAAGGCGATGCAAAAGAAGAGCACGGCCACGGCACCCGCGAGCGCCGCGACAGCGGCCCACGCGGCCGTTCTGAG
>DATBTC010000125.1:0-6190 GCA_036559465.1 Xanthobacteraceae bacterium
AGCGGACCGGAAAATTTCGCGCGCACGAGATTGTTCAGCACCCGGCCGCCGATCGTATTCGGTTCTTCGGAAGCGCCGACGATGGCGATCGAGCGCGGCTTCAGGAGCCGCGCGACCGCCTGCTGGTCGATCCCGGCCACCGGCTACTTGCCGCGCTTATATGCCTTGAGGCCCGGCTTATAGGACTTGTCGTCGAGAAACTGCTTCAGGCCCTGCTCGCGGCCGCGCTCGGGATCGATCAGCACGCCCTGCTCGTTCTTGGCGGTGAGATAATCCGCAGCCACGTCCCAGGGCATGTTCTGCACGTTCTTGAACGCGATGCGGGCCTGGCGCAGCACGGTCGGATTTTTTTCGAGCAGCGTTCGCGCTATCGCGGTGGTGCGTGCGCGCAGCTTGGCGAGCGGAACCGCCTCGTTCACCAGGCCCATCGACGCCGCTTTCTTCCCGTCGAAGGTCTCGCCGGTCATGATGTAATACATCGCGTCGCGCCGGTTGATCAGGTGCATGCCCTTGGAAACGTTGCCGCCCGGGAGAATTCCCCAGTTGATTTCCGAGAGGCCGTAGGTCGCTTCCTCGGCGGAGATCGCCAGATCGCAGGAGATCAGGGGCGTGAAGGCGCCGCCGAAGCACCAGCCGTTCACCATGGCGATGGTCGGCTTGTAGTAGTTCATCAGCCGGATCCATTGCCATTGCTGCGCCTCGCGATAGATGCGCATGCGCTCGACGTGACGCAGCTTGTCGGTGCCGCGGAAATATTCGCGCAGGTCCATGCCGGCCGAGAACGAGTCGCCGCTGCCGGTGAGCACCAGCACACCGCAGCGCTCGTCGGTTTCGAGCGCGTCGAGCACGCGGCACATTTCGGAGTTGAGTTCCGGGTTCATCGCGTTGCGCTTGTCCGGACGGTGCAAGGACACCCACGCGATGCCATCGTCGAACTCGACCAGGACGGTCTTTCCCCAAGCTTCGGCCATTTTGCTAATCCCCTGCCCTCATTGTTTCGTCACCTTACATCGTCAGCACGATCTTGCCGAAATGCGCGTTGGCGCGCATGCGCTCTTGCGCCGCAGGCGCCTCTTGGAGCGGGAAGGTGCGGTCGATGGGCAGCCTGAGCTTGCCCGCGGTCACTGCGTCCCACAGGTCCGCGCGCATGCGGCGCACGATCTCGCGTACTTCCTCGATGCTGCGGGTCCGGAAGGTAACGCCCACGTAATCGATGCGCTTCAGCGCGTGCTGGTCGAAATCGAACTCGGCCTTGGTGCCGCCGAGCCGGCCGACATTGACGATGCGGCCGAGCACGGCGCTCGCCTTGACGTTCTGGTCGGCCATCGGCCCGGAGACCATATCCACCACGAGGTTCACGCCCTTGCTGGCGGTGGCTTTCAGCGCCTCCTCGGGCCAGTTCGGGTCGCGTGTATCGAGCACGAGATCGGCGCCGAATTCCTTGAGCCGCTTCCGTCGCTCCTCGTTGGTCGAGGTGCCGATCACGAGCTTGGCGCCCATAAGCTTGGCAATCATCAAGCCCATGAGGCCGACGCCGGAACTGGCGCCCTGGATCAATACGCTTTCGCCCGCCTTGAGCCGGCCGTTGGTGACGACGGCGTCGTGCATGGTGAGCAGCGCGAGCGACAGGGAACCCGCCACCTCGAAGCTCATATCGGCAGGCATGGGGATCACGCGGCCCCAGTCGCAGACAGCATATTCGGCATAGCCGCCGCTGCCCGAGCACAGCACGCGGTCGCCGGCTTTGATGTCTTTTGTTTCGGAACCGGTCTCGACCACCTCGCCGGCCCATTCGAGACCGATGGGCGAACCCGTCGTGCCATGGCCGGGATGCCCCTTGGCGCGTGCGGCATTCAAGTCAGCTCGGTTCAGCCCGGCCGCACGCACGCGCACCAGCACCTCGTTCGGTTTCGGCTTGGGTTGGGCTACTTCGCGGACCTGGAGCCCGCTCTCGGTGCCGACGCCTGCTTTCATCGCGAACTCCCGGCACCCTGAACGAACGATTTCAGCGCGCGCTCTTCTGTCCCTTGCGCACGCTGTCCCACCAGGGGCAGACGCCTTCCATCTGCTCGAAATTGCCCTCGATCACCTGCACCGGCTTGCGATAGCCCTTCTCGGCGTTGGCCAGCACCATGTCACGCGCGCGCTTGCGTGCGTCGTCCGGAAGCCATTTGCGATCGTGGCCCCAGATGCTCGGGCCCTCGGAACGCTCGTAGGACTGCCAGGTCTTGGGATCGATGCTGCGGCCGCCCCAACCGTATTCGACCATGAAGGCCGACGGCGTCCAGGAATAGAACGAGGTGAGGAAATCGCTGGTGTGGCGACCGAGCGTGACCGCGACGCGGCCTTCCTCCGCCTGCGCCAGATCGTAGCCGTGGCCGACGTCGTCGAAGCTGAACAGCTCCATCATCATGTGATGCACGGCGTTCTTGCCCGACTGCACGAAGGCGATGCTGTGATGGCGCGGGTTCACGTGCATGAAATAGGCGGTAAAAGGCTGGAAATAATAGTCGCTGAGGCGGAAGCCGAGCAGGTCGCGGTAGAACGGCATCACCTCGTCCACCTTCTCGACCTGCAGCACCACATGGCCCATGCCGAGCGGCCCGGTGCGGAAGCCCGAGATATTGCGGCCGGGCGCGAACGGCTCGGCGGCGATCTCCGGCCCATGGAAAATCTCGACCCGGTTGCCGACCGGATCGTGCAGCACGACGAGGTCCTTGACCCGCCGCTCGTCGGCGAGCGCGCGCGACCCGCGCGCGACCTTGATGCCGGCGCGATCGAGCTGCGCCGCGAGCCCCTCGAGCGCCGCGGCGTCGGCGACCTCCCAGCCGAAATAGCCGATGCCTTCGCCGCCATCGGCTTCGACGACGATGCGCTGCTTGCGGTCGTCCATGCGGAACGCGAGCGTGGAGCGGCTCTTGTCGATGGGCTGCAACCCAAGCAGCCTGCCGCCGTACGTGCGCCAGTCGTCGAGCGACTTGGCGCGAATTCCTACGTAGCCGAGAGCCTGCGGAAACATGGCGCACCGTCATGTGTTGACGTCGTTCGCTAGTCTCGATCATACAAGATCATGACCGAGCGCACCAAGCCTCCCTTCCGTGCCGACCAGGTCGGCAGCCTGATCCGGCCCGACGCGCTGATCAAAGCGCGCGAGGCGGCCGAGAAGAACGAAATACCTGCCGCCGAGTTCCGGCGCATCCAGGAGGGCGCGATCCGCGACGTGGTGCGGCTGCAGGAGGAGATCGGGCTCAAGGTGGTCACCGACGGCGAATTCAACCGCAAGAGCTGGCAGCGCGACTTCCTGCTCAAGTTCAAGAACGTGACGCTCGGCCAGGCCGCCATGCGCGTGCGCTTCCATACCGCCGAAGGACAGCGCGACCATGTGCCGCCGTCGCTGCTGGTGTCCGGCAAATTGTCGCGGCCCGGCGAAATCTTCGTCGATGACTTCCGCTTCCTGAAATCGGTGTCCAAGGCCACGCCCAAGGTGACGATCCCCTCGCCTACAGTGATGCATTTCCGCGGCGGGCGTGGCGCCATCGACGCCAAAGCCTATCCGGATATTTCCGTGTTCTACGACGATCTCGCGCGGGTCTATCGCGAGGAGATCGCCGATCTCGCCAAGGCCGGTTGCCGCTATTTGCAGATCGACGAGGTCAATCTTGCTTATTTGTGCGATCCGGCGCTACGCGCGGAAGTCGCCAATTTCGGCGAAGACCCGGAGACGCTGCCCAAAACCTACGCGAAGTTGCTGAACGACACGATCGCCGGCAAGCCCGCCGACATGACGGTGTGCATGCATCTGTGCCGCGGCAATTTCGCCGGCGCCTGGGTCGCCGAGGGCGGCTACGAGCCGGTGGCGGAGTTGCTGTTCAACGAGATCAACGTGGACGGCTATTTCCTCGAATATGACAGCCCGCGCGCGGGCGGCTTCGAGCCGCTGCGCTTTCTGCCCAAGGGCAAGGTCGCCGTGCTCGGGCTCGTCACGACCAAGAGCCCGAAACTGGAGAGCAAGGACGAACTCAAGCGGCGGATCGACGAGGCCGCGCGCTTCGTTCCGCTCGAGCAGCTAGCACTCAGCCCGCAATGCGGCTTCTCGAGCGGAATCGGCGGCAATGCCGTGACCTACGAAGACGAAATCAAGAAGCTCCGGCTCGTGGTCGAGACCGCGCGCGAGGTGTGGGGCTCGGCGTAGAAGCGCCGTCAGGCCTTTGCCGTAGCCGGCGCCTTGGTTTTCAACCGGTTGAAGACCTTGCGGGTGTTGCCCTCGAAGATCTTACGCTTGTCCTCGGCGGACAGCCACGACACCTGGTCGACATAGCGCTTGGTATCGTCGAAATACTGGCCGGTCTGCGGATCGAGCCCTTTGACGGCGCCGACCATCTCGGATGCGAACAGAATATTGTCGATCGGGACAACCTTGGTCAGCAGTTCGATCCCAGGCAGATGATAGACGCAGGTGTCGAAGTAGATGTTGTTCTTCATCAGTTCGTCGAGCGGCGGTCGATTGTTGTTGAGAGCGAGCCCGCGATAACGGCCCCAATGGAACGGCACCGCGCCGCCGCCGTGCGGGATTATCAATTTCAGCGTCGGGAAATCCTTGAACAGGTCGGACATCATGAGCTGCATGAACGCCATGGTGTCGGCGTTGATGTAATAGGCGCCAGTGGTATGTTGCGCCGGATTGCAGGAACCCGAGACGTGGATCATCGCCGGTACGTCGAGCTCGATCATCTTTTCGTAGAACGGATACCACCACTTGTCGGAGAGCGGCGGCGCGTTGAAGAAGCCGCCGGACGGGTCCGGGTTGAGATTGCAGCCGATAAAGCCGAGCTCGTTGACGCAACGCTCGAGCTCGCGGGCGCTGTTTTTCGGCGGAACGCCCGGCGACTGCGGCAACTGGCAGACGCCGACGAAATTCTCGGGGTAGAGCTTGACGACACGGTGGATGAGGTCGTTGCAGATCTGCGACCACTCCATACTCACGCTTTCGTCGCCGATATGGTGGCCCATGCCCGACGCGCGCGGCGAGAAAATGGTGAGGTCGGTGCCCCGCTCGCGCTGAAACTTGAGCTGCGCGCCTTCCAGGCTCTCGCGGATCTCGTCGTCGCTCATCTTGAGCGAAGCCTTGGTGGGCAGCGGCTTCTTTTCCTTGATGGCGTCGACCTGCTCCTTGCGGAAGCGATGCAGGTCCTTCGGCTCGGTCGTGTAGTGGCCGTGACAGTCGATAATCATGATTCCAACGCTGAGGCTGAGGCTGAGGAGTGGAACACGCGGATTCATTCCGCCGCGCGTGATACGGAGAATGCTAGGCCTGCTGCGCGATTGTCAAACACGGAAGTTCGTCCGCCTCGCTTGTGAGCCGAGCGCTGTATCGGCTATATCCGCATTGCCTCGGCGCGCAGGCGGAGCCCTCGTGCGCAGGTAGTTCCGAAGGGGGATTGCATGGCTGAACTTCCGCGGCTCAACGGCGTCATCCGCGCGCTAGAGGCGGGCCAGGCGGCCTTCACCGCCTTCTCGCCGGCCGAGATCGACTCGGCGATCGCGATGAGCACGTCGAAGTTCGACGGCGTCGTGTTTGAGATGGAGCACAATCCCTGGGACGGCCGGGCGCTGCGCGACTCGCTGCAGTACATGCTGAACCGCGGGCAGATCGCAAAAAGCGGCTCGCTCGCGCCGGCGGTGACGCCGATGGTGCGCATCCCGGTGAACGGCGTCGAGAAAGGCCAGTGGCACGCCAAGCAAGCGCTCGATCTAGGTTGTTACGGCATCGTCTGGCCGCATATCAGCAATGCCGACGAGGCCTATAACGCGGTCGCCGCCTGCCGCTATCCGCGGTTGAAGAGCGCGTTGCGCTACGAGCCCACCGGCATCCGAGGCGACGGGCCGACCGGCGCTGTGCGCTACTGGGGCCTGACGCAGCAAGAATATTACCAGCGCGCCGACGTGTGGCCGCTCGATCCCAAGGGCGAGATTTTCGTCATCCTGCAGATCGAGGACACCAAGGGCGTCGAGAACCTCGACGATATCCTGAAGCGCGTGCCCGGCATCGGCGCCATCCTGATCGGCGAAGGCGATCTCGGCCAAGAGCTCGGCTTCCCGCGCCAGTACGAGCATCCAGAGCTGCTCAAGCTGATGGCGCACGTAGTCAAGACCTGCAAGGCGCACAACGTGGTCGTCGGCCATCCGCACG